>CAZGCB010000021.1:6727-30610 GCA_964524065.1 uncultured Caulobacterales bacterium | reverse complement strand
CCGTGCGCACGCTGCCCAGCGCCACCAGCCCGCCGACACTCAGCGCCTGTCCAGGTTGCGGCGGATCGGCGAGAATCTGGGAGGGCGTCTGGAAAAACGCGGCCGATTCCCGCAAGCCGATGCTGGCCAGCACCAACGCAAAGGCCGCCGCCGCGGCGCCGACGCCGACCAACGCCAATCTCTGATGCCGGGGTGACCAGCCGCTCATGAGCCCTCCTCCCGCGCCGGCGGCGCCGCGGCCGCCTCCTGCGCCAATTGCAAAATGTGATTGGCCGCCGCCGCGATGATGATGCGGTGGCCGGGACGCGCCGCCACGTCCGTCGCGCCATCCAGGGCGGCCGCCGCGTCGCTCCACGCGCCGCGCAAGGCCTGGGCCCGCGCCAAGGTCAGCCAGCCGGGCAGATCATTCGGATTGTCCGTGAGACGGGCCGACAGCCCCGCCACCATGGCATCCACCATGTGCGCCGCGGCGCGAGGGTCCGTTTCCCCGGCCGCCATGAGCGCCGCGAAGGGGGCCGCCCCATCCCTGTCACCGCCCGGACCGCGGCTGGGGCGAGAGAGGCGCGCGGCCGCCTCGGCCGCCAGCACCATGCGCCGGCCGTCCTCCTCGCCGAGGCCCTCCAGCACATCTGACCAGACGGCCAAAGCAGCCTCCGACCCATCATCCTGTTGGGCGGCGATAGCGCGTAAGCGCAGGGCGCGCACATGCGCCGGATCCTGCACGAGGGCCGCCTCCACCAAGGCGGCGCTCGCCGGCGAGACGCGCCCGCCATCGCGGGCCACCAACGCATCGGCGAGATCCACATGGCTGCGTGCGTCGGGCGCCATCTGCAGCGCCCGCTCAAAGGCGCGCACCGCCCGCGGCCACGCGCCCAGGGTCGCTTCGGCATAGCCAAGTTCACGCCACGCTTCGAGATCTTGGGGGTTTTCCCGCGCCGCACGCCGGGCCGCCGCCGCGCGGGCCCCCGGCGGCGCGGCGCCCGGCGCATCCTGGACGGCGGCCAAACGCGCCTGCAACGGATCGCCGGGGCGGGCGTCGCCGCCGGCCCACATAAACACCAACGCTGCGAGAGCCGTCACAACGCCCGCCCGCAGCATGCGGCCGGCGCGTGTGGACCCGCCCCACACGGCCGCGGCGAGGGCGACCGACGCGATGGCGGCCAACATATAAAAAGCGAACATGACGGCTCCACACCGCGATGAGATGCTGTGTGGGCATATAAACACGCCATGGCGACCTGGCGAGAGCCGTCGCATGCGACACTCAGTCCGGGGATGGCGCGCCGGTGTCGGCGCCGCCGTTGCGACTAGACGTCGAAATGCTTGCGGGGATCGTAGGTTTTGGGCGGCCGCCAACGGGAGACGAAGCGTTGCAGCTCCGCGTCGGAGCGCTCGGGCAGCACAACCGACAGGCGCAACAACTGATCGCCCTTGCCCTTCTCTCCCTTGACGCCTTTGCCACGCAGGCGCAGCACCGCTCCGGAATTGGAGCCGCGCGGCACCGTCACCGTCACCGGGCCGGTGAGCGTGGGCACGCGGATTTTCGCGCCCAACACGGCTTCGGTGAGCGTGATCGGCACATCCAGACGGATATCATCGCCTTCGCGCGCAAAGTGGGGATGGGCCTGCACCTCGATTTCCACAAGCGCATCGCCCGCCGCCGCCCCGCGGGCGCCCGCGGCGCCTTGGCCGCGCAAGCGGAGAACTTGGCCCGAGCGCACGCCCTCGGGGATGACCAGCTCCAGCGCTTTGCCATCCCCCATGGTGACGCGTTTGCGTCCGCCATTGGCGGCCTCTTCAAAGCTGATGGGCAACTTGTAGCGCACATCCGCGCCACGGGTGTTGAAGGGGCCCCGGGCGTCATCGCCGAACGCGCCGGAGAACATATCGGAAAAATCGCGGAAGCCGTCACGCCCGGCGCCAGCCCCGGCATTGTGCCGGCGACGATGACCGTTGATGATCTCGTTGCCGTCGGCGTCGATTTCACCGCGATCAAAGCGGCCGCGAGCCACCGGATCGCTGAGCAGATTGAAGGCCGCCGTGACGTGTTTGAAGCGTTCTTCGGCAGCCTTATCGCCCGGACGCGCGTCAGGGTGCAGCGCCTTGGCCAATTTGCGATAGGCGCGACGGATTTCTTCGGTCGACGCGGTGGGCGCGACGCCCAGCCGGGTGTATGGATTCGCCATCACGGTCGGCACTTTCCCGCACTATCCAACATCGTCGCATGCTGAGGGCATGGCCCCGCTTCAGAGCGACGACACAGGAGCCCCCCATAAGCGCATAACGATGTGGCGTATGTTGGTCAGAGTCTCCCAACATGCAAAAGGAAACTGCCGCGCCGCGCGTTCAGCTGTGGACATAAACCGTAAGTTCACGGGCGGCGCCGGCGCCGAACGCCTCAGAAAGCTGCGCCACGCGCATGGAAAAGGCGCCCAAGGGCGCGCCGGCGAATAGCGCCGCCTCCTCCGCGGCCGACAGCATGGCCGACGGCGCCGTGGTGTCAGCGCTCCACACCGTCGCGCCGCCGTCCAGCAACTCCAAGCGATACCGTTCGTCGGTTTCGCCAAGAGGCACGTCCTCGGCCGACCAGTCATCGCCATCGATTCGGGTGCGCCGCACCCAGCTGAAGCGTACCCCGGCCGCATCGCGCAGCGCCCGCACATGCACGGGGCTTAAGGGGCGCAGATGCAGCCCCTGATACGCCGCCTCCACGGTGTGGACGCCATCGCCCGTCGCCGCACCGCCTGAGGGCGCAAAGCGCCAGCTGAGAGTTTCGCCGCGTTCATGCACCTGGGTGCTCACAGGCAGGCTGGCGCCGTTCAACACCACCACACGCGCGCCGGCGGACACCGGCGCCGCCATCGCGCCCTGCGTGCCGGCTTGGCCGCGCAGCAAACCGCGCAGCTCATAAACGCCCGCGGAGACAAGCGCCGCCTCACGAAATTGCAGGATCTCCCACTCCCCAAGGGCGCCCGCCACCGCGATCACATTGGCGCCCGCGAGGACATCCGCGACGCTGGCCGAGGACAGCTCGCCCGAACTTAGCGAGACGCGCATAACATTGCCCTCGTCCCAACGGCCCACGGGCCCCGGCCATAAATCCCAGACCAAAGCGCCAAGATCCGCTGGAGTGTCCAAGACCCCGCGCTCGCTCCGCTGGGCCCCGGCGCTCACCACCACGCTTCCCGGCCACGGCGCGGCCGCCGCCACGGCGCGCGGGCCGCTGCGGGCGCTTTCTGATGGCAGCAGCGGCACGTCCAACACAACGCCGAAGGGGCGGGCCGGGGGCGCCGCGGGTTCGCCGAGCACGCCCGGAATCGGCCCGCTCACCCGGGGCGGGCGCGCTTCGGCCATACGGCTGAGGGTGAGCCGCCGCACGCCGGCCCCCTCCACCGCGGTGATGCGCCAATCGCCGGGCCCCAAATCGGGGGCGCTGAGGGTGTCCCCCACCTCCCAGCCGGCGCGGGAGGGCGGCACGGACAACTCCGCTGTTTCCGCACCCGCAGCAGCGTCTGACATCAACGCTATGGCGATGGCTTCGGCTTCAGCATGATCAAGCACGAGGGGCGCGGTGAGGCTCAACACCCGCCGGCGCACGGCGTCCAGCTGGCGCGCGGAGGCGGCGGCCACCTGATAATCCCGCGCCTCATTGTAGAAGCGCACCCGCGCCTCCAACGGCGCCTCGGCGGCATCGGCGCGCGCGCGCCGCAGCGCCGGCTCGGCGCTGTCGGCGACCGCATCGGCGAGGCTGAGGATATCGGCGGCCTGCGCCCCGGACGGCAGGAACGCGAGCGCTCCGCTTTGTTCCGCCGGCGTGAAACGATAGGCCCGCGCCAAAGGCTCCAACGCCGACCGCGCGCTGGTGGGATTGGCGATGATATAGCCGGCGATGAGCCCCTCCAGCGCAGCGGCGTCCACCTCCGCGCTGGCCAAGCCGGCCTGGGCGCACACATCCGCAACGACGCCGGACAACAGCGCCAGGCCCGTGCGGCCATTCAGCCAATGGCCGAGCCGCCAATTCTCGCCATCGCTCCACACGCCGAGTCGGGAGGGAAAATCGGGAAAGGGCCGCGCGTCCCACGTCCACAAATGGATGGACTCCCAGGCGATCATGGGCCCGCCATAGACGCTGGATGTGGGATTGCGGCCCGCCGCCGGCTCCCAATAGCTCAGCAAAGCCTCCAGCATGCGGCGTTGGATCAAATCATCGCGCGCGCCGCTGGAGAAATGGGGCAGCTGGCTTTCGGAGCTTTTGGGATCGACGAATACATTGGGTTGGTTGGCGCCCTTGTCCACGGCGGGACAACCGGCCTCGACAAACCAAATCGGCTTGCTTTGCGGAACCCAGGCGGTGGGGCTGACGGCCTCCACGCCGCCGGGGCGATCATAATGGGCGTTGGACCACCAATGGCGCAGATCCTTATAGCGAAACACCCAGGGTTTGCCGGAGCCGTCGGTGATGGGGGTGCGGATTTGCGCCGCGCGGTCGGCTTGGGAGGCGTAGTACCAGGCGTGGCCCTCCCCGCCTTCCACATTGGCTTGTAGATAATCGCGGTCATAGATGGAGGGCCAAGCCGCCGCGTCCGTATGATCGGCGCCGTCGCGCCAATCGCTTTGCGGCGCGTACCAGTCGATCCCCACCATATCGATATTGGCGTCGGCCCAGAGCGGATCGAGATGAAAGAACACATCGCCCGTGCCGTCCTGGGGCTGGTGGCCGAAATATTCTGACCAATCCGCGGCATAGGTGAGTTTTGCGTCAGGCCCCAAAATGCTGCGGACATCCGCCGCCAAGGTCTGCAGCCCCGCCACCGCGGGATACGCCCCGGCGTCATCGCGCACCTGGGTGAGGCCGCGCATTTCCGAAGCGATGACAAACGCGTCCACCCCGCCAGCAGCTTCAGCCAGGCGCGCATAGTGCAAGATCATGCGGCGCAAGGACCATTCATCGGGGCCGGCATAGGCGATGGTGTCGTCGCTGGCGCTGAAATGCTCGGGCGTGCAGGTCCCGATGAACGCGGCGATTTGACTGGCGGCGACGGCGGTTTTGTCGACCGTTCCCGGCTGGCCAGCCGCCGGATGACAGGTGATGCGGCCCCGCCAGGGAAAGGCGGCCTGCTCCGCCCCGCCATAGGGATCGGCGAAGCCATTGCCCGTCGGCACGTCCATGAGAATGAAGGGATAGAGCGCGACCTTAAAGCCGCGCGCCTTCAATTCGGCGATGGCCTCCAGCACCGCATTATCGCTGGGGGTGCCGCCATAATTGGGCCGATCGTCGGTGCGGCTGACCTCAAGCACATCGCCGTGCGTGCGCGTCAAACCCTGCACGCGCCACTCCAGTCCGCGGGTGGTTTTGTCCCGCGTCTCCACCCCCGGGCGCAGCTGACAGGCGCCCAGGCGCAAATCATCGCCAAACCAGGACACCACGAGCATGACCGACGCGCAGTGCGGCAGATGGGTCTCCAAATCGTCAATCGCCGCCAGCACGTCCGTCTGGCCGCGCGCATTGTTGAGATTGTCAAAGCTCTCCACGCCCGGCCCGACATCGCGGCGCACGACGGTTGTGGCGTAGGCGAACTCGCCGGAGCCGGGGATCAACGTCACCCCGCGCGCCAACGCCTCAAGGCGTGGCTGTCCATCGCCGGAGGCTGGGGCGCGGAACACCTCGAAATTCAGCTGGGGCAGGCGATCGCCGAACGCATCCAGCGCCAGATTCTCAAACACGATGTAGGCGACGCCGCGAAAGGCGGAGACATCGCCTGTCCCCTCCACCGCTTCAATGAGCGGGTCGGGCTGTTGATCCTCCGTGCCGCGATAGAGCCGCCACGTGACTTTATCCAACGATAGCGGCCGGCCGTCCGCCCAGACCCGGCCGACGCCGTCAATGGGCCCCATCGCGATGGCGACGGCGAAGCTTGCGGAGTAGCTGTATTCGTCAACGCGCGGGCCGCCCTTGCCGTCATCGGCGGATTTGGTGGTCTTGGTTTCCTTGAAGCGGGTCGCCCAGATGATTTGCCCGCCCAAGCGCACCCGGCCGTAGACCAGCGGCAAACCGGCGCCTTCGCTGGAGGTCTGCAGCTGCGCCGATTCCAAGCGCGGGCCTTGCAACGGATCGCTCAAAGCCCCCGTGATGTAGGAGGCGGCCGCGCTTTGCGCCGCATAAATGGCGGCCTGCTGGCCGACGGTGACGACAAGTTCACCCATGGGATGCAGCCTCCTTGCTCGCGACGGCGGAACGGGTAGCGACAGGCGTGACGGGAAAAGCGAAGGCGTAGGCGGCGCGTCGGCGCCACCAGGGGACAAAGACCGTCTCGCTCACCGCCCGGCCCCAATAGGCGTGGATCAACCGATCCGGCGCGCTGAGGATCGCCGCATGTTTGGCGGGCGCGTCCGCATTCATGCGGAACAGGAGCACATCGCCAGGCTGAGCCTCTGTAAGCGGCAGAGAGGCCATGTGGCGCGCGGCGGCGTCGCGCAACGTCTCAGTCGCTGCCCGCTCCGCCCAATCGGGCGTGTAGGGCGGCGTCGCCTCCGGCTCCGCGCCAACCAATGCGCGCCAAATCCCACGGACAAGGCCGAGGCAGTCACACCCCACCCCGCGCACGCTGGCCTGGTGGCGATAAGGCGTGCCCAGCCAGTCTCGCGCGCAGGCGATGACGGCGGCGCGGGTCAACTGTCCCGATCGGTCCATAGGCTTTCGCCATTGTTGTGACTTCCGGCGGACGGGCCGCCAAACAGCCAATCATCCCCGGGGATCATGGGAAAACCACGGAAGTTCGCCACATTGGCGAATGTGTCATGGCAGGTGCGCCAGCGTTTGTCGCAGCCAGCGGTGATGGTGAATGCATCCCCGGCGCTCAGCGCCTGCGCGGGCGGCGATGTCAACGTGATCAAAGTTTGGGCGCCGCTGCGAAAATCGTTCTCGACCCGCATGCGGGCGGGCGCGTTGTCCCCGCTGGCCCATGTCAGCACGCCGCCGGCGAACCAATCGGCCGCAAAGGCGTCGAGCCCCGTCGCGACGAAACGGCGTGCGTCCAGCACCTCTGTCACGCTGGCGCTGGCGGTGAAGCTGGGCCCGCTCACATCCGCGCCGCAGCGCGCATCGCCCAGCTCCGCATCGCAGCGGCGCTGGAGCACGCGCCCGATGGTGCGGTCCAAGCGCGCAGCGGGTCCGCGCAACTCCACCTCAAAGCGGGCGCCTTGGCGGCGGATCTCCCCAAAGCGGCCGCTCCACATCAGCACATGCGCGCTGGGGTTGGTCCAGTCGACGCGGCGCACCTCCACCGTCGCCTCATCATAGAGGCCGCCCGCCACATCGGTTTCGCGGATCAGGGTGGAGTTCAACACGCCCGCCAACGCCGCCGCGCCGGGCGCAAAGCCGGCGCGCTGGTCCACATCGCCTTCCACGCGCGCGCTGGCGGCCTGGTGCAGCTGGCCCGCGACCGTGAGCGGTTGGTCATGATCGGTGAAGCCCAGCGTCACGCCATCACGGCGGATGACGCGCCAACACCAACACAGCGTGGTGACGCCGCTGTCGAGGGCGGTCTGAAGAGTGGCGGCAATCGTACGCATCAGGCCAAAATCTCAATCACGGGAACACTCGGCGCCTCGCCGGCGCCGAAACTGTCCAGGCTGATGTCGAGTTGGTCCGTGTCGAACCGCACGGGCGTGTCGAACTGATAGCCGGCCGTGAGCACCGCGCCATTTGCGGGCGCTGTCGCAAAGGTCACGGTCCCCGTGCTCGCATTGACGGTGAAATCGACGCCCTCGGTCTGCAAAACCGCGTCCGCCGCCACAAGGACGGTCCCCGTCACCGGTTTCGCGATGCTGCGATCGGTGCTGTGGCCGCCGCTGGCATAGCGCTTGATGAGGGAGAAGCTGGTTGTCGCCCCGTCCCCCGCCCCCAGCGGTTGATCGCCCGCTTGCGGCGTTTGAGAGGGGGCGCAGGACTGGAAATCCACCGGATCGCGCCAGCGAAAACCATGCAGCGCCCCGCGCCTGGCCTCGAAAAACGCCAGCAGCGTGTGCAGATCATCCAGCGTTTTCACCCCAATCCCGGCGTCCCAGCGCCGCCGCGCGCCGGCCCAGGGGCTGTTGCGCTCCTCGCGTCCACTGGACAGCGTGACGATCTCGGTGCGTCGGCGAGGCCCGCCCAGCGCGCCGAGCGCGATGCTGAGCGGGAAGTTGACATCATGAAAGGCCGCCATGACGCGCCTCCCTTTGCGTTGCAGATCTCACCTCAAAGCTCCCTCTGGCCGCGGGCCACAGCGCGCGCGACCAAGGCGGCGATCTGGTTTTGTGAGCGTTGGATCGAGCGCGCATCGGCGCCGGCGGCGAAGTTCATGGTCACGGCGACATTGGCGGCGCGGGGACTGCTGATCTCCCCCGCGCCGGCCGGGGTGAACACCTCCGGCCCGCGCTCGCCCACCAAATAGCTGGCGCCGGCGGTCACAGGGCCGCCATCGGCCCGCGCACCGAAGCCCGCCGTTTGCGTCAACGCGCTCAGCGCCGCGCCGAGGGGGCCGGGTGCGAGATCCTGCACCGCCGTTTCGTTCAGTGCGCCCTTCACCGCATCGGCCATGGCGCGGAAGGACACTTCGCCGCGCAAAGCCGCCCCCTCCAAGCTTTCGGCGATGGCGTTGGAGACGGTGTCAAACGTGTCCATCAAGGCCTCAGCCGGCCCAGCGGCGATTGAAGCAAACTGCCGCTGGATGCGACGTCTATCGGCCTCGGAGAAATCGGGGCTCCACTCCTCCATTACAGGGTCTCCTCTTGCGAACGCAGCGTGTCGGGATGGCGGGCGCACAGCGCGTCAAAGCCAGCGCGGCTCAGCGGCTCCAGCACGCGCCAGGGGCGGGTGAGCGCGCGCCATTCCGCCAGGGACAAACGCCAAAACGCCTCGGGGCTTAGGCCCAAGCGCAGCGCGAAGGCCAAAGCTTGCGCCCACTCAGCGCTCATCGCCGGTCGGTTTGGGGTCCTGACGCAGATGCGCCTCCTCCACGCCGGCGCGGGCGAAGGCCGCCGCCACCGCACGCGCCACCCGCAGCGGATCCAGCCGCCGACGCATCAAATCGCGCACGGTCAGCGCCATCGAACCGCCAGCGCGGATCAGGATGGACAGCACCGTCAGCAAGTCGCGCGCGGACATGTCCATCAGCCGCTCACGCAACGCACGGATGCCGGTGACGCGGAACTCCGTTTCCATCTCGGCCAAGGCGCCAAGGGTAAGGCAGAGCTTGGCTTCCTCGCCCTCGATATCGAGCACGGCTTCGCCCCGCGCGCCATTGGCGGGCGCGGCGTCTTGGAAGTCTGTCATGGGATGTCCTTTGGGTTGGGCGCGCCGGCTAGGACGCGGTGAAGCTGAGGGCGCCGGCGGAGCTAAGGGTCAGCGCGTATTGCGCCTCGCCATCATGGCGACCGGAATACTCCAGCGCCGAGACGAGGAACGGGCCCTCCAGCGTACCGAAATCGGGAATGATGAGCTGCCAGTCGCGGGCGTCTTGGCTGAAGAACACGCCGCGCACCGTCTCATCGGCGGCGGCGTCCTTAAACAGACCCGAGCCGGAAACCGTGGCGGACTTCACGCCCGCCCCGCCCAGCAATTCGCGCCAGGCCTGGCTGTCGCTGTCGGTGGCGTCCACCGTGCGCGCATTCAGTGAGATGGTGCGCGCGCGCAGGCCCGCCACGGTTTGGAAGCTCGGCGACGGATCTCCGTCGCTGATCTTCAATAGGATGTCTTTGCCTTTCTGGGCGGCCATGGGATCTCCTCACAGGACGGGCGTTATTGGGGCTCGGTGACGACGCGCAGGCGCAGAATGCCTTGCACGGTGCGGCCATCGGGCAGGCGGAACACATCGGCGTAGACGGCGCGCAGATGGATCAGGCGATGCCCGTCCAGGCTCAGCGTCGCGTCCTGCAGGCTGGTGCGCAGGGCGGCGATGATCGCCTTAGCCTCCTGACGCCCGCCATAGCGGCTCCAAGCGTGCAGATGGACCACATGCTCCAGCACGGCGTCATCGGCGTCGCTGGGCGTGGTTTCCGCACGCCCGAATGTGGCGAAGGGAAACACCGGGTCCGCCGGCGGCACGTCATACAGGCGCATGGGATCACCCAAATGCGCCTGCAGGTCCGCATCGCCGGTGAGATGCGCGTAAAGCCCCGCCTGCACAGCGAAGTCCGCGCCGAGAACTGCCGCCATCAGCGCGTCTCCTCTTCACAATCCAGGTCCAGCCAGCGCCGCTCGCCCGTCTCGTCGCGGACATGTCGGATGCGCAATGACCGGCCCTCAAAGGCCAGACGCCAACCGGGCCGGACATCATTGCGGAAGCGAATCCGTGCGTGGTGCGTGACGAAGCTGGTGAGCGCGTCGGCCTCCGTGCGCTCGCGGGCCGACGCCGCGCGGATCTCCGCCCAGATTTGGGCTTGCGCCACAAAGGCGAGCGCCGCGCCGCCGCCGGTATCCGCGCTCGCCGCCGGCGCCTCTAGGCTGACGCGTTTGCGCAAGAGGCCGATGGGATCGCGGGCGCTCATAGCCGCACCGTCCGATAAGGCGCCAACAGTCCCGCCACACGCGGCGACAGCTGAGCAGCGGATTTCGCGTCGGCCGAAGGCGGCACGCGGCCTTCATAGGCTTCGGCCACGAGCAATTGGACGGCTTCGCGCAAAGGCTCCGGCGCGTCGGAGGCCGCGGCGCCATAGCCCGCGTCATACTCAATCTGAATGCCCGCCAGCGGGCGTCCCGGATCGGGCCAGCAGGCGCCGGTCATCAGGGACACGCGGCCCGGCGCGCTGTGGCCGTCGAGAGCGATTTTACCGAGATCCAAACTCGTTTCGGTTCCGTCCTCATCGATGGTTTTCACATGATGCAGCGTGCTGACCGGCCCGCGGGCCAAGCGCAGCACCGCCGCGCCCGCCTCCGCCCGATCGCCGGCGCCCCAGCCATCGCGGGTTTCACGCAGACGCTGGGTGATGAGCGCATGGCCGGTGAGCGCCTCCACCCGCACGCGCGCAGCGGTGATGAGAGCGGCGATGAGGCTGTCTTCATCGGTATGGTCGATGCGCAGACGCACCTTGGCCTCGGTCGTGGAGACGGGCTCCACGCCCGGCGGCGTGATGATGTCGAGGGGCATGGATGTCCTGTCTCAAGAAACGCGAACGGGCGCTCTGAAGGCTTCAGAGCGCCCGTTCGCAGGCGACGCCGGCAGGGGAAACCGGCGTTGGGGGGACGTGAATGCGGACTAGCTCGCGGCGAATTTCAGCAGCTTGATGGCGTCGAAATTCTGCACGCCGCCGCCCACGCGCTTGGTGGTGTAAAACAGCACATAAGGCTTGGCGGAGAAGGGATCGCGCAGCACGCGCACGCCAACGCGATCCACCACAAGATAGCCGCGGGCGAAATCGCCGAAGGCGATGGCGTAGGGCTTGGTGGCGTGGTTCATGTCCGGCATGTCTTCGGCTTCGGTGACGGCGTGGCCGAGCAGCGTCGCCGGCTCGCCCAGCGCTGACGGCGGATGCCAAATATAGGCGCCGTCGCCGTCTTTCAGCTTGCGGGTCGCGGCGACCGTGCGGCGGTTCATCACGAAACGACCATTGGCCCGATACATGGATTTCGGCGCCGTAATGAGATCGAGCAGCGCGTCAATGGGATCGGTGTCAGCGAAATCATCGGCCTTACCGGTGGCGATGTAGCCGATGGAGTCCCAAGCATGGCTGGCGTCGGCGACGATGGTGTAGCTCAAAAAGCCCTTGGGTTGGTTCGTGCCCGTGCCATTGATGAAGGCCGCGCCCTCTTGGGCGGCGAACACTTCCTCCACCTCTTCGGCGAGCCAAGCGTCCATATCCACATGAGTGTCGTCCAGCAACGTCTGGGTGGCGGCCGGCATGGCGTAGAGCTCGGCGGTGGGAAACTCCAAGGATTTCAGTTCAGACGCCGCGGTGGCGGAGCTGCGGGCGGTGGTTTCATCGGCCCAGCCAGCATAAGCGTCGCCCAAGCTGACGGGCTTTTTGTAGAGGTTGGAGCCGACGGTTTTCACGCTGGCGATGGCGCGGATGGGACTGGCGGCCGACAAGCGCCGGTCAATGATGGCTTCGGTTTCCGGTGGGACGATATAGCCGCCATCGGAGCCGGAGCTGAGGTCTTTGGTTTCGAGAATGCCGGAAATGTCGCCGGTGCGCAGATAGCCGTCAAAGGCGGATTTGCGTTCGTCCACCGGGGCTGCGCCGCCAAGGCCGCTGCGGCGAGAATCCAGCGCCAAGCGCTCCAGCAAGCTTTGCTGTTGGGTGAGAGCCGCGTTGATGCGATCCACCTTCTCGGCCGTCACCACATCGGCTTGCTTGCGCTCGATTTGGCCGAGACGCTGATCATTGGCGTCCTTAAACGCCTCGAAGGCATAGAGAAAATCCGACAGCGCGCCGCGGACATCCCCGCCCGCGCCGGTCATCTTGGTTTCCTTGGTCATGGGGGTGCTTCTCCTCAGTGGGCACAAAAAAAGCCCGCGGGCGGGGCCGGCGGGCGTCTCAAACAAACCTGGAGCAGCGGTCAGGCCGCCTCACGCTCCAGTGTCTGCGGCGTCAACACGCGAAAGCGGGCTGTGGGCAACATGGGAAACGTCACCAGCGACACCTCCCATAGGTTCAGCTGCAGCAAATCGCGGCCGCCATCGGGGCGTCGCGTCGACCGCACAGCGCGATAGCCGATGGACAGCCCGTCCAGCGCGCCCAGCCGCACCAGGCGCCGCGCGGTTGCGCCCCGCGGCCCCGCCGCCAGCAGCCGGCCCTCGACATGCAGGCCCATGGCGTCCTCTCGGATGTACTCCCACACGCCGATGGGCTCGTCCGTATGGTGCTGGAACAGCATGGCGACGCCGGCTGCGCCGGCCTCAGCCAAGCTGGCGGTGAAAGCGCCGGGGCGGACGATGTCGCCGGCCAAATCGCGGCGGTCATACAGGCTTGCATAGCCGGCAATGCGCAACGGCGCGGCCTCCTCGTTGCTCATAACGCACCTCCATCGCGCCGATGCTCCACCAGGCTGTCGAGCCGCCCTTCAATGCGGTCGAGCTGATCGCGCATGGCCCCCACTTCGGCCTCCAAATGGGCGAGACGCCGGATCTCTTCGGCGCGCTCGCTGAACTGGGTCTCCATTTGCTGCACCCGCGCGCCCAGGGCGCCGACCCACACCAGGCCGCCGGCCGTCTCGAGGATGACGGCGAACACCAGCGCCAGGGTGATATGGCGATCAAGGCGCGGCCAACGCTCGGGCTCCTCGGCGGCCGGCGGCGTTTCGGGGGGCGCTCCCGTTGGCGTCACGGAAGGCGCGGCCGAGGCGATGGTGACGCTCATGCCGGCAGCTCCTCCGGCGCCGGTTGCGCGGGAAGGCCCGCCTTACGGCGGCGCTCGGCGACAGTCATAAAGTCCGCCTGCGCCAGATGCCGCCACAAGGCGCCGCGCTCCTCAGCCAGGGCCGGCACCTGATCCTCCTTGGTGTGCAACTCCAAATCGGCGCCGAGCCACGGCCGCAGCCAACGTTCCAAGGCCCGCGCGGTCTTGCGCGCCAAGGGCAGCGCCGTTTGACGCCAGAAGGCGAGATTGGCCTCCTTATAGTTGGCGTAGGTGTTGTCGCCGGGAATGCCCAGCAGCATGGGCGACGCCCCGAAGGCGAGGGCGATTTCCCGCGCGGCGATGTTCTTCGCCTCGACAAAATCCATATCCGCCGGCGACAGGCCGAAGGGCCGCCAATCCAGGCCGCCTTCGAGCAACAAGGGACGGCCCGCGGCGGCGGCGCCGGAATGGGCATCCTCCAACTCGGCCTTCAACCGGGAGAATTGATCGGGCGTCAGCCGGTCAGGCTCTTTGCTGGAATACACCAGCGCGCCGGAGGGCCGGGCGGCGTTGTCCAGAAGCGCCTTGTTCCAGCGCCCGGCGGCGTTGTGGGTGTCCACCGCAAAGGCCGCCGCCGCCATGGGCGCCAGGCCATGATGGTCATGGCCGGGATTGAACACGCGCATATGGAGGATGCGGCTGCGCCCTGTGAGAGGGTCGCGCAGATGCGGCGTGCCCTTGTCGGCGCTGGCGCGACGGTGGGTCCAGCCCCGCAGCAGCCCCCGCTTGTCCAGGATGGGGCTCATCCGATCCGGGCGCAGCGCGTGCAGCTCGCGGATGGCGCCGTCCAGATCCACCGCCTCCATGAACGCGTCGCCGCCCACCTGAAGATGCCCGTGAAAGCCCTCCAGCAACTCCGTGAGGGATTGGTCCGGATTGGGCGCGCGTAAGAGTTGCGCCGCCGGATCGTCTGACGGCAAGGGCTGTCCGTCCCGGCGCGCTTCAAGCGGCACCGACGCCGCCGCTTCCGACACCAAACGCACGCAGCGAAAGGCGATGGGATTGGCGCCATACCCCTCCCGCGCCAGTCGGGCGAAGTCCGGCTTGGCCGGCTGTGCGGCGGTCAAAGCATGGAGCGCGACAAAGGTTTTCGCCTCCGGTGAGCGGTGAAGCGCGCTGTCCGGCGTGCCGGCGGTCTTCTCCTGCGTGGCGGCCGCATGGGCGCGCAATGGCGTCCGCCCGCGCCGCAGCGCCTGGCGCATCTGGTCCAGCATGATCCTGTTCCTTGTGCGAAAATATGTGCGTCAGTTCGGGCATTGCGCCCGCTTTCCGTCTCAGACGACGCGCAGCTGCGGCGCGTCGGACACGTCAATCAGCAGCGCCCACAGCGCCCAGACCAACGCGTCGACGCGGTCCGGGCTGCGCCCGCCCGGCCCCTGCGCGCCAAAGGCGGCCATTTCATCCTCCAGCGCCGTGAAGCGGCCGGCATGGCGCACACGCCCTCGCTCATACAGCGCGGCGACAGGCTCGGCCCGCGCGCGCTTGCCGCGCGCCGCACGCACCGCCCGCACCGGCAAGGCCGGATCGGCCTGGCGCAGCAGAGTAGTGACCATCGCCCCGCCCTGATTCACCTCCGCTACCACGCGATCGGCGTCCCACGCCCGCGCGACGCGTGCGACTTCAGCGGCCCACGCCGCCGGGCTCAGCCCCTGCACGGTCCGGTCCGCGAGCACCCAGGCACGGCGCTCGACGCCCTCTCCCGCGCATCCGGCGACGATGATCCCGCAGGCGTCGGCGTCCGGCCCTGCCTCCGCCGGCGGATCCACGCCCACCACAACGCGCGCCAGCGGCGGCGGAGAGCCGTCATAGACGGCCTCCAACACCGCCCTTGGCCAGAGCGCACCGGCATGATCCTCCAGCAACTCGCCGTCCAACTCCTGCCGACCCAGGCGCGCGCCGCCATAGGCGGCCTCCACACTGGCCAAAAACGCCGGTGACAGGTTCGCCGCATTGGCCCACGTGGCCGCATGGGTGCGCGCAGTGTCCGGGCGCGCCAGCAAATCTTTCAATGCCTGCAGCGGTTTAGGCGTGGTCGTCACCGCCAGCTGCGGCGCCGCCCCCATGCGCAGGCCCAGCTCAATCATCGCCAATGTCGTCGCCGGCGCTGGCCAAGCCGCAAATTCATCACACCAGGCGGCGGCGAATTGCGGCCCACGCAAACGATCGGGCTCTTCCGCCGAGAAAGCCTGGGCTACCGCGCCATTGGGCCACACCAGGCGCCGGCGGCTCGCTTCATAATGCGGGCGCATGCCGGCGGGCGCGATCGCCCGCAAGCCACTGACGCCCTCCACCATCACCTCGCGCACATCATGCAGCGTCGCGCCCACCAGCGCCGCACGGCTCACGACGCCGGCGCCGAGCGGCGTCGCGCCCTCCATGCGGCTGCGCAGCCATTCGGCGCCGGCGCGGGTTTTGCCCGCGCCGCGTCCGCCAAGAAACACCCAAGCACGCCAAGCGCCCGGCGGCGCCAATTGCTCCGGCCGCGCCAGGCTTGGCCAGTCATGGCTCAGCCACGTCGCCAGCGCCTTCAGCTCCCGGGCGCTGAGGCTCGCCAGAAACTGCGCCCTCGCCGGCGCGCTCAAGGCACGCAGCGAGGCGACGCTCAAGGGCGGCGCGCAACTCTGTAAGGGCTTCGCCCTTTTGGTCCGGCGCGTGCGCCCCATCGCCTTCCCCCTCTTCCCAGCGTGGCGGCGTGACGCCCGCCGATTGTTGCGCCAGGCGCAGAGCCGCCAAGCGCTCGGCGGCGCGCGACAGCCCTTCCAGCGCCCGGGCGCGCTTGTCGGAATCGCGATTGTCCCCGTCCGCCAGCGCCGCTTCGACGCCGGCGATCTCGGCGTTCAGCGCCCGGCCGAGCCCCACCAAAGCGCGCCGCGGGCTGAGCCAATCCTCCGCCGCCGCGCGGGCCTCTATGGTGGCGGCGCGCAGGCGCCAACGCTGGGACAGCACCTCCAGCGCGACGCCGTCTTCATAGGCTTCGCGCAGCTGGCGCCAAACGGCGCGCGAGCGCCGCCCGCCCTTGAGGGCGCGTTGCTGTTCGGTTTTTGCGACCATGCCCAAACTTAGGCTCACCAGCGCGCCGGTGGGACATCTCACTGCGTCAAATGCCGCAGTGTTTTGAAAGGATTGGGAAAGGGATGCGTCCAATGCGGGGACAGCGCGCGACTTATCCGCGTGTTAAGGGCGGCGACGCCCGGCCGGGCCTAAAACTGGGTACGTAGGCCGAGGGTGACAGAGCGCGGCTCGCCGGGAAAATACCGCTCATTGCCAAAGGCGAAATCGGCGCGATCGGCGTAGTCTTCGTCGGCCATATTGCGCAGGATGGCGAAGATCTGCACGCCGTCCGCCGCGGCCCAGGCCCCGCGCACATTGAACACCTGGTGGCCGGGATAGCTCTGCGTGTTCGCGGGATCGGTGAAATAATCGTCCACAAACATCCATTCCAGCTCCGCCTCAAACGGATCGGGCGTCCATAGCAACGTCGCCTGCGCCAGCCAGCGCGGAGCGGTGTCGATGTCAGCGCCAGAGACGATGCCGTTGGCCGGACGGTCAAATTCATAGGTGTGGCGCGCATAGCTGGCGGAGGCTTGCGCAGAGAGCTGAGGCGCGATGGTCCACCGCAAGGCCGCCTCGACACCCTGATGACGTGTCACGCCGTCGGTGACATTCAGCCCATCAGCATCGCGAAAAAAGAAATTGCGCTTCTCCATCCAAAACGCCGCCAAATCGAGGAAGACGGGCCCCACCTCGCCACGCCAGCCCAGCTCGATGCTGTCGAGCGTTTCGGGATCCGCCGCCGCAGGATCCTGCCCGGTCTGCAGGCGATAGAGGTCCGTCGTTTGGGGCGCCCGCGCGCCGCGGGCATAGCGCAGATAGGCCGACTGGCCGCCCGTGAAACGGCGCAGCACAGCAAGCTTCGGCGTCAGAGTGAGGAAATCGTCCGCGCGATCATCAGGCCGGCGAAAGCGGCCCACATCGCCGACCACCTGCGTGTCATAGGCATAACGCACCGCCTCGGCGCGCAGGCCGGCCTCCAGAATCCAGCGGGGCGCAAAGACCCACTCCGCTTCGCCATAGGCCGCGGCGGTGAGCGCCTCAATGGCGTAATCATAGTGCACGCCTTGGGGAAAATCGTCAGCCAGGAAGCTGGGCAGCGTGAGCTCTTCGGCCGTCAGCGGCTGGAATTCCTGCAAAAACCCACGCGTGACCTCCACATCGACGCCGCCGGCGAGCTGCAGCTGCGGCGCCGGCTCAGCATACATCGTCGCGAGCGCGCCCACGCTCCAATGGCCGTTGTCCTCCACCCCTTGGGAGGGCAGGAAGTGCTGCAGAAACTCCATCTGCGTCCAGCGCGCATAGGGCGTGAGGGCGATCGTCCCGCCAGCGGCCAAATCCCAGCTCAGGCGTGATTGCAGCCGCGCCGATTGGGCGTCGCGATAGGCCTGGGGAAACTCATTGCTGCGCACGGCCTCCTCATCGCGATAGGCGTCATCGCCCTGTTCAAAGCCCGCGGTCTCCTGCTGCAGATTGGTGAATGTCGCGCTGGTTTGCGCGGAGAAACCGGGCCGCCGCACATCCCACCGGGCCAAAACCTTCTGCTGATCCACACCAGAGGGCTCGCGCCAGCCATTGTCGTTGAGGAGGTCAACGCCGAAGAGCACGCCGCCATTGGCGTCGCCATGGCTGCGCACCAGCTGAGCTTTCGTTCGTTGCAACGTGCTGAGCGAGGCTGAAACGCGCGTCTGCGTGTGTTGCGGGGCCGGCGTCAGCACATTCACCAGCCCATGCACGGCGTTGGAGCCATAAAGCGCCGAGCCGGGACCGCGCACCGTCTCAAGCCCTGCAGCGAACTCCGTCGGCGCCTCAAACAGGCCGTTCACATTCGCAAAGCCCGCTGCGCGCAGGGGCACGCCATCCTGGAGATACAAAAACGACCCCGCCCCCGCTCCGCCCGTCAGCACCGGCGAGCGGATAGCGGTGAGATGCTCCTGGCCTGACCCGCGATGGAGGAACACGCCCGGCGCGCGATTGAGCGCTTCCTGCGGATGATCCGCTGACAGGCGGGTCAACGTCTCGAAATCCCACACGCTGACATTGCTTGGCTCAGCGGCGGCGTCGACGGGGCGCCGCTCGGCGGTGACGATCAACCGCTCCGGCGCACGCGCTTGGGAAGCGGCGGCCTCCGTCTGCGCTGCGGCGCTGAAGGCGGCGGCCATAAGCGCGCAGCCGACGAGAAGCGCGCCGACAAAACCCATGGCGCGCCGCCCTGTGCACAGCACGCGATCGTCCCAGCGTAAAACCCCAAGACAGACCGCCAAGCGGTGGCGTATATGCGGGTGGCGACGTGTCGTCCTCGATTTCGCCCCGATTCCTGCGCAGGTGCAGATCATGTCTGTCGGCGATCCCCTTGCTGAGTCCCCCCCGCCCGCGCGCCCGGCCCGCTGGCGGCGCGCGCTGCTCACCCTGACGCTCAGCGCCGCGGGGGTCTGCGTGCTCCTCATGCTTAGCGCGTATATTTATTTTTTCTACGACTTGCCGCGCATACCGCCTGAGTCTGAGCTGTGGCGCGTCAAGCGCGAGCCGTCCATCACCCTCTTGGACCGCAATCGCGAGCCGCTGGCCGTACGGGGCCCCTATTATGGCGAGGCGGTCGATTATGGCCGGCTGCCGAACTATCTCATCAACGCATTTATCGCGACGGAGGATCGCCGGTACTGGGAGCATGACGGCGTCGACGGGCGCTCCATTGTGCGCGCGGCGGTGGCCAATTGGCGTGCGGGGCGGATCACCCAGGGCGGCTCCACCATCACGCAGCAGCTGGTGAAAACGCTGTTCCTGTCGCCGGAGCAGACCATGCGCCGCAAGGTGCAGGAGATGCGCTTGGCGCGCGCGTTGGAGCAAAGACTGGACAAGCCGGAGATCCTGAATCTCTACCTCAATCGTGTGTTTTTGGGCGGACGGTCCTATGGCGTGGACGCCGCGGCGCGGCGCTTTTTCGGCAAGTCCGCACGCGATGTGAACCTGGCCGAAGCCGCCTTGCTGGCCGGCCTGCCCAAGGCGCCGGACCGCTTGGATCCCACGCGCAATCTGCCCGCCGCCCAGGCCCGTGCGTTGGTGGTGCTCAGCGCCATGGAGGAAGCTGGCTTCATCACGCCCGAACAACGGCGCGAAGCGGAGGACGCCCCCGCTCAGCTCGCCGCACGCTCCCCCCTGGATGATGAAGCGGGGCGGGCCATCGGTTATGTGTTCGACGCCGCTTTGGTGGAGGCGCAGCGTCTGTTGCCAGTCGAGGCGCCGGATCTCGTCATCCGCACCACCATCGACGCGACGCTGCAGCAAGCCGCCGAGGACGCCATCGGCGCGGTGTTGGAGGAGGCCGCTGAGGAAGCGGGAGCGAGCCAAGCCGCGTTGCTGGCCTTGGATCGTGAAGGCGGGGTTGCGGCCATGGTGGGCGGGCGCGACTACGCCACAAGCCCGTTCAACCGGACCTTGGACGCACGACGTCAGCCCGGCTCCGCGTTCAAGACGTTTTTGTTCGCCGCAGCCTTGGAGAACGGGCGTCAAACGACTGACCTCTACCGCGATGCGCCCGTCGATATTGATGGCTGGTCCCCGCGCAACTACACCGATGATGGCGAGGGCGACGGCTTTAGCTATGAGGATCTGACGCTGCGCGAGGCCTTCGCCCGCTCCATCAACACGGTGGCGGCCCAGCTGGTGGCGGATCTGGGGCCGCAAGCCATGGTGGATCTCGCCCGCCGTTTCGGTGTGGAGCGGGATTTAGAGGCGGTGCCGTCGCTGGCCCTCGGCGCCGTGGAGGTCTCCATGTTTGAGATCCTCACCGCCTACAGCGTGCTGTTAAACGATGGCGCGCGCCAGCCGGCGTATCTGGTGGCGGAGCTCACCGACAGCCGGGGCGAAACGCTCTATTTGCGTCCGGACATCACGCCGGAGACGGTGTATGAACCCGAACTCGCCCGCCAAATGCGTGGGCTCATGCACGCCGTGGTGACCGCGCCACGCGCTAGCGGCCGGCGCGCCGCCATCGATTGTGCGCAAACCGCGGGCAAAACCGGCACCACCAACGGCTTCCGCGATGCCTGGTTTCTCGGGTTCTCCTCGCGTTATGCGGCGGCGGCCTGGGTCGGCAATGACGACAACGCGTCCATGAACGGGGTCACCGGCGGGGAGCTTCCGGCCGAGATTTGGGCCCGCTTCATGACCGTCGCCCATGCAGACTGTGAGGTCGCGCCTCTGGACCTGCCGCAATACACGGCCCGCTCGCCGCGTGCGCGGGAGATGGCGGAGTACTACAGCGGCCTGATCTCTGCCTTTAACCAGCTCCGGCAATAGCCCGTTTGCACCCTCATCGCCCCACACGCCACGGAATGTTTACGCCCCGTCGGCCATGATCGCCGTGCGCAGGGGTGGAGAAGCCAGCATGAACACCGGCGATGACGGGCTCAACAAACTCATGGAGCTCGCCCAAACCAAGTCGACGGACAAACGTCGGGCCTTGCTGCGGGAAATCACCGATCTCTTTTTGACACGGGACGACATGCGCGAAGGCGCAGCGCTGTCGCATGTGGACGACATCCTCACCACCGCCGCCGGCCAACTGGAGCATGAAGACCGCCGCGCCATGGCCGAGCGTCTCTCCTCCAGCGCGGTGCTGCCGCGCAATTTGGCCCGCACGCTCTTGCAAGAGCCCATTGATGTGGCCGAACCGCTGCTGACACGCGAAAACGGCGTCAGCGAAGAGGATCAGCGCTGGGTCGCCAGTGAAGGCGCACCGCCGCATATCCGCAGCCTCGCCACCCGTCCCAATATCTCCGAGGGCGTCACCGACGCGATTTTGGAACGTCAGGACGACATCGCCACCCGCGGCGTCGCCACGAACCAAACCGCTGCGATTTCTCGCCAGGGCTTTGAACGGCTGCTGCACGCCGCGCAAGATGACGCCGAGCTGCACGAACCGTTGGTGCGCCGCGACGACACCCCCGCGGATTTGCTGAATGAAATGTATTTCTTCGTCGAGAGCGATTTGCGCCGCGATATCTTGGATCGCAACGACAAGCTGAGTGTTGAGGATATTGAACACGCGGCCAAAGCCGCCCGCGAGCGGCTGGCGCGCATGATCCATGTGAAGCCACAAGACGCTAAAGACGCGCTGCGCTTTGTGGAGTCCCGCAAACTGCGTAAATCCTTGACGCCGGACCTGTTGCTCACACTGCTGCAGAATTCTGAACACGCCAAGTTCTACGCCGCCTTCGCGGCGCTCGCGGAACTCAGCATCCCAGCGGCACGTTTTTTGACGGAAAAGCCCAACACCGCGCCCTTCGCCAGCGCCTGCCGCGCCGCCGGATTTGAAACCGCGGTCTTCGTTCCCTTGGCGATTTTACGCCCGACCCAGGGCGAGCGTGGGGACGCCGATCCCAACGCCCTCGCTGAAATCTACGAAACGCTGCCGCGTGAAGACGCCCAGAGAATCATGCGGTTTTGGCGCGTGCGTCAGAGCCTGCAAAAGGGCGAAGGTGACGAAGCGGCGGCCTGACCGGCCCGCGGCTCGATCGGCTGTCCCATCAGCCGCCATCCATGCCGCCGTCTTCGGCGGGCGCATCGCCCATGGCAGGCGCGCGCGTGCGCTTGCGTTTCGCTTTCGTTTTGGGCGCCGCGGCGCGGGCGGCGGGCTGAGCGGCATCGGCCTTGGCGATGGCGCGCGGCGGAGCGGTTTGAGCCGGCGGCTGGAACACCTCCGGCGCGGCGGCAGAATCGGTGGGGCTGAGATAAATTGTCCGCGAAGGGAACGCGAAACCGACGCCGGCGCCCTCGACGATGGCCTTCACCTTCAGCGCCAGCCTTTCCTTGATTTCCAACCACTCGCCCCATTTGGTCGTGTGGGTGAAGCAATACATCATGATGTCGACGGAACTGTCGTTGAATTTGTCGATGCGGACAAATTGCGCGGCCTCCGGCGGCGCGGCGAATTCTTCCGAGTTTTCTAAATACTCCGCGATGCCGTCACGGATCTGGCGCAATTGGTCGAGACTGGCGTTGTACTCAATGCCGATGATCCAATAGATCCGCCGATGGCTCATGCGCGAGAAATTCACCAGCGGATTGTCGGCGAGCATGGCGTTAGGAATGAACACCGGGCCTTTGTCAAAGCGGCGCACATGGGTGGAGCGAAAACCGATGCGCTCGACCGTACCCTCCACCACGCCATCCACCTGAATCCATTCGCCGGCCTCAAAACGGCGCTCCGATAAAATCAAAAAGCCCGCAATGAGATTCTTGAATAAGTCCTGCGCGCCCAGCGCCACCGCGACGCCGAAAATCCCCAAACTCGCCAGGATGGGCCCGACGGGGATGCCCCAGAGCTCCAAAATCGCCGCGCCGCCGACGAAAATCAGAAAAATTCGCAGGCCACGACGGATCCAATCAAACATCCCCGTGGTCAGCACCCGCCGCAGCGCCGTGGCGGCGTCCAGTACGGGGTCCACCACCCGAAGCAGCGCCCAGAACACCAGAACGCTCGCCGCTGTGGTCAGCAGATTGTCCGCAATGGTGGGCACAAACCCGCCTTCACGCGCCTCGCCGGACCACCCCAATTGATGCACGACAAAATATCCCGCCAGCAGCGACGGCACATACGTTAAGGGCGGGCCGACCGCATCGACCATGCGCCCGGCCACTGTCATGCCACGCGACGCCGCCAGCGCCTTCATCTTCGCCAGAATCCAATCGGACATGGTGCGGCGGAAGACATGCGCCGCCAGCATCACCGCGCCCGCCAAGACGAGGTCGCCGAGACTGACGCCCAGCAGGGAGGCGTCCCATGCCTGGGCCACGCCGTCACGCACGGCCGCCCAACTCCATGCGCTGGCGGCGAGCGTGCTCATGAACGGCGCTCCTTCGCGGTCAGGAGGCGGACATCGGGATGCTTTTCCGCCGCATAGGACGCTTCCCAGGGATTCTTGGCGAGGAACACCGGCGCGTCATCCACGTCCCGGGCCATCTGGCCGCGATGCTTGCTGGCGAAGGCTTCAATGGCGCCGTCATCATCGGCCGACAGCCAGCGCGCGAGGGTGTAGGGCGGCGTCTCAAACACCGCCTCAAGGCCGTATTCCACCTTGATGCGCTCAGCCATCACTTCGATTTGCAAAGCCCCCACGGCGCCGACAATCATGTCCGCGCCAATCTCCGGACGAAAGAGTTGGGTCACCCCCTCCTCCGCCAGGCTCTCCAGCGCTTTGCGCAAATGCTTGGCCTTCAGCGGATCGGCGGTGCGCGCGCGGCGCAAAATCTCCGGCGCGAAATTGGGAATGCCGGCGAACTGCTTTTTTCCGCTCTCGCTCAGACTATCGCCCACGCGCAAAACGCCATGATTAGGCACCCCGATCACATCGCCGGGATAGGCGTAATCCGCCAAACCGCGGTCTTGGGCGAAGAACAGGATCGGATTGTGGATTGAGAGCGTCTTATGGGTGTCCGCCGTTTTCAGCTTCA
>CAZGCB010000021.1:0-6717 GCA_964524065.1 uncultured Caulobacterales bacterium | reverse complement strand
ATGACGTCGCCGGCATAGGCTTCCTCCGCGATTTCGCGGTCCTGGGCGAAGAACAGGATCGGCGAAGAGACGGTGATGGATTTGTTGGACCCGGCGGCTTTCAGTTTCATGCCGCGCTTGAACCGGCCCGAGGCCATGCGCAAAAACGCCACCCGGTCGCGGTGATT
Source organism: uncultured Caulobacterales bacterium (assembly GCA_964524065.1). Taxonomy (GTDB): domain Bacteria; phylum Pseudomonadota; class Alphaproteobacteria; order Caulobacterales; family Maricaulaceae; genus CAZADA01. Next base: position 6,550 of record CAZGCB010000021.1, on the reverse strand, counting down.
GGGGTCCATATTGGCTTGGACTTTGAATATGAAGCCCGCGACTTCAGCGTCCGCCGGCTTGGCGTCGCCCGCCTCCCCCGGCTGCGGCGCGTGGGCGTGGAGCGCGTCCAGCAGTTCGCGCACGCCGAAGGAACGGAGGGCCGAACCGAAATAAACCGGCGTGAGATGTCCCTCGCGATAGGATGTTTCTGCAAAGGCGGCATAGCCGTCGGCCGCCAGATCCGCCTCTTCGCGCAGGGCGTCGAGCTCTTCAGCTTCTAAATGCGTGCTGATGGCGTTGCCTTTGAGAGGGGTGCGCGGCGAGGGCGCGGCCGGATCCGGCGCTTCGTCGTCCTGTCCCGGCCGCTGATAAGGCAGGAAATCCTGGCTCTCCAGCTCCAACACGCCCTTGAAACGATTGCCGGAGCCGGCCGGCCACTGACGGGGGCTGGCGTCTAAGGCGAGCTTGTCCTGGATTTCGTCAAGAAGCGCGAAGGGATCTTGCGCCTCGCGATCCATCTTGTTGATGAAGGTGATGATGGGAATGTCGCGCAGGCGGCAGACCTCAAACAGCTTCAAGGTTTGCGGCTCAATGCCTTTGGCGGCGTCCAGCACCATGATGGCGGAATCGGCCGCGGTCAGCGTGCGATAGGTGTCCTCGGAAAAGTCCTCGTGGCCCGGCGTATCGAGCAGATTGAACATCAGATCGCGATACTCAAACGTCATCACCGAGGCTGAGACCGAGATGCCGCGATCGCGCTCGATTTTCATCCAGTCCGACCGGGTGCGCCGCCGCTCGCCGCGCGCGCGCACTGCGCCAGCCAAACGGATCGCGCCGCCGCTGAGCAGCAGATTCTCGGTCAGCGTGGTTTTGCCCGCATCGGGGTGGGAGATGATGGCGAAGGTGCGCCGTCGGCCCGCTTCATGGGCGATTGTGTGTGTGTCGGCCATTCTGCCTGTCTCGCGTCTTCGCGGCTCATGGTCCGCGCCGAGACAGGAGTTATGCGGCCCGCGACCAGACCGCCACCTCCACGGCCGCGAATGTGAGCCATCCCCGCTCTTGCAATCCCGCCAGATGCTTCATCACAACCTCGGAGATCGTGGTGAACCGAAGGTAAACGTCGCTGGGCCCCGTCCCGCCTTTGCGCATCAGCGCCACGCAGGCATTGGCGCCGAGGCGCACCTGAACTAGCGCGGCGACGGCCGAGGCCCGCTCGTAATCCATCGCCGCCAGTTTGGGGTTGGAGAACACGGCCTCCTGAACCGCAGTGCGCAGGCCGGCGATGGTCATCTCTTTGGCTTCAGGCGGATTGATCGGCATGCTGCTTTGCGCCAGCGTGGAGGCCGGCTCGCCGATATCCAACACAACATTGTTGAACAAAAACAGCATGGATCCTGCTTATCCGCCGTCGGTCCCGCGGTCAGACGCGCCTTGTGCGATGACGTTAGCGCCCAAGTGGTGAAGGAAGTGGTGAACAGCCCGCTGGCGCCGCGCCATTTTGGCCCGTCTTTGTGGCGGCCGAGCGCCGTTTACACCAAGAAGTGGCGTCCGGCGCGATCTTCAATCTCCACGACCCAAGCGTCAGGATCGACGTCGCGCTGGCGCGCCAAATACGCGTCGGCATCCGCCTCCACCACCGGCGCATCGCCCAGCGGCTGCACCCAACGCCGCGCGCCATCGACGCCGATGGCCGGCATGTAGACACGCGCACGTCCGTCCAGGAGCGCCACTTTCACCAACACAACACCGGCGTCATCATCGCCATGGGCGGTCACCGCCGCGAAGGCTCCCCCGCTTTCAGCCCGCCGCACCAAGGCCGCCACATACAGGTTTGCTCGCAAATCCATCGCGTCTCCTCACGCGCACGCCCCATGAGCGTCCAGCGCGCTTGGCGTCGTCGAAACCTACACCGCCCATGGTGACGCTTTGCGGCGACCGATCGAGTCAACATTCCGCCGCGTGCGTGTATGGGCCAGGTTTCTCAATGGGCAAAGCACGGCGTTTCGGCCCCCGCGTTTTGGCGCCGCTCACGGGCCTGTTGGGTGCGTTGGCGGGAAGCGTAGGCGCGTCTGCGGAGGCGCCGAACAGCGCGCCTGTAACCGGTGCAACGCCTTTGGCCGCCTTCGATCAGCGCACCCGCGCCGCGGCGCTGGACGCCCGGTGCGCCTTGCTCAGCAAAGGCGCGCGCGACACGCTCAACACCGGGCAACAACACGCCGCGGTCGTCCTTGCCCGCGCCGGCCTCAGCGATGCGCAGATCGCCCAGCGGCGCGAAGCGCTCTTCTCCGAAGCGGCGCAGGCCTCCTGCGACGACCCGGCGGTGCAAGCCATCGGCGCGGATGTGGAGAATGCCTTTGCCGCCTGGCTGCGGATGCAAAGCATGGGATTCAGCGGGCTCCATCGCCGTTGGACGGCCATGCGGGCGGCCTATGCCGGATCGCCCGGATGGCTGGCGCGTCAGGATGTGCTGGACGAGGCCGCGCCCGAACGTGCCTGGGGTGTGTTCGGCGTGGTGCAAGACGGGCCGGAGCGGCGTTTGGCCTTGGCCGCCCCCGCCTCCACGGGACTGAAGGCGGCGCGTCTTGTCCTGCGCGATCACAGGCGCGCCAGCGCCGCCGCGACGGCGCAATTGGCGCGGTTTGAGCGCCGTCCCGCAACAGAGTCGCCGCTGTGGGCCGGGGCCGCGCCGCAAGCGCTGGCGCGCAGCTTTTGGGCCGCCGGACGCGCGCGTTTGTCGTATGAGAGCGACTGGCGCGCCGCGCCGCGCGCGGGCGAGGACTTCATCCTTATGTGGTTCCCGCCGGACGCTCTGGCGGCTTTCGAGCACTTGTCGCCCGCCGAGACCGCGATCATCGAGGCGCAGACCGCCGGCCTGCGCGGGGCGGCGCGACCGCTGCGTTTGGCGGTGGAGGTGGGTGATTTCGCCGCCGCCATGCATTTTGCGACCTTTGATCTCCGTCACGCTCAGTGAACGGCGCCGGCTGGCTCCGCTTGACGTCAGCTCTCGATCGTGAGACGAACATAACATGAACAAAAAAGCGGTTGTCCCCACCCATCTGCGCCGCGGCCGCGGAGCGCTGTCCAACCGCGCCTCGCGGTATGAGCCGCACGATCACGTCCCGACCGATGATGGCTGGCAGGGCCTGGCCGCCCAAACCAGCCGCCCCACCCGCCTGCACCCTCTGACACCGCGCCGCTTGATCACCTACAACACCTCGCCGGATCTTGGCTTTGATCGCACCATCAACCCCTACAAGGGCTGCGAGCATGGCTGCATTTATTGCTATGCGCGGCCCAACCACGCCTATCTCGGTTATTCGCCGGGTCTTGATTTTGAGCGCGAGATTTTCACCAAGCCAGACGCCGCCGCCCTTTTGCGGCGGGAGCTGGCCAAACCCGGTTATCGCCCCGGAACCATCGTCGTTGGCGGGGATACCGACCCCTACCAGCCCGCTGAACGCACCCTGGAGACCACCCGCGCGATCTTGCGGGTGCTGCATAACGCCCGTCACCCCTGCGCCCTCATCACCAAGTCGGCTTTGATCCTGCGCGATATCGACCTCCTCGCCCCCATGGCGGCGGCGGGGCTGGCGGGCGTCGCGGTTTCGGTCACCACGCTTGATGCGGATTTGGCGCGGGCTATGGAGCCGCGGGCGGCGATCCCCACGCGGCGTCTCCAAGCCATCGCGGATTTGGCCGCCGCCGGGATTCCCGTCCGGGTGATGGCCGCGCCCATGATCCCCGGTCTCAATGATGCGGAGCTTGAAGATGTGCTGACGGCGGCGCAGTCCGCCGGCGCACGCAGCGCCGGCTATGTCCTGTTGCGGTTGCCCTTGGAGATCAAAGATTTGTTCCAAGAATGGCTGGCGGAGGCGCGGCCCACGGCGGCCAAGCGCGTGCTCACTCTCATGCGCGACACCCGCGGCGGCGCCCTTTATGACGCGCGCTGGGGCGTACGCGGGCGGGGCGAAGGCCCCTATGCAGCCCTGCTGGCGCGCCGTTTTGCCGTGGCGACCCGGCGCTTGGGGCTCGATGCCGCGCACGCCCCGCTGCGCACGGACCTCTTCCGGCCGCCGAGCCTAGATGGCCAAGGCGACTTGTTCCGATCCGGCGATGATACTCCTGGCGCCGGTGCAGAGACCGCCGACTCGGCGCAGAATTAATCTATGGTGGACTTTGCTTTGGAGCGTGAGGCGGGCAGTCTCTGCGCCGGCGTGGATGAGGCGGGACGCGGGCCCGCGGCGGGACCCGTGGCGGCCGCCGCGGTGATGCTGGACCCCGATGCCTGTCCCGCTGGCCTCAATGATTCCAAGACATTGTCCGCCGCCAAGCGGGAACGCATTTACGCGGACCTTCTCGCCTCAGCGGCGGCGGGGCGGGCGCATATCGGCCTCGGCTTTGCGGAGCCGGAAGAAATCGATCGCGTGAATCTCTTAAACGCCACGCTGAACGCCATGGCCCGCGCCGTGGCCGCGTTGCCGCGCGCGCCGCGTGTCCTTCTGGTGGATGGCGATAAGGCTCCCAACATGGCCTTGCCCGTGCGCACCGTGGTGGGCGGCGACGCCAAAAGCGCGTCCATCGCGGCGGCCTCCATCATCGCCAAGGTGAGCCGCGATCGCTTACTACACACGGCCCACGACCGCTGGCCCGCCTACGGATTTGATCGCCATGCCGGGTATCTCACGGCTCAGCACACTGCAGCGCTTCACCACAAGGGACCGGCGCCGCTGCACCGCCGCTGCTTTCATCCCGTGCGCGCCGCTGACGCAACGCTGCGCCGCCCCTTTGCGTCCTAATGCGCGGACGTTAACCTTTCCACAAGGCCAATGCGGGCATCGCCCGATTATGGACACGATTGATGATTCCCCAGCGCGCAGGCGGGAGCCGAGCATGGAGCAGCGCGAGCCGGCGCAGAACCGCATTATCGAAGGCGATTGCGTCGCAGCGATGAGTGCGCTGCCGGCGGCGTGCGCCGATCTCATCTTCGCCGACCCCCCTTACAATCTACAGCTGCAGGGCGAGCTCACGCGGCCGGACCAGTCACGTGTGGATGCGGTCACCCAGGACTGGGACCAGTTCGACGCGTTTGAAGACTACGATCTCTTCACCCATGCCTGGCTGGAGGCGGCGCGCCGTATTCTCAAAGATGATGGCGCGATTTGGGTGATTGGCAGCTACCACAACATCTACCGCGTTGGCGGGATGATGCAGGACAACGGATTTTGGATCCTCAACGATATTATCTGGCGTAAGACTAACCCAATGCCGAACTTTCGCGGCACACGCTTCACCAATGCGCATGAAACACTGATCTGGGCGCTGAAAAGCAAAGAGCAAAAACGCTACACGTTCAATTACCCCGCTATGAAGAGCCTGAATGACAATTTGCAGATGCGATCCGATTGGACCTTGCCTATCTGCAATGGCTCTGAGCGGATTCGTCGCCCCGATGGCAGTAAAGCTCATCCGACACAAAAGCCTGAAGCGCTGTTGCATCGCGTGTTGCTGGCCGCCACCAATCCGGGGGATTTGGTGGTGGATCCGTTTTTTGGAGTCGGCACCACCGGCGCGGTGGCCAAGCGGCTGGGTCGTCGCTTTATCGGCATAGAGCGCGAGCCCGACTATGTGGAGTTGGCGCGCCAGCGCGTTGAAAATACCCTTGAATCAGACTCACAGGCGCTCGATGTGACGCCCTCGCGGCGCGGGCAACCCCGGGTGCCGTTCGGCGCTGTGGTGGAGCGCGGCTACCTGAATCCGGGGGATACGCTGGTCAGTCCGGACGGGCGTCACGCCGCGCGGGTGCGCGCCGATGGATCCATCGCGACGGGCGATATGACCGGCTCCATCCATCAAGTGGGGGCCCATGTCCTCAGCGCGCAGGCCTGTAATGGTTGGACGTTCTGGCATGTGAAGACGGAGACGGGCCTCGTGCCGATCGATATGTTTCGCCAACAAATCCGTGAAGAATTGGGGACGAGTCTTTAACGTCGCACGCGGGACAGCCCGTGCCGGGTTAGGACAACTGGGCGGTGAGGTCTAGACCGCCACCGGCGCTTTGATGGCGGGATGCGGGTTGTAGTTTTCGATTGCGATGTCGTCATAGGTGAAGGCGAAGACATCCCGGACGGCCGGATTGAGCCGCAGCTGCGGCAGTGGGCGCGGTGTGCGACGCAATTGCTCCTCCGCTTGCTCAATGTGATTAGCGTAGAGATGCACATCACCAAAGGTATGGACGAAGTCTCCCGGCTCCAAATCGGAGACATGGGCGATCATTTGCGTCAACAGCGCATAGGACGCGATGTTGAACGGAACACCAAGGAAAATATCCGCCGAACGTTGGTACAGCTGACAGGACAACCGCCCATTTAAAACCGCAAACTGGAACAAGCAATGACAGGGCGGCAGGGCCATCTGGGGGATATCGGCAGGATTCCAGGCTGACACGACGAGACGCCGGCTGTCCGGGTTGCGCTGAATTTCCATTAAAACATGGCTGATCTGATCAATCACCTGCCCGTCCGGCGCGGCCCAGCTGCGCCATTGCTTGCCATAGACGGGGCCCAACTCCCC
>CAZGCB010000020.1:0-31439 GCA_964524065.1 uncultured Caulobacterales bacterium | reverse complement strand
CTTTGAGCGCATCCACCGCTCCAACCTCATCGGCATGGGCGTGTTGCCGCTGCAATTCACCGAAGGCGGCTGGGCGGAGCTCGGCCTCACCGGCGAAGAGACCGTGTCCGTGAAAGGCCTAGGCGGGCTGGCGCCGCGGGGGCATGTGACGCTGGAAATCGGTTTTGCCGACGGCTCCAGCAAATCCACACAAGCTTTGGTGCGCATCGATACCGAGAATGAGCTGGATTACTACAAGTCCGGCGGCATTCTCCACTATGTGCTGCGCAATCTGACAGCGGCGTAAGCTGAACCACGCGATGCAAAAAGGGCGGAGGCTGCAGCCTCCGCCCTTGTTCATTGCCTTCAGCACCGAGGACTCTAGAGCACTTTAAAAAAACGGCGCTCCAGAGAAATGCTCTATTTTATCGGGTTTCCGAACCGCAAAACCGGAATCCACTTTTGCTGAAAACCCTCTAGCGCGAATATTTCGCGGTGATGGTGTCCTTGGCCAGCGCCCGTGCGCCAAGATTAAAGCCGATCAGCGCGGAAGACGCGTCATCCGGCACGCCCAGTGTGTCCGTGTCGAGCGCAAAGACGGTGAAGATGTAGCGATGCTCGCGCCCCGGCGGCGGGCAGGCGCCGCCAAAGGCGTTGACGCCATAATCATTGCGGCCATGGGATGCGTCCTCCGGCAGGCCCTCGGCGGTTCCCGCGCCCGCGCCCAACGCCGTCACGGAGGCCGGGATGTCATACACCACCCAGTGCCACCAGCCGGAGCCGGTGGGCGCGTCCGGGTCATAGGCGGTGACCGCGAAGCTCTGCGTGCCTTCCGGGGCGTTCGACCAACTCAATGCCGGGGAGATATTCTCCCCCGTACAGCCGAAGCCGTTAAACACTTGGGCCGATGTCAGCGCCTCACCTTCGGCGATGTCCGTACTGGCCAGGGTGAAATCCTCGGCCAAAGCCGTGTGCGACAGGCCGATGGCGGCCGCCGCCGCACTGACGAGTTTCCAATGCGCCATGATGCTTCCCCTCCCTCTTGCGTTATGGGGCGATAGTCGTCCTCCAGGAAACGGACCGCAATAGGGCGCGCCGGCTCTCGCGCGTGTGATTTGAGCGGAGGCGGCGAACGTCTTACATGCTCGGTATGTGGAGATTTGCGATTCCTTTGGCGGCGCTGGGTTTCGGCGCGCTGAGCGCCCTCGCCGACACGCCCGCCAGACCGGGCAATGCCGGACCGGTTTTGGTGGAGCTGTTCACCAGCCAAGGCTGTCCGCTGTGCCCGCAGGCCAATGAAACCCTGGCGGAGCTGGACGCGCGCGCGGATGTGGTGGCGGTCGCCCTGTCGGTGGACATCATGGACTCGCTGGGCTGGCGTGACACCTTCGCCCAGCCCGCCTTTACCGGACGCCAGCGCGCCTACTGCAAATCCATGAATGTGCGCTTCGCCTACACCCCGCAAATGGTGATCGACGGCGCGGAGGATGTGCGCGGTTCGCGTCCGGGTCGCGTCACACGCTTTGTGGATGCCGCGGCGTCCACACCCCGGACCGCCGCACCGTCCATTCTTGTGGAGCGCAGCGACAATGCGCTGATGGTGCGCGTCGAACGGGCCGCAATCACGCCGGCGGACGCGGACACAGATGAAGCCGCTGCAGGCGCCGCCGCGACTCCGAGCGAGGGCGCGGACATCTGGCTGATGGCGTTCACGCCCGGCATGAGCTGGGTGGATGTGAAGAGCGGCGACAATGCGGGACACAGAGTGCCAGTGTACAACGCCGTGAGGGATTTGCGGCACTTGGGCGTGTGGAGCGGCGAACCGCTGACCATCGACGCCGCGGTGAGCACTGACGCCGCACTGGTGGTCGTGCAGGAGCGGGGCTTAGGCCGGGTGCTGAGCGTGGCGCACCATCAGCGGACGTTGTGAGTCGAGCCCGCGGTGCGAGCGCCGCCGCCGCCCCATAGCCGCCGCGGCTCTATGCCGACCCTACGCGCCTGCTGTCCCGCAGCGCCGTGCCATCATCAGAGTGTGGGGGAGGAGTTGGTGTCGGTTGACGCCGCCGCTTCCCGGGGGGGCTGGGGGCTGTCTGGGTCCGGAGCCGCAGCGGAACCGTCAACCGACACTGCAACGGTGCTGGGGGCGTGCGGCGCGGCTAGGGCGAAAAAAAGATAGATTGTGGCATTCCAACCACACAGACCGGTAACCACTTCGGGCCATTGGCGCCGCTGATCTCGACCTTTCGGCGCAGTCGGACGCGCGGGCTCTTGCCGTACCGATCTACCGTTGGTCATGATAACCGATCGCGCCGTTGTTTTGGAGTCGCCATGCCGCCGCTCGATGATCCATCGCTGTTTTCGTCTGGGCCCGCGGGTCCGTCACCCGCCCCCGCCGTGTGGTTCCGCCGAACGGAGTTGGATTTGGTGCTCGACGTCTACGGACGGATGGTGGCGGCGGGGCTCTGGCGCGACTACGCCATTGATGCGCTGAAGGACCGGGCCGTGTTCTCGATTTTCCGCCATGCCAGCGACCAGCCGCTGTACACGGTGGAGAAGCGCCCTGCCCTCGCGCGGCGCCAAGGGGCCTACGCCATTGCGGGCGCCAATGGCCAAATCCTCAAGCGCGGGCGGGATTTACGGCAGGTTCTGAAGCTGTTTGACCGCAAATGGATGCGGGCGACGCTCTAGCGATGCCCGCAGCATCGCCCCGCCGGGCAGTGCGCCACAAGCGCCCGAACCGCTCGCCCAACGAAAACGCCCCGGCCGGCGGCCGGGGCGTTCCCATAAGCGAGATCCGCCTGATGCTTAGTCGCGGCTGAGTAGCGACATCAACACCTGGAAGATGTTCACGAAGGCGATGTACAGGTTCAGCGCACCGAAATTGGTCATCACGGCCATGGACCGTTGGTCGCCGGCGAACTGGTAATAGCTGTTCTTCAGATCCTGGGTCTGCCAGGCGACGACACCCGCCATCAACACCAGCACCGCCAGCTGAATACCCAGCTCCAACATGCTGGAGCCGATGAAGATATTGGCGATGGACAGCACCACGACGCCGATGATCGCCATGATCAGGAACGAGCCGATGGGCGACAGATCGCGCTTGGTGGTATAGCCCCACAGCGACAAGCCGGCGAAAGCCGCGGCCGTCATCACGAAAGCCTGCGCAATGGTGGTGAAGGTCGGCGTCAGCGTGGCCCCGCCATAGGTTTGGCTCGACAAGCCCTGTTGCGCCAGCATCACCCAGATCGACAAGCCCGAGCCGATGAGCGCCACAATCGTCCAATACAAAATAGCTGAGCCGGTGGGCGACGGATTGCGCATGAAGAACATGGAGCCGAAAATCAGCGCCAGTGGGCCGAACTGCACCACATAGATCAGCGGCGTGCCGAACACGAGCTGAGTCAGCGCCGGGACCGTGCCTATGGCGTAGGCCAACACCGCCGACACCAAAAGGCCCAGTCCCATTTTATTGTACACGCCCAGCATAAAGGCGCGTAGGCCCGCATCAGTGGCCATGTCCATGGGGCGTGCGACGCCGCCGCTCGCATAGGTCTGATTGAAGTCGTTCATTGTCCTCTACCACGGTTACGCCGATCCCCGGCGACTTGGGTGATATGTTGGCTCTTTAACCCCGTCATGCAAGGGATATCGGACAGTGGCGGCGCCGATTTCGCGCGGAACGCGCCGCGCCTGATTGACGCTTTGCGCGCCGGCGCTTAAGGCCACCTTTCCCCATCCTCGGACGCGGGCCCCGCGGGCCCTGCGTCTGTTCGACACCGTCAGACACACGCGAAGGAGCCGCCTATGGAGATGCGCCGTCTCGGCCGTACGGACATGATGGTGAGCAGTTGCTGCCTAGGCACCATGACGTGGGGCGAACAGAACAGCGAGGCCGAAGCCCACGCCCAAATGGACATGGCGTTGGAGCGCGGGGTGAACTTCTTTGACACGGCTGAACTGTATCCCGTGCCGATCAAGGGCGAGACCCAAGGCCGCACCGAAGCGTATATCGGCACGTGGTTTAAGGCGTCGGGGCGTCGGGCCGACGTCATCCTCGCCACGAAAGTTGTCGGGCCGACGGATCGCGCTTGGTTTCGTGATGACGGCCGCCCCACCCGGGTCGAGCCGACACAAATCGATGAGGCGGTCGCCAAAAGCCTGACGCGTTTGCAAAGCGATTACATCGACTTGTACCAAATCCACTGGCCTGATCGCGGCGTGTCCGGCTTCGGCCATTTCGCCTATAAGGACTACGATCCCACAGCGGCCAACAGCGTCGAAGTGCAGCTGGAGGCGCTGGCGCGCCATGTGGAGGCGGGGCGGATTCGCGCCATCGGCGTGTCCAATGAGACGCCCTGGGGCGTGATGCAGTTTGTGCGCGCGGCCGAAGACCGCGGCTGGCCGCGCATCGCCTCCATCCAAAACGCCTACCATCTGGCCAATCGCGTGTTTGAATACGGCTTGGCGGAAACGGCGATGCGCGAGGATGTCGGCCTGCTCGCCTACTCGCCTTTGGCCATGGGCTATCTGACTGGCAAGTATCGCGACGGCGCGCTGCCCGCCGGCTCGCGCAAACAGCGCTTTGGCGGGTTCTTGCAACGCTACGAACGCGCGCCAGACTCAATCGCCTGTATTGACAGCTATCTCGATTTGGCGGCGGAGCATGGCATGGATCCGACGCATCTGGCGCTGAAGTTCTGTGAAACGCGCGCGTTCTGCACGTCCGTGATCATCGGCGCGACCTCGCTGGAACAGCTCGCCACCGATTTGGATGCCTTCGCTGTCACCTGGACGCCAGAGCTTGAAAGCGCTGTGAACACGCTGCACGCGCGCACGCGCTCGCCGGCTCCGTAAACACGACGCACCTGCGCCGAACGCCACACTCGGCGCGGCGTTGGCGCACTGATCGGCCTCACATTATGTCCTTGCGCCTCTTCGCCGCCCTGCCAGTGCCTGAGGACCTGAGCCAGCGCCTCAAGGCGCTGCAACGCGGGGTGGCGGGCGCCTCCTGGCGGCCGGCGGAGAATTTCCACATCACGCTGCGCTTTTTTGGCGCGGTGGATGAGACGCGGGCGCGGGCGCTGGATGATGAGCTGGCGCAGATCGCCATGGCGCCGTTTGAGTGGTCGCTGTCAGGCGCCGGCTGGTTCGGCGGCGCGCAACCCACGGCGCTGTGGATCGGGATCGACGCGCCGGAGGGCCTTACCGCCCTCGCCCAACACTGCGAACGCGCCGCACGACGGGTCGGGCTGCCGGCTGAGAAGCGCCGTTTCACGCCGCATGTCACCCTCGCCTATTGCCATGGCACGCCGGCGGCGGGGGCGGCGAAATTCGCTGAGCGTCTCGGCCTGTTTCGCGCCGGGCCGGCCATCGCCGATCGCTTTCACCTCTATTCCAGCTGGCTGGGCAAGGGCCCCAGCCGCTATGTGGATGAGGCGGAATATCCGCTGATGGGCTGAGGGCGTCGCGCGGTCAGCGCCGCCCCTCGCTTTGCAGCTCGGCGATCAGGCCGTCGCTGGCGGCCTCCAGCAAATCCAGCACCAGCTCAAACCCGTCCACTCCGCCATAATAGGGATCCGGCACTTCACGCACGCCGAGATCCGGGGCGTAATTCATCATCAGCTCGGGCTGTGCGGCGCCGCGTACCCAGGCCGGGCGCAAGGGCGCCAGCTTGTCCAGATTGGAGGCGTCCATCGCCAGAATGCGATCGAAGGTCGTGAAATCCTCCGGCGTCACGGCCCGCGCCCGCTGGGCGGTGATGTCATAGCCACGCAGCGCCGCGTGCTCGATGGCGCGCGGATCCGGCGGATCACCCTCATGCCAGCCGGCGACGCCGGCGCTGTCCACCTCCACCGCGAGCCCCGCCTGAGCGGCGCGGGCGCGAAACACCCCCTCGGCGGTGGGCGAGCGACAGATATTGCCCAAACATACAAACAACAGCCGCGTCATGGCGCGCCCTTCTTCGGCATGGCAGCACGCACCGCACGGCCCGCTGCGATTTCTGCGGTGTACGCCGCTGCGCGGGCGACAGATGCCCAGCGGCGCAGCGTTCAACCCTGAAAGCAAGGCATCGCATAGCACGAGCGGAGGGAGGACGGCGCATGCGCCAGCATGAGCACGGGCGAGGATGGATGGGGGGCGTGGCGCTGGCGGCGTGCGCGTGCGGATGGGCGGCCGGACCGGCGGCCAGCGAGGACACGCGCCTGAGTCTCACCAGCGGTTTCGATTACAGCGTCGGCGATTATGGGCTGGAGGAGGACACCACCCTCATCGCCCTTCCCGTCAGCCTGCGGGCGCGCCGCGGGGCCTGGTTCGTGCGCGCCAGCGCCGCCTGGCTGCAGGTGGATGGCCCCGCCATCATTGATGACGGCATGGCGACGCCCGCCACCTTGGATATTGGGCAATTCAGTGTTGACGCCGAGCAATGTCTGGCGTTCCTCGCTTCGCCCGAGGCCCAGGAGCGCCCCTTCCTGCGTCGCCAGTGCGAGGACTTTCTCGCCAGCCAACCGGCCCCGAACGACACGCTGGGCGAGGCCAGCGAAACCCTCCGTGGTTTCGGCGACACGACGCTGTCGCTGGGGCGCAATTTCACCTGGGGCGGCACGACCCTCACCCTCAGCGGCGGCGTGAAACTGCCCACCGGTGATGAGGAGGAGGGGCTGAGCACGGGCAGCACCGATCTGTCCTTCCGCGGCAGTGTGGAGCAACCGCTCGGCGACACATTCTACGCCGTATTTGATGTGGGCTACAAAATCCGCGGGGATCGGGACGATGACGACGCTCTCGCGGTTGATGACGGCTTGGTGGTCGGCGAAACGGCGGAGCCGCGTGACACCCTCTCCGCCACAGCAGAACTGGGCGGGTATTGGCCCGGCGGTTGGTCGACGGCCGTGCAACTCGACTGGGCGCAGTCCTCCATTGAGGACACCGATGACACGCTGGAAGCGGGGCTGACGCTCAGCAAACTCTTGAATCGCCGTACGGTTTTGCTCGGCTATGGCTATGCGGGGCTGGACGGGCCGGCGGCGGATGTCGGCGGCGGGCTGGCGCTGTCCTTCACACTGACGCCGTAGTTTTTTTGCAGGACAGAGCGACGGAACACTGCGCTCCAGTCGTTGAACAATCAAAACGGTGACACCCTCCCGTTTTCAGAGTCAAAACTCAGAGGAACCCTCGACAAACCGCAGGGAAATCGACATGAATACTCTATGGATGAAAGTCAGCATTGCAGCCATCGGCGGTTCACTTGTGATCGGCGCGCCCGCCATCGCCGATCCCGGTGATCGCGCCCAACGCCTGTCGGATCGGGCCGAACGCGCCGAGCGCATCGCCAACCGTGTCACGCGGCGCGTGGTGTTCGTCCTCAACCGTTTGGATCAGTTGGATCCCGCGCAAGTGGCCGAGCGACTGAACGCCCGTGGCGAACGCCAATTGGAACGCTTTGACGATATCGGGTTCGACCCGGACTCCCCCGTTGTCGAGCGGGCCGAGCGCATGGCGTCCGCTACGGCCGAAGACGTGGCGGACCGCATCGACACCGTGCAGGCCAACTACGAAGCGCTGCTGGATTATCTCGCCAACACCACACGCGAAGAGCGCGTCATCGACCGGCTGGAAGGCCTCGATCCGGTGGCGGTGGCCGACGCCATCTCCGCCTATGGCGAGGCCTCGCTTGATCGCCTGGATGAGCTCGGCATCGACACCAACTCGTTGGTGTATCAGCGCGCCGCGGCCCAAGCGGAGGTGACGGCGGAGGATGTGGAGCTGTTGATCCAAGGGCGGATCAACAATGTCCAGGTCATCGCCGATCTCATCGAAGACCGCCGCGCCGGCGAAGGCGACGAGTAAGCGCCCTGCAACCGAGCGCGGCGCTCCGCCGTCGCGTTCGGTCACCGTGCATCCGCCCTGGCCCTCCCCCCTTGCTCGCTTGGGGCGGATGGGCGCGCATCGGTCCGGCGCCGGGCCCGCCCGCCCAGCCCCTTGACCGATGCGCGTCGAGGCGGTTTGTCGCGTCTATGCGCACCGCCTCCACTGCACCGCGCCATGTCGTCGTCCTCACCGGCGCCGGCGTCTCCGCGGAATCCGGCCTTGGCACCTTTCGCGATCGCGAGGGGATCTGGGCGAAATTCGACCCCTATGAATTGGCGACGCCGGAGGGCTTCGCGCGGGACGCGGCCAAGGTGCACGCGTTTTACAATATGCGCCGGCGGGATTTGTTGCAGGCTGAGCCGAACGCGGCGCACCATGCTCTCGCCGGCCTGGAAAAACGCCTGGCGGCGCGCGGCGGCCGGCTCAGCATCATCACACAAAACATTGATGATCTGCATGAACGCGCCGGCTCGCAAAACGTCACCCACATGCATGGCGACTTGCTCACGGCGCGCTGCGAAGGCCTGGCGGCGGCCGGCCAGGCGGGCCAGGGCTGTGGCGCGGTGGTGGGCTGGCGCGCGGATCTCAGCGCGGAAGACGCCTGCCCCGTCTGCGGGGCTGTGGGTTTTTTACGCCCCCATGTGGTCTGGTTCGGGGAGATTCCGTTGCAGATGGACACCATCAGCGCGCAGCTGGCGAACGCGGATGTGTTCGTGTCCATCGGCACCAGCGGCACGGTTTGGCCGGCGGCTGGATTTGTCAGGGAGGCGCGCGCCCATGGCGCGGCCACCTTGGAGCTGAATCTGGAGCCGAGCGAAGGCGGCTCACTGTTTGATGATGCGCGTTATGGCCCCGCCAGCGACGTGGTGCCGGCCTGGGCCGAGGGCCTCCACTAAAACGGCCGCGCCGCCCTGCCGGCGCGCTCAGCCGGCGGCGGCTTGCTCCTGCAGGGCGTCCATATCGTCGTCCGAGAAACCGAAATGGTGCCCGATCTCATGGATCAGCACATGGGTGATCAGCTCAGCCAGGCCGACATCGCCGCGCTCAATCCACTCATCTAAGATCGGGCGACGGTACAAATATACCAAATCGGGCTCCGGCGCGGGTTCGCTGACCGATTTGCGCGTCAGATCGACCCCTTGGTAGAGGCCGGTGAGTTCAAAAGGGTCCTCGATCTCCATGGCGTCGAGAATCTCTTCATCCGCGAACTCTTCAACCTGCACGATGACATCGCCGCAACGCCCGCGCAGCGCAGCCGGCATGGCGTCAAAGGCCTGGCGAGCGAGCGTGTCGAAATCAGCCAATGAAGGCGCGGCGGCGTTCGTCCAATGCGCAGTGGGATTCATTGCGATCTCCTTCGCCGATCTCCAGACGCGGATCGCCGGGACCCGGGCCGCACTATGGTAACCTCCGACCATACACGCATGCGCCGCTGCACAGGGAGGCTTGACGTGGCCGAAGATGGCTTTGAGCGGCCGGACCTCACCGCGCGCATCACCCGCGGGACTGTGCGCGCCGCCATTGCGTGGGGCGCCGCGCCGATCACGGAAATGACGTTCACGGACGGGCGACGCGCCGATATTGTGGCGCTGACGGCGGACGGTGAGATTTGGATCATCGAAGTGAAATCGGGGATCGCCGACTGGCGGGCCGACGACAAATGGCCAGACTATCGGGCCTGGTGTGACCGCCTGTTCTTCGCCGTAAGTGAGGAGTTTCCCGCCGACATTCTGCCTGTCGATGCGGGCTTGATCATCGCGGACGGCTTCGGCGCCGCGCTGATCCGTCCCGCGCCGCTGCACAAGCTGGTCGCCGCGCGGCGCAAGGCGGTCACCTTGCGGTTTGCGCGTCTCGCGGCTGTGCGCGCAACGGGCGTGGATCCGCCCGCTTAACCGCGCCCGCTACGCTCAGTCCTGGTGTTTATCGTTCTGTACAGCCACTATTTCGGGGCGCGTTTGGCCAAGATGCGCTGCAGGGTGCGCCGATGCATGTTCAAGCGCCGCGCGGTTTCCGACACATTGTGATCGCACAGCTCATAAACCCGCTGGATATGCTCCCAGCGCACGCGATCGGCGGACATGGGCTTTTCCGGCGGTTCCGGCAGCGCCTTCTTCAACGACAACAGCGCGCGCGCCACATCCTCGGGATCGGCGGGCTTGGCGAGATAATCGTTAGCGCCGGCCTTCACCGCCGCCACCGCCGTGGTGATGTTGCCATAGCCGGTCAGCATGATGACGCGCGCATCGGGGCGCGCGTCTTGGATGCCGGACACCAAATCGAGCCCGCTGCCATCGCCCAAACGCATATCCAGCACGGCAAACGCCGTCGCTTGCTCCTGGAGCAACTCACGCGCCTCGCCAACACTGGCCGCGAGCCGCACGTCAAAGCCGCGCTGCTCCATCGCCCGACCTAAGCGCGTGCGGAATGGCGCGTCATCATCCAGAATCAGAAGGCTTTTGTCGGCGAGCGAACTGGGAACGGTGGTGATCGCCGCGGTGTCATCCATGCCGGAGAGCCCCATAGACCTAGTCACAATGCTGTCACACCCGATAAGGACGAATTTCGCCATGCCGGGCAACCCGTCTTAGCGTGTGGGTTTATACTCTCTTAGACTAATGCGGGTGACCAGAGCCTTTAAACACCGTTGGCGCCGCTTGAACGTCGCTGAGCGGCCAGCGCGCGCGGATGATGGCTCCGGTTTCGGGACTACGCGCATTGCCAAAGATGACCGTCCCGCCTTTGCGTTCCACAAAGCTCTTGGCGATGAAAAATCCCAGGCCGAGGCCGCCCTCTTCGCCAGCCTCGGCGCGGGTGGTGACATACGGTTCGCCCAACCGTTTAAGGATCTCAGGCGCGAACCCCGGGCCATCATCGCGCACTTCGATCTCCACATGGTCGCCGGTCCAACGACCCGTGACGCGAATCTCCTTTTGCGCAAAGGCGATGGCGTTTTCGACATAATTGCCGATGGCGTAGATCATCTCCGGCGAGCGTTGCAGCATCGGGCCTTGATGGCGTAGGGCGCTGTCGGGATCCGGCGGACCAAGGGCGACGGTGATGGCCGGGCCAATATTGCTGAGGGGCGCCACCACTTCCTCCAGCAAATCGCGCAAGGCCAACTGGGCATGAATCGGATCCGCCTGGTGGCGGCGCTGGGACAGTTGGCGCAGCAAATCGCGGCACCGTTCCGCCTGGCTGACCAACAGCAGCGCGTCATCATGCATGGCGGTGCCGCGCGGCAAAAACCGCTCCATTTCCTTGGCCGCGATGTAGATGGAGCCCAAGGGCGTGCCCAGCTCATGGGCCGCAGCGGCCGCCAAACCGCCCAGGGCCGACAGTTTTTGCTCGCGCGCCAAAATGACTTCGGTGGCGGCCAAGGCGGCCGACATGCGGCGCGCCTCACTGGCCGAGCGCCAGGCGAACAAGCTCATAAAGCCGGCCGCCGACACCAGCGCCGCGGCGATGCCCAGTTCATACAAGAGTGGCGGGGCAAACCCTCCTGCCGGCCGCCACGGCAAGGGCAAGTGCACGAACCACACCAGCACCGCCATGATCGACGCGCCGCCGGCGAGCAACGTCGCTTGACGCGCCGGCGCAGCGCTGAAGCCGATGACCACCGGAGCCGCCATGAGTGCGGCAAAGGGGTTTTGAAACCCGCCCGTCGCCGCCACCAGCAGCGACAATTGCACCATGTCAAAACCCAAATGACCCAACACTTCGCGATCGCTCAACACGCGCGCCGGACTGTCGAACACGCCCGCGGCGACATTGATCGCCGCGCTCAACCCGACGAGGCCAAGCGCCAAAGCGAATTGCCAGTCCATGCCGAACACCAGCGTCGCCACCAGCACCGCCGCGCTTTGGCCGCCAATGGCGATCCAGCGCAGCATCACAAAGGTGCGCAGCCGCACACGCCGCTCCGCGCCCGCCACGAACAGGGATCCCGGTTGATCCGCAGCGGGGAGCAGAGTGTGCTCAGAAGGCCGCGTGGCGGCGTGTTCCGCGGCTGCACCGTCCATAAGACTTCCCTCCGGCTTGTTGCGGCGCCACATATGCGGAACGCTCATATCTGCATGCGAGCGGCGATTGGCAGAGCGACGCGCTGTCGCAGGCGAGCCACGCCGGGCGCAACAGGAGGATAAACCGAGGATGATCCATCCCAAACGCCCTGGCGCGCCTGCGCTGCGTCTGGTGCTGCTTGTGGCTTTGGCCGGCGCGGCGCTGGTGGCGGTGATCGCGGCGATGACGGGACGCACCCCGGATGTGACGCCGGCGTCGACGAGCAGCAGCGCCCGCATTATCGGCGGTCCCTTCACCTTGACCGATCATACCGGCGCGCGGGTGAGCGATACGGACTTTCACGGCCAGCCCATGCTGGTGTTTTTCGGCTTCACCTACTGCCCGGATGTCTGCCCGATGACGTTGCAGACCATCACGCGGGCGCTCGCCATGCTGGAGCCGCAGGACGCCGAGCAATTCCAAGTCGTGATGATCAGCGTCGATCCCGAGCGGGACACCCCCGAAGCGTTGGCGTTGTATCTTGGCTCCGACGGGTTTCCTGCAAACCTGACGGGTTTGACGGGTTCTCTTGAAGAAATCGCGACGGTCGCCAAGCAATATGGCGCATTCTATGAAAAGTATGAAACGCCCGACAGTTATTCCGAATACCTCGTCGGGCATAGTGCATATATCTATTTAATGGACTCCGACGGCGTCTTTGTGGAGCCGTTCGCCGGGGTCACCATGCCCGCAGCCAGGCCCGGAGACACGCCGGTTCCGGCTGCTTCGCCGGACGACCTTGCACGCGGCTTGCAGCGTTTCTTGGACCGACGACAGGCATGACTGCGGCCCGCAGGTTTGGGCGCGTAATAGGGAGCTTGCAGAAGCATGCTGTACACCTTCTACGAAATGGGCCACGCGGCGCTGACGCCCTGGCGCGCGGCGGTCAATCTCACCCGCCGGGTGTGGACGTCCCCGCTCAATCCCCAGCGCGACATGCTGCATGGGCGCACCATCGCCGCGGCGGCCGATGTGTTCGAATCGGTCACGCGCCGTTACCGCAAGCCGGACTGGGAACTCCCCAGCGTCGCGGTTGAGGGGGCCGATGTACGCCTCACCCCAAAAACGGTGTGGTCGACGCCCTGGGTCAATCTGGTGCACTTTGAGCGCAACGCCGCGGAGCTGAGCGCGGCGCGGGGCGGCGCGCCGCATGATCCGCGGCTGCTGATCGTCGCCCCCATGTCCGGCCACCACGCCACCTTGCTGCGCGGAACGGTGGAGGCCTTCGCGCCCAAGCATGAGGTCTACATCACTGATTGGGTCGACGCCCGCTTGGTGCCCGTGGGCGAAGGCCGCTTCACGCTGGATGATTATGTCAGCCATATCCGCGACATGATCCGTGTGCTTGGGCCGCAAACGCATGTGCTGGCGGTGTGCCAACCGGGGCCGCCGGTCCTGGCCGCCACGGCGCTCATGAATGAGGACGGCGATGCCTGCGCCCCAGCGACGGTGACCTTTATGGGATCGCCGATTGATGCGCGCCGCTCGCCGACGGAGCCGAACCGCCTGGCTGAAGAACGGCCGCTGGAGTGGTTCGCTTCCAACATGATCCAAACCGTGCCCTGGCCCCATCCGGGCGCGCTGCGCCGCGTCTATCCCGGCTTTGTGCAGCTCGCCAGCTTCATGAATATGAACTGGGATCGGCATGTGAACGCCCATTGGACGTTCTTTGAGCACCTGGTGGCCGATGATGGCGACAACGCCGAGAACCACCGCAAATTCTATGACGAATATCTGTCGGTGATGGATCTGACCGAAGAATTCTACGTCGACACCATTGATCGCGTCTTCCAGCGCCATTGCCTGGCCAAGGGCGACTTTTACCACCATGGCCGTCTCGTGCGGACGGAGGCGGTGACCCGCAGCGCCATCTTCACGGTGGAAGGCGAGAATGACGACATCTCCGGCGTCGGCCAAACCAGCGCCGCGTTGGATCTGTGCTCCGGGCTGCCAGACACGATGAAAAAAGCCTATGTGCAGCCGCGCGTTGGACATTATGGCGTGTTCAACGGCCGCCGCTTCCGCGAAGAAATTCGCCCGCGGGTGGAGGCGTTCATCCGCAAGCACTGGGACGAAAGCCGTGACGGGGGGGCCGTGCTGGCGCCGGCGGACGCCGCGGCCTAGCCGGCGGGCGCTGCGGGGCTCATCCACCACTCATGCGACACAGCAAAACCCCCGCCTTTGAGGCGGGGGTTTTCGTGTCATGGCCGCGTTGAGGTTGCGCCTGACGCTTAGGGCGTGGGCGCGTCACCCGCAGAAGCAGCGCCCGCATCGCGATCGCCATCGGACGGCTCCAGCGCAAGCGGGGGCTCGGCGTCCCCGTCCGTCGCCGCCGCATCCGCCGCGCTCGGCGGGGGCGGCTCATGGCTCACGGATATGCCCAAACGCCCAATGACGCTGTCGAGGGTGAAGTCCGGCGCATTCGCGCTGTTGATCAGCTCCCCCACTTGGATCGGCTCCGGCGGCGTCATGCTGAGCGACACAACGCCGGGCGTTTCGAAGAAGGAATCCAGCGCCCCCGCGACGTCTTGCGCCAGGCGTTGGGCGACAGGCCCGTCCGCCATGGCCGGCAGAAACAGCAAACCCACTTGGACGTTGGACTTGATGTCGTCCGGCGCCTCGCCCGTGACCGCGGCGATCGCCGCAAAGGCGCGCTCGGTGATGCCCTGATCGCCAAAGCTGAAGCCGAAATCATGGATCACCAGCGGCTCATACATGGAGGCCGCCATGGCTGGATCCGTGATGACGCCGCCCGCGGCGATCCCCAATTCCGCGGCCCGTTTGGTGTGTTCTTCCAGACCACCGAAATCGTAGGTC
Organism: uncultured Caulobacterales bacterium; assembly: GCA_964524065.1. Classification (GTDB taxonomy): domain Bacteria; phylum Pseudomonadota; class Alphaproteobacteria; order Caulobacterales; family Maricaulaceae; genus CAZADA01. The sequence continues at coordinate 16,712 of CAZGCB010000020.1, read as the reverse complement.
ATGTTGAGGGAGAACCCGTCCTCCAACGTGATGCGGTAGGTGTCAGCGCGCATACGATCGGCCTGCGGATCGGCGGTCACTGCGCCCCCAAAGCTGAAATTGAGGCTCTCATAGCCCAACACGCCCAGGCCCACGGCCAGTTGTTCGCCCAGCACGCCTTGGCCAGGATCGGCGCTGATCACCACGCCTTCGCCCGCGCCGGAGCCCAACAGTTTGCCACCCTCTTCGCGTAAATCGCCGGTGATGCTGGCGATCTCGAGTTTGGCGCCGGCGATGTTGGCGGCGAGCTGGGTCAAATCATAGGCGTCTAGCCGCTTGGCGTAGATGTCGGTGAAGAGGCTCGAGGAGAATATCGCTTCCAGCGCGCCGGTGTCGGTCGGCGTGTCTTGGCCCGCGTCGGCGGCGGCGTCGGCTTCAGCCTCCGCGGCGCTGACGCCTTGGGCGATGTCAAACAGCTCCTGGAAGATGGTCGCGTCCAGGCCGGTGACGGAAAACGCGTCAACATCAATGCTGACCGGCCCCTCCGGCGATGGGCTGTCGAAATCCACAGCGCGCACCGCAAACGTGCCCAGCGTTTCGGCGTCCAGCTCTGACACCTCGACAGTCCCGATGCTGAGGGTCGTGGCGGCGTCCAGCGCCGCCACATTGGCGTTGAGGCCGTCCAGGGTGAGCGCGCCGAGGCCAACGAGCCTGGGCTCCAACGGCGCCAGCACCGGCTCCAAATCCTCGTCCCCGGCGAAAACCGCAGCGATGACGCGTCCCACCGCCGGCGTGGGCTCGGCCAGCACGAGGGAGTCCAACGTCGCCGCTGCGCCCACCGGCGCGGCGTCCAGCGTCAGCCCTTCCAGCGACAGCGATGCAAACACCGGCGCGCCGTCCACGCCGCGCAAGTCTTCCAACCGCATGGATTCGGCGCTGAGCGTGCCGGCGTCCACGGCGAAATCCACATCGGTGAAGGTGTAGACCGCGCCTTCTTGGCTCATCTGCGCGAAGCTGACGCGCCCGGCCCCCGATTCATGCAGGCTCAACGCCTCCAGGCCCAGCGGCGTCACATTATCGGACGCGTTGTTCTGACCGCATGCGGCGATCAACAGAACGCCGGACGACGCGGCGAGCCTCAGCGCATGTCTCATGGTGTTCCCCTTTATCGGCGGTGACGAGGCCCATCGCCGGGCGTCGTCGCACCTTCAAGACGTGGTGGTAGCGCATTTTAACCGGCATAGGTCAATGGATGTCAGGGAGCGACGCAGGCGCAGCCTCACCAATCGCGACCGCGGCCGGCGCGCATCACCGCCAGGGCTTCGGTGGGCGCGCTGAGATCGGTGGCGTCCAGAGCGCGCGGCTCCACATCCGCGACCGCCTCGCGCAGGAAGGCCGACCATAAGCGCGCTGGCACGCCGCCGCCCACCACCTCGTCCATGGACGCGAAATCATCATCGCCCACCCAAACGCCGGCGATGAAGCCGGGAATGAAGCCCACGAACCAGGCATCGCGATGATCGTTGGTGGTGCCGGTTTTGCCCGCCGCTGGACGGCCGGGCCGCGCTGCGCGGCCAGTGCCGTCCGCCATGACACTGGCCATCATCGCGGTCATGCGCCGGCGGGTCTCATCATCCAACGCTCGCTCGGCCGGCGGCGGGGTGTGGGTGTAATAGGTCTGCCCCGCCCCGCCGCGCACCGCCGTGATGGCGTAGGGCGCAACGCGGTAGCCGCGATTGGCGAAGGGCGCGTAAGCGGCGGTCAGCTCCAGCAGCGACACCTCATAGGCCCCCAGCGCCATGGCCGGGGTGGCCGGCAGGGGCGAGGCGATGCCCAGGCGGCGCGCGGTGGCGGCGACATTGCGCCGATCAATCTCCTCCGACACAGAGACGGCCACCGAATTGAGCGAACGCGTGAAGGCCGTCAGCAGCGTCACCGGACCGCGATATTCATCCTTATAATTGCGCGGGCTCCACGTCTCCACTGTGATGGGGGCGTCGATGCGCACATCCGCCGGCCGCAGGCCGCGCTCGAGCGCGGCGGTGTACACAAAGGTTTTGAAGGCCGAGCCGGGTTGGCGGCGGGCCTGGACGGCGCGGTTGAACTGGCTGGCGCGGTAGTTCACCCCGCCGGCCAAAGCGCGCACGGCGCCATCGCCCTCCATGGCCACCAGGGCCGCTTGCGTCGCGCCGCGCGCGGCGATCTCATCCGTCATGACGCGGGCGAAGGCCGCATCGGCGGCCGCCTGCATCGACAAATCGAGTGTGGTCTTCACCGTCAGCGCCACGGGCGTCACACCGTCGTCGCGCGCTGTGGGAATGAGGGTGAGCGCCTCCTGCGCCACCCAGTCCACGAAATGGCCGGCCAAGGCGGTGTCAGAGCTACGCTTGACCACGATCGGCTGGGCGAACGCCGCAGCGCGTTGGGCGCGGCTGATGACGCCTTGGCGCGCCAGCATATTCACCACCAGCGTGGTGCGATCCTCCGCCCGTCTGGGCGCCAGCGCCGGGCTATAGCGGGAGGGCGCCTGCAGCAAACCGGCGAGCAGGGCCGCTTCGGCCACCGTCATCTCGCTTGGCGTCTGGCCGAAATAGCGCTGGGCGGCGGCGTGCACGCCCCAAGCCCCGGCGCCGAAATAGACGCGGTTTAGGTACAGCTCGAGGATCTCATCCTTGGTGAAACGGCGCTCCAACCACAACGCCAAGGTGATTTCCTGCAGCTTGCGCTTGATGGAGCGCTCGGGCGTCAGAAACAGATGCCGCGCCAGTTGCTGGGTGAGGGTGGAGCCGCCCTGCACCACCCGGCGGGCGGCGACATTGGCCATGGCGGCGCGCGCCATGCCGGCGAGATCCACGCCCATATGACGATAAAAGCGCCGATCCTCCACCGTCACCACAGCCTCGACAAACACCGGCGGCAGCGTATCCAGCGGCGCATATTCGCCCGGGCCGGCCCCACGGCGGCCCACCAGCTCGCCATGGCGATCCAAGACTGTGATGGTGGTGGCGCGCTGGGCGCCGAGGGCCGCGACGGGATCGGGTAAATCGCGGAGCGCATAGGCCAGGTACCCCGCGCCCGCCACGCAGACGATCACACCCAGCTGCAGTACGCGGCGCGCCCAGCGGCGCTTGCGCGTGGCTTTGCTCCAATCCAACATTCCCGGCCGGTCGATCATGCGCTCGCCCCTCGACCGCGCGCCCACGCCCGGTTCAAACCGGTGGGGCGCGCGTCAGGTTGCATCAAGCTGCGACGCTTAGGGTTTATACTTAACGAACGCTTGCGTTAGTCGCTTGCGGCCTCCAGGGCCTTGCACGCCCTGATGGGCGGCCGCAGAGCGGTCACGGCGCGCCGCGCCATGCGCGATGTGTTCTACGCCGCTTCTTCGCTCGCCGTGTCGGATTTGGGCGGACCGAACCACAGGATCGTCGCGCCCTCCGCCCCGCGCACGGGGACACCGGGGCCGAGCAGCGCGATGCGGCCATCGACGCTGCGCTCCAAGATGAGGTCCGCCTCGCCGCCCCGTTCGGCCATGAAGCGCTCCAGATCATATTCGGCCGTCAGGCGCGTGCTGCGAAAGCGCCAGCCGCGCCACCAATCGCTGGTGAGGATGTCAAAGGCGCGATCACGCCCGATCAAGGTGCGGCCGCGCGCGGTGAAGGCGATGGCGCGCTCATCGCCCTCGGCCGCATCGGCGCCGGCCACTTGGAACACGCGATTGCGGCCCACTTCGGGGGCGAATTCGATGCTGACCAGCGCGTTGTAGGCGTCATTGGCGCTGGCCGCCAACACCCAGGAAAAGCGTGCATGATCCAGGCGATGGTCGGCGGCTTCGGCCAGCACCTCGCCATAATAAATCGGGACGCCCTCCAACCGCGCGGTGCGCAAACGGCGCCAATTGGTGTCGGCGATCATGACGGCGACGCCCAATTCCTTCAGCGCTTTGGCCAGACCAAGACTCCAGGGATTGGCCCCCACCAGCAAGATGCCGTCCGCCTCCCCCGCCGACAGCCCGAGGCGCCGCGCCAAAGGCCCAATCGTGAAGCCATGGGCGAGCACCGTGGCGAACACCATGGCGAAGGCGAGCGGCGTCAACACCTCCGCCTCCGGCCGGCCGAGGGCGGCCAACTCCACGGCGAAAAAGCCCGCCACCGCCACGGCCACCACGCCGCGCGGCGCGATCCAGCCCACCAGCAGCCGCTCGCGCCAATTCAGCCCCGCCCCGATGGTGGAGAGCCACACCGTCGCCGGGCGGACCAGGAACAACATGGCCAGGACAAACAATCCCACCCGCCAATCGAGCGCGGCGATGGATTGCGGCGTCAGCGTCGCCGTCAAAATCACGAACACGCCGGACACCAAGACGATGACGATGGTTTCCTTGAAACGCCGCATCTCGTCGATGGACGCCAAGCGCGCATTGGCGATGGTCATGCCGAACACCGTGACGGCCAACAGGCCCGTCTCATGCGCGACGCTGTTGGCAAGGACGAAACAGGCCAGCACCGCCGCCAACACGACCGGCGCTTTGAGGTATTCGGGGATCCACCCACGGCGGAAGGCCCGCGCCAGCGTCCAGCCCGCCACGATCCCCAGCAGCAACCCGAACAACGCGCCGCCCGCCAAATAGGTGGTCGCGGCCATCCAGCCGCGTCCCTCGGCCGCGAAACGGATGATTTCGTAAACCAAAACCGCTAACAGCGCGCCCACCGGGTCGTTGACGATGCCCTCCCATTTCAGCACCGCCGCCGGTCGCGCCGCCAGTTTCGCTTGCCGCAGGAGCGGCATGATCACCGTGGGACCCGTCACCACGAACAACCCGCCCACCAGCGCCGCAATGTCCCAGGGCAGGCCCGCGGCGTACCGCGCCGCCAGCGTGCCCAACAGCCACCCAATGGGTGCGCCCAGGACCACCATGCGCCGCACGGCGCGGCTGGCGTCGCGCAACCCTTTGAACTCCAGCGCCAGCCCGCCCTCAAACAGGATCACCGCGACAGCCAACGCGACCATGGGCCGTAGGAGGGTGTCGAAATCCTGGGCGGGATCCAACAGCGGCGCGCCCAACAGCACGGCCGCGCCCGGCCCGGCCGCCAGTCCTGCGAGCGCCAGCAGCACGATGGCCGGCTGTTGAAACCGCCACGCCAACCATTGTGCGCCAATGCCCAACGCGCCGATCAACGCAAACTTCGCCGGCAACGCACTACTCAGCGACTCAACCGCCACCCCGATCTCCCTTGCGATCGCTGTTCATTCCAAATCCCACGCCCGCGAGCAAGGCGCGTCTGACGCATGGCCAGCGCTTAAGGGACCGGTTACTATGATGATGGGATTAACGAAGCGCAGCACCATGACCCCACCGGCACGCCTCAGCCTCCTTACCGCCGGCCTCGCCACCCTGTCCTGGGCTTTGGCGGCCTGCACCACGACTGTCGCCTCCGGCGCGGAGCCCCATGTGCAGCGTGATCCGCGCACCCCGCGCGCCGCCCCGTCCGGCAATTTGAGCGCCTCGCGCCTCGAGCCCCCGCCGGGGGCGCGCAGCCGTCCCCAGCGGCCGCCGCCGCCGTATCGCGGAGACGCCTCCAAACCCCGCGCGCCCTTCCCCATTGTCCCGCCGAGCCTGGACGGCGTGTTGTTGGAGGCCGAATTGTCCGTCGAGCCGCAGCCCTAGAGCGCGGATCAACGGCGTGGGGCGCCCGTTCGCGTCACGGCCCCCCATCCAACTCCAGCGCATCGCGCAGCGCCGGTCGTAAGGCCGGCGGTTCCTGCAAATCCGTGATGCGCGCCCGCAGGGCTGCACGCAGCGTCTCCGGCGCCGCTTCATCCACACCGGTCACGACGCGTCGATAGAGCCACTCATTGGGGCGGCGCCATAAAAACGCCGCGTCATCCAGTAGCAGCTCGCGCAGATCCAACGGCAGTTCTTCCCATAAGGGCGCCATGAAGTTGAAGCGCCACTGCGCCAAACGTTCCCGGTAGGGCGCGACCCGCGCGGCATGGCGCAACGCGTCCGCGCCCTCCTGCGACAACGCGCCGTCCCGGGCCAGATCCAAAGCCGCCAAGCGCGACCAGGGACCGTGATTGTGCGGTCGGCCCGCTAAAGCGCGTAAACCGGCGGCGCGCGCCTGCCCCAGCAACTCTTCACGGCGGCCGGGCGCGCCCGCATCCATGCCCGCCGCCAGCAAGTATCCCCGCGCGGCGTAGTCCCAATAGCGGGGCGCACCGCCAAAGGCCGGCTGCGTTTCATCCAAGCGCGTCACCAGCGTCGCCATGGCCGCCACACGGCGTGGACTGGCGCGGGCCGCCTCCACCCGCTCCAAGGCGGTGCGCAGGCTGTGCGCCTGCAACTCCATCGTGGCCAGAACGCTGGCGAACAGCACCAAACCCAGCGCCGCCGCCGCGGCGAGGGTCCAGCCCGCGGCCGCGCGCACCTGGCTCATCGTTGTCAGTGCGAGCGACGTCATGGCCACCGCACCGAGGTGCGCCCACTCGCGACGCGCGCCGCCCGCAAGCCTAAAGGCCCCGAACGGCGCCAGGTTGGTCCACAGAATATAGTTAAAGTAAATCTGCAATTACACTGCAGGGACATATCCATGACACCTTGAGTTGAAAGCCGATATCTCGGTTTGATCTGCACCGCCTATTCAAGGCTTTCCGAAAAGCGGGTGCAGAATTGCCAAACCGTCATCCGGGGCGCGTTCGCCTCAGCCTTGTTTGTCTCCTTTGCCTCGTGAGCGCCGCGTGCGCCACGCCCATACCCGTGTCTGGCCCTTTGCCCGTCGGCGCGGCGACTCTCGCCCCGGCAGGCTACCAAGCGTATTGCACCGCGGGCGCGCCGGATCCCGCCTGCGCCGGGGGCGCCCGTCTCCAGCTGGAGGCGCGTTGGCAGGCGGCGCCGGCGGCCGACGCTTCGGCGCTGAGTGTGAGCGCGCCCGCCCCTGGCGACAAGCCTGAGCCCCACGCCACGCTTCCCGCGGACCGTGGGCGACCGACAGACGGCGCACAAACGACGCTGTTGCGCCTCGATATGGACAGCTGGCGGCTTTTGCAGCGCGTCAACGCTCGGGTGAATGGACGCCTGTCCTACGCCAGCGATATGGCGGTGCATGATCAGCTGGATGTGTGGTCTACCCCGCTTTCGCGTCCGTTTCTGGGACGTCCCGCCGGCGATTGTGAGGACTATGCGTTGGAAAAGCGGCTGGCTCTGCGCGCCGCCGGCGTGCCGCAAGAGGCGCTGTCCATCGCCGTCGCGCTGTTGCCGGATCTGACATGGCACGCCGTGCTCATCGTCAGCACGGATCGGGGAGATTATGTACTGGATAACCGCTACAGCGATGTCCTGCCCTGGCGCAGCACGCCCTATTACTGGGCGGCGCGGGAGATGAACGGTCGCATCAATGAGTGGCGGTTGGTCGCCGATTCAGCCATGGAGCCAGCGGCTCGTACGGCTCAGTAAGCCCGCTTCGACACCAGATGATAGACCAGCACGAACGGCGTGATGATGATGAGCCAAAGATCGTAGCCCAGCGACCACCGCTGCTGATACTCGAGATCGAACTTCAGCCGCCGCGCCACATCATCATCGCTTTGGATCAAGCCGCGCTCGCCGTTGATTTGCGCCAAACCGGTCATGCCCGGCTTGCAGCGGAAGCGTGAATTGTAGCCCGTAACACGTTGCCCAAACAGGTCGTCATGGGCCAGCGCGTGCGGCCGCGGCCCCACCAGCGACATGTCGCCCATGAGCACGTTGAACAGCTGCGGCAGCTCATCCAAACTCGATTTGCGCAAGAACGCGCCAATCCAGGTGATGCGCGGATCGCCCGGCACCGCTTGCTTCACTTTCGCCCCATCCTCCATGGCGCGCATGGTGCGGAACTTCATGATGCGGAAAATGCGCCGATCCACGCCATGGCGGCGCTGCATGAAGAACACCGGGCCGCCATCCTCCAAACGCACGGCGATGGCGATGATGAGCAAAATCGGACTGGCGAAGGTGAGCGCGATGGCGGAGATGGCGATGTCCAGCACCCGCTTTCCGGGGCCCAAAATCCCACGCTGCCGCTGCGCGCTGGCAGCCAGCGCCTCCCCCGGCGCCTCTAAATGGTGCGTCTCTAACTGAGCCATGCCGCACGCCGCCTCTTCTGCACAGGCTTGAAAGGCTGGTCGCAGCGAAGATGCTGCACCGCAAAAACGCCGCGGCGCGTTGATCCTCCACCCCCAGCGACGCCGATGATCCGCCACACGCACGGATGCTTCAGCATCTTTCAAGTAAGTCTTATCGTTACCTTGTTTGGCCTTGCGCCACAATCCTCCAAACACGGCGCGCACCACCTGCAATGCAGCCGCCATGCCGTTACGGCGCGTGCGCTTGACCCAGATTGAATCATGCACTGCAGCACGCCCGGACAGCGCGCTGCGCGCCGCTCGTCGGTTAAGGCATGAGTCGATTTGGTTACGCCTTGGTGAAGGTTCGTCCGCCCTGTGCCGCCCCATCGGCGATGTCGGACATATCGTCGCGGGCGCGCTGCGCCGCCGCCCACGCCATCCCGGTCCATACAGCGGCGGCCACGGCGATGGCGTAGATGTTCAGCGCATAATCCACCGCCGCATGAGCCAAGAACAGCAGGCCCAGGGCGGCGCTGGCGCGGGTCCAATGCGCTTGGGGCATCGGCTCCGCCCGGCGCGCGCGCTGCAGCGTGCGCGCGGCGTGGCGAAAAATGGGGACGAGAACGAACCCCAACGCCAGAAAGGCCGCGCCGGCCCCGATGAGGCCCGCCTCCTCCCACCACTGCAGATACGCGTTATGCGCCGCGCCGACGGGCGCCAGCGCCCCCGTGTTTTCCACCGTCATGTAGAGGTTGTTGACGATGCCAAAGGAGCCCAGCCCATGGCCCGTGAGCCACGCATCGCTGGCCGCGCGCGCATGGGCCTGGAAGATCGCTCCGCGCGGATCCTCCAACAACGGCGTCGTCTCCAAGCGGGACAAAAACGGCCCGCCGAACAAAGTGAAGGCGACCGCCAAGGCCGCCAAGCCGCCGAGGATCACGCGCCGGTGATCGCGTCCCTGCACCCGCGCCGCCGCCTCCGCCGCCAACAGCGCCAACACGCTGACGGCCGTGAACGCCACGCCAGCGCGAGACAGAGTTAGCAGGAGAGCGCAGCTGCACGCCGCCAATCCCCAGCACCCCAAAGGCGCGGCGCGGAACAAACCATCCAGCGCGCTGAGCGGACTCACCCCTTGCAGCGCCCCGTGCGCCAAGGCGCGCAACAGCGAGGCCACCGCGAGCACCAAGCCCGAACCAAACACCAGCGCCGCCGCGTTAGCGCTGCCCAAGCCCGCATAGAGCCGATCGCCGCCGCCCAAAAACGCGGCCGCCACGAGGTACACCGTCAACGACATCGTCGCATAAGCGGTAATCGCGGCGAGAAGCGCCCGCACGCAACGCTCCACGCCCCGCCGATCGCGGCCCGCCGCCACGCCCAGCGCGAACGCTGCGCCGAGCCCGGCCAGCTTCACCACTTCCCCGCGCGTGGCGTGGGGGTGCAACGACAGCGCGCCTTGCGCCTCCTGGCCGAGCAAGGCGGCCCATTCCGGATGCGCGAAGCCAAGCCCCGGCGTCGCCTGCACCAGGCCCCACGCCAGCAACACGGCGCCGCACGCCGCGGCCAGCCATGGCATCGGGCCCGCACCAAGACGCGCGCGCGCGCTCGGCCACACCACCGTAAAGAGGACAGCAGTCCCGCACAGCGCCGCAAGGGTAAGCGCCGCAAAGCGCGTGTCCCACCCGCCGAGGGCGCATGCGATCACGCACACGATGAGCAAGATAGGCGCGCTCCACGCGGGCGCGAGGGCGGATCGGGTTCTCAGAACGCGGTTCTGAGACGGCGCTGCACGCTCCAAGTGCAGCGCCTCCTCCTCCACTGGCGTACGCGCGGGCGCACCGCCCGCCGGATCGCGATCAGGAGCTGTAGTAGCGGGAGTATTCCACGGTTTGGACGCCGTCATAGAGCTCGCGCCGTTGCATGTTGACCTGCGACATCACCAACGCCGCAGCCTTGATGCGCACTTTGCGCAACTCGGCGAAGCATGAGCGCACCACCTCGCGTTTGGTGTGCGCCCAGCGCACGAGCACCACGACAATATCGGCCAGGCGCGACAGGGTCAGCGTGTCCGCCACCGCCAGCAATGGAGCGGTGTCGAACACCACCACTTCGTATTTCGATTTCATGTCTTCGAGCAAATCCTCGAAAGCCTTGAGGCCGAACACGTCGCGCTGGGTGTAGTAGACAGGGCTGACGGTCAGCACATCGGCTCCGGATTCATCGGTGATGATCGCGTCTTCCAGCGACACTTTACCGGCAAGCACTTCCATCAAGCCGTTTTTGTGATCGGGAGCCACACGCTGAGACAGTGAGCGTTGGCGCAAATCGCCGTCCACCACCAACACCTTATTGCCCGACATGGCCAACATGCGCCCGAAGGAGAAGGAGGTGGACGTCTTGCCTTCGCCCGGCAGACCGGACGTCATCACCACCACTTGCGAGCCCGCTTCGGAATAGGGCAGCACCACCGCCGCTTTGAGGGCGCGGAAGGCCTCCGCTATGGCCGAGAACGGTCGGAGCATCACATAATCGGACAGCTCCACCCGCCGCTTGTCCACCTTGGCGTCGGCCTTGCGCAGCAGCGGGATTTGCCCAGCCACCACGCGTCCGCCCACAAGGCGCTCCAGCTCCTCGGAGGTGCGGAAGCCGCTATCGAGCAATTCCGCCAACACCACCATGCCAACACCAAAGCCAATGGACACCACGGCCGAGGCCAGCAGCATCAGCTTGTTGTTGGGGAAGCTGGGATTGCTGGGCGGCTGCGCCGCGGATACGAGCTGCGCGTTGGTTTCCTCGATTTGCTCCGCCTCGCTGGTTTGCTTCAGGCGGTTCAAGAAGTTCTCATACAAGGCGCGCGTGGCTTCCGCATCGCGCTCCAGCTCGCGCAGCTTCACAAAGTCACGATTGTCGGCAGCCAGCTGCGCTTTGGAGCGCGCCAGATCCGCCTCCAGCGAGCGCACGCGCTCCAACAGCACGGTCCGTTCACTGCGATAGCTTTGAACGATCCGGCCGACCTCTTCATCAATGCGCACTTCGATGTCGGCCAGCTCGCGATTGACGCGCAGCATGTCCGGGTGACGCGGTCCCAGCTCAAGCTCGAGTTGCGCCTTCTCACGCACAATGGCGGTCTGCTGGGCGCGCAAATCACGGATCACGTCAGACGCCAGCACTTCAGGGATGGTGTCCGCCGGACGGCCGGCATTGATTTGCGCCTGCAACGTGCGCAGGCGCGCTTCGCTTTCCGCCAGCTCCGACCGGGCGATGACCAGTTCCGAGTTGATGGTGCGGATCTGCGCTTCGTTGATGGTGCCGCCACCCACATCCACTAGGCCGCGATCCGCGCGGAAGGATTCCACCGCGCTTTCTTTGGCCTCAACCTCATCACCGAGAACCGCGACCCGCTCGCTCAAAAAGTCCGTGGCGGTGCTGACGCGCGCATAGGCCGTCTCCAGCTGCCGCTCGATGTACTTCTCAACCAGGGTGTTCGCGATCAAGGCCGCCATGGCGGGATCCTCGCTCTCCACATTGACTTCAATGAGGAAAGTCAATCCGACGCGAGCCGCCGTGACACGCCGCCCAAGGGCGGAGACGGCGTTCTCCACCTCTTCGTCCATTGAGTCGCCCAAGGAGCCGGCCGGGGTCAACGGCGGCGACACATCGCTGGCGACGGCCGGCTGCACCATGCCCTCTGCGGTGACGCCCGCCGCGCTCGCGGCGTCGCCCAAGGAGGCGACGATGTTTTGGGAATCCTGTTCGCCCGCGACCGGATTGAACTCTTCGTAGAATTGGAGATCCAATTCCGTCACCACCCTGCGCAGCAAGTCGGACGACGTGATGATCGCCACCTCGGTATCCACTGCCGAGGCGCTCATGCCGCCGACAGGGTTGAGGATGTCGATGCCCACATTGGCGACGGCGCTGCCCCTTTCGGGGTTGATTTGGAAGGTCGCAGTCGCGGTGTAACGCGGCGTCAGATTCAGCACGAAGGACGCGGCGCCCAAGAAGACGATGGCGGTGCAAAACACAAACAGGATGAAGCGCCGACGGGCCACACGCATCAGCGCGTCGATGTCGATCAGCTCCGCATGGGCCGGCGCCGGCGGCACGCCCATAATGTCCACTCCGGCGTCACGGCCCTGATAGCCCGCATTCTCAAACGCGGTCCGCTGAAATCCCGGTGCGGTTTGCTCACTCACCACCAACCCCTTTATGCACAGGCTCTATCGTTATCGACGCAATGATCACAGACGCATCATAAGCGAACGCGCAAGGCCGCGGAGATGCGATTCACATCAAAACTCCGGCCGGCGCCGCCCGTACTCTCTTGCTCGGTGCGCGCCGCGCTCATTTCTATGCTGTAGCGGTTATCCAACAGATACAAAAGCCCCACGCCATACTCATAACGGGAGTCTTCGCGGTCAAGCTCCTGATAATCTTCCAAGAAATACTGCGCTTCGCCGAACAGGATAATGTTGCGCGCCAATTCGTGATCGACCACCACGCCGGCGTTCGAGGCCAAGATGCTCGACGCGCCCTCCAAAACCGTCGGGCGGATTTCGGTGTTGGCGGTGAAGATGAAGTTGGTGAGCGGCGACATCAGCCAAGTCAGATCGGCGCTCACGCCCGCGCCCGAGGCGCTGTCAAACAGCGGGGTGCGGGCGCCGGTGTCCGGGTCGATGAACTCATCGCGATCAAATTCTTCTTGGACGAAGCGCACGCCGACCTCGCCGCGCAGCAAGCGCGTGAGGTCAAAGCCCAAACCGCCCAGCAACTCATAGCCTGCCGCCGAGCGGTCGCGGGCCACCGACACCAAGGAGGATTCGTCGAAATTGAAGGTGAAATCGACGTCCTTGTACACGACCTCCGCCAGGGCGTACGCGCCCGGCGTGAATTGGTATTCGGCGCGCAAATTCATCCGCGTCTCCAACCGATCGCGCTCGGACAGGTCCACAACACCGGCGTTGCGCACGCGGATCAACGGGTCCCGCCCGTCCGCAACCCGCGTGTCCGATACGAGGTTTTGCGCCGCTTCAAGCCGCGAGGAAAACGCGTTTTTGTAGATGGTGTTGCTGACATCCAGGCCGGCGATCAGACGCAGTTGATCGAACACATGGCGACCGATCACCGCGCCGCGCACCACTTCATATTCAATGGGCTCATCGGTGAAGAGGGCCGCCCCGATCTCCTCCAGGACCGCCACTTCCTCGTCATCGAGCCCCTGCCCGCCGACGGTTCCGTCCCCGTCTTCGCGCGCGGCGATCTCTTCAAGAACATCAAACGGCGCGGTGGTGAGATTGACGTTGCCGTCAATATCATCCAACCGATCCAGCAGCTCGCCCACCACATCGCCGGTGAAAATGACCGTCTCGGCCGCCGCGCGGTCTTCACGGCGGCTGGAGTAGGACACGTCGAAACTCACGGAGCTGGCGCGCAACAGGTCCAACCGACTGCGCAAGCCGAAGGTGTATTCGGTGTTGGTTTCGTCTTCCGTGCCGTCACCGGTCGTGTCGGCGCCGATATCGGTATAGTAGTCGTAATCAACGGTATAATACGCTTCCACCGCATGGCGGCTGAAGTCGGAGGTCACCGCCCCCGTCAGCAGCACATTGGCGATGAGATCTTCTTGCGTGTCCTCTTCGCGAGCGAAGATGTTGTCGCTGTAGCGTACGCCGAACTGGAAATCGGGGCGGGCGACAAAGCGCCGCAGATACACCCCCGCCGGATCATATTCGGGACGCGGACGCTCGCGCACCGTTTCTTCATCCCGTTCGGTATACAGCTGCGCTTGGGCGCTCATGCCGAGGGCGATCACGCTGGCGACGCCCAGCACTGTCTTTGCCACAGTGGTCATCTTCATCCCCGCTTTCGGCCCCGCTGCGACTCCCTGGTCGCCGACGCCGTCTTAGTGTGTCGTTCCTCGCCGCTCAACCCGCCGCCCGCATCGCTATACGACGGCCGTCAGGGCGCTGTGTAGTCCGGGCCGCCGCCGCCGCCGGCCGAGCCGTCCGCCCCGAAAGGACTTCCGGGATTGAGGCCGCCGCTATCGGCGATGCGGCGCGACAATCGGCCCATGCTCACCCCAGGATCACCTGTGGGGCCGTCCAGCCCTTGGGCGGTGGCCGCCATCACGCTCAACACGGCCTGCACCGCCGCGCTGATGCGGGGATCCAGACCGTCTTCACCAGCCATGCGGACCAAAGCCAGTTGCTTCAGGCCTTCCGGCGCGTCCACCAAGCTCATGCTGGCGATGATCACGCCCTGCAGCTGATTGGATGTCGCCGCGCCATTGCGGCGCAGCGCGAGCTGACACGCGCGGCGCACATCACCTTGCACGGCGCCCAGCAACGCCACATCCGACTCGGTCAGCACCAGGCCGCCCGTGTCCGCCCCACCCGGCGCGCCGACCACGATGGATGGGTCGTATGTGGTCGCCGGACGCAGGCCGACGCCCTGCGTCGCGCTTTGCTGCGCGGCCGCCGACCACGGGCCAAACGCCATCGCAGCGAAGGCGATGGCTGCGGCGCGAAGGGGTGTGGAGACGCTGTACATCTTAATCCTCGCTGCGCGTGCCCATCATACGGCGGATCATCACTTGACACCATTCATGCATGATTCCGGCCACACAGCGAAGAATTGACTTAGCGACTTTTCATGAAGGTTAACGCCTCGTCTTTCACACACTTTAATTGAGGCGAAATGATGGGGGCGCACCGCCCCCAACTGTTATCCGCGCTGCTATCTAGAAGGCGCGATCCGGCACCCGCAATTGATCGCCGGGCTGCACCGGCGTGTCCACGCGGATGCGAATGGAGCGTTCCTGTGATTCGCCTTCGCGCAAGATGTACACCCGATTGCGGTTGGCGCGATCGGTGTAGCCGCCTGCGATTGTGATGGCGCCGCGCACGGTCAGCCCGTCCACATAGGGATAGCCGCCCGGCGCCTCGACCTCGCCGTCAATGTAAAACGGACGGAACGTCATCACTTGCACGGTGACCTGCGGGTTGCGCAGCAGACCGGCGCTGCGCAAGCCGCGCTCGATATCGTCCCCCAGATCAGAGGCGGTCTTGCCGCCCGCATCCACCGAGCCCAGAAGCGGAATGGTCACTTCGCCACCGCCATCGACGGCCACCTCTCCCGACAAATCGGGCTGGTTGAACACCAGGATGTTGACCAGATCGCCGGAGCCCAAACGATAACTGTCTTGCTCGAAGTCAGCCGCTTGCGCGCCCTCAGCGCCCTCTTCAGCGCTGCCCCCATAGGCCTCGTCATACTCGTCCCAGCTCGTTGCGCAGGCCCCCGCCAAGCCCACGGACAACGCCGCCGCCAGCACCATGACGAAACGCGGTAATCCCCTCATTGTCCTCTCCTGACACCACAGACCGGACCAGCGTCATTCCTGTCGAACCTCAGCGCCAAAAGCAAGGCCGCAACGCTGGATAATACCGACGCGCCGGGCCACGCTGACACCTTTACCCGGTTGAGGCCGCCTCGGTTCATTTTGTCGCTCATGCACCTCAAGGGGTAATGGGTTGCAAGCGCAGGACCAAACTCAGTCCGCCATCGGCGCTGTTCAAAACCACGTGTGGTGCGCCGTCCCCGTCCAGCACCACATCGCGCACGCGTCCATAGCCCGCCATCAACACTTCTTCGGCCGCCACGACCCCGTTTTCCAGCCTCACCCGGCGCACATCACGGGTCGCCAAACCGCCCACCAGCAGATCCCCGTTCCAATCCGGGAAGGCCGCACCCCCAGCGATGGCGAGGGTCGACACGCCCAGCGAGGGCGTCCAATGCCGCAGCGACGGCTGCAATCCGGGCGCCTCCGTCTCGGCGCTGATGGGCGTGCCGGCATAGTTCATCCCGTGGGTCACAGTGGGCCACCCATAATTGAGGCCCCGCTCCACCCGGTTCAGCTCATCGCCGCCGCGTGGACCGTGCTCTGTGAGGTAGAGCGCGCCATCGCGCGCCGAACGCGCTAGGCCCTGCGGATTGCGATGCCCCCAGCTCCAAATTGACGCAAACGCGTCCGGATTTGACACAAACGGGTTATCCTCGGGCAGGCGTCCATCGTCATGCAAGCGGTGCAGTTTGCCGGCGGGATGGGTGATGTCCTGAGAATTGGCCGGCCGCCCCCGATCTCCAATGCTGAAAAACACATACCCCGCGTGCAGCACCAGGCGCGTCCCAAAATGATGGCGGGCCGGCGTTTGAAACGCCGCGGGCGTCTCAAAAATCAGTTCCTCATCGACCCAGCGCCCCTCCCGCACGCGCCCGCGTACGACGGAGAGCCCGCCCACCGACGCCCGAGCCCCGCCGGGACTGGCCGCGTAAGCGAGATAAAGCCAGCCGTTTTCGGCGTAGTCCGGATGCACCGCCACATCGAGCAAACCACCTTGCCCATGCACCCACACCTGCGGCGTGCCGCTCACCGTCGTGACCTGTCCTGACGGCGAGCGGTGCAGCAGCGCGCCGTCGCGCACGGTGGCCAGCATCGCGCCATCGGGCAGGAATGCCAGCGACCACACCAAGCCGTCATGCTCCAGCACCGGCTCCAGCGTGAAATCATGCAGTGCGGTCTCAACGCGCGCGCCCGCCGCCGCGGCCAGGCCCTGCTGGGGCGGCTGCGTCTCGGCGAG
>CAZGCB010000019.1:0-31882 GCA_964524065.1 uncultured Caulobacterales bacterium | reverse complement strand
GGCCGGTGATCGCGCGCCCCAAAATCAGGGCGTGAACATCGTGGGTGCCCTCATAGGTGCTCACGGTCTCCAGGTTTAGCAGATGGCGCATCACCTGGTACTCCTCCGAAATCCCATTGCCGCCATGCATGTCGCGCGCGGCGCGAGCGATCGCTAGCGCTTTGGCGACATTGTTGCGCTTGACGATCGAGAACATCTCGGGCGCGTACTGGTTCTCATCCAGAAGGCGTCCAACGCGCAGGCTCGCCTGTAGACCCAGTGCGATTTCGCTCTGCATATCGGCAAGCTTGCTCTGGAACAATTGGGTCGCGGCGATGGGGCGGCCAAATTGTACGCGCTCCAAACCATAAGCGCGCGCGGCGTGGAAGCAGGCCTCAGCCGCCCCCATCGCCCCCCAACTGATGCCATAGCGTGCCCGGTTCAAGCAGCCGAAGGGGCCCTTGAGGCCCTCCACATGGGGCAGCAGATTGTCTTCTGGGACAAACACGTCCTCCATGAGGATCATGCCGGTGATGGAGGCGCGCAGCGATAACTTGCCGCTGATTTTCGGCGCGCTTAGTCCCTCCATGCCCTTCTCGAGAATAAAGCCGCGGATTTTGCCGCCATGGGCGTCGGATTTGGCCCAGACCACAAACACATCCGCGATGGGCGCGTTGGAAATCCACGTCTTCGAGCCGGTGAGGCGATACCCGCCATCCACAGGGGTCGCTCGCGTGCGCATGCCTCCTGGGTCTGAGCCGGCGTCTGGCTCGGTCAAGCCAAAGCAGCCAATGGCGTCGCCTCGCGCCAGCTTGGGCAAGAAGGCCGCGTGTTGCGCGGGCGAGCCATAGGCGTGAATGGGGTACATCACTAACGAAGACTGCACCGACAGCATCGAGCGATAGCCCGAATCCACGCGTTCGACTTCGCGTGCAATGAGGCCATAGGCGACATAGGACGCCCCAGCGCCGCCCATCGCTTCCGGCAAGGTCGCGCCGAGCAAGCCCAGCTCGCCCATTTCGCGGAAGATCGACGGGTCCGTGCTCTCCCCAGCAAACGCGGTAACAACGCGCGCCAAGAGTTTGTCTTGGGCATAGGCGTGCGCCGTATCGCGGATCATGCGCTCATCATCGGTGAGCTGCGCATCAAGGCAAAAGGCGTCGGACCAATCAAACGGGATCATCATACCAATCCATGGGCTAACCCACTCACGGGGCGAACTGACCGGGGGCCATGCGACCCATGAAGATGGGCTTTCGTGGCGCCGCGGCATCACGAAAAGATGCCTGGTCCGCGCATCTTGCGCTAGTCGCACTGTCCCGAACAGCGTGACGTCCGGCGCTGCGACAAAAGTGCGCAGTGCAGGGGGCGAACCCGCGGGTGTCACAATCGTGTTACGCGACTAAGGCAAGACGCCCCGCGAGTGACAGGGGGGGCGGCGCTTCAGCATGGCGTGTCCCGCAATGAGGGGTTCGACCATGAAACATCATATGTTGAACGGCGTGTGCGCCACAGCATTGCTCGTGAGCGCGGCGGGTCTTGGCGGCGCGGCTTGGGCGACGGAGTTGTCCGGCGTGATCAGCGGCGCGGACGGCGCGGTGCGCTTGGAAGGCGTTCGGGTGCGCATTGAGGAGCTGGACCGCACCGCGTTGACAAACCGCGATGGCGTCTACCGCTTCACGGATCTGCCGGCGGGCGACTACACCCTTAACCTGTCGTATCTCGGCGCTGAGGATCAGACGATCACTGTGACCATCGGTGATGCGGATATGGCGCGTGACATCGTCATGGACGCCGGTCTGCCGCAAGCCGAGCAGATCGTCGTGTACGGCCAAGCGGGATCGCTGTTCGATGCGTTGAACCAGAAGCGCGCCTCCACCTCGCTCATTGATGTGTTGTCCGCTGACGCCATCGGTCAGTTTCCCGATGAAAACGTGTCTGAAGCCGTGCGTCGCGTGGCCGGCGTGTTGGTGGAGAACGATCAGGGCGAAGGCCGCTTTGTCACCATTCGCGGCCTCAACCCGGAGTTGAACGCCACGAGCATCAACGGCGTACGTGTGCCGGCGCCGGAAAGCGACATTCGCGGCGTGGCGTTGGATGTGATCGATTCTGAGGTGCTGGAAGGCATCATCATCAACAAATCCCTGACGCCGGACATGGATGGCGACGCCATTGGCGGCTCCATCGACATCCGCACCACCACGGCGTTTGACCGCGGCGAAGGCCTGAATCTGACGGGCGAGCTGGGCGGCTCCTACAATGAATTGACCGAGGAATTCACGCCCAAAATCGCCGCTTCCTACTCCGACCTCTTCTTGAACGACACCCTGGGCGTGGCGATCACCGCGTCCTATCGTGAGCGGGAGTTCGCCACCGAAAACCAAGAGGTGGACGGCCCCTGGCAGGTCGAAGACGGCGTGTTCTGGAACGAAGAGCTAGAGCTGCGCGATTACATCGTGACCCGTGAGCGCACCAATGTCAGCGCTAACCTCGACTACCGCCCCAATGACGACCACCAGTTTTATCTCCGCACGCTGTATTCCTTATTCTCCGATCAGGAGTTCCGCCGTCGCGTCGAGGTGAAGTTGGATTCAGCGGACATCATCGGCGTGGACGGGAACACGGTGCTGTTCCAAGGCGTGCGTCTTGATCCCGATGGCGACGTCATCACCGAAGATGCGTGCGACGCGCTGGGAGACGATTGCGAAGAGGCTGGCATTGAGGTGGATCGCGACAGCAAGGACCGCTTGGAAGAGCAGCGCATCTGGTCCGTGCAGTTGGGGGGCGAGAGCCGTTTTGACAGTTGGACCGCGGACTACTCTTTGGCCTTCAGCCACGCGGAAGAAGAGGAGCCGGGCCCGGGGAACCTGGATGTCGTGACCTTCCGTCGCGAGGAGCTGGATGGCGCGACCATCGGCTTTAATGGGGCCGATCTGCTTAATCCGCAAATCGTCGTGCCCGCCGCTGACGCCTTTCCCTATGCCGAGCCCGGCGCGTACGAAATCGATGAGTGGGAGTTGATCCGCGGCCTGGCCGAGGATGACGAATTGGCGCTGGCGGTGAACCTGCGTCGTGACTTCCTGATCGGTGGCGCTGAGGCCTTCTTGAAAGGCGGCGCAAAACTGCGCCAGCGGGAAAAATCCTATGACGCCACGGTGGAGATCTACGAAGAGGGTGATGTGACCCTGGGCGATTTCGTGGGGGCCAATGCGGACTTCCCCTTGGCGCAATTTGGACCGTTCCCGGACGCCGGCGCCATCAGCCGCTTCTTCTTCGCCAATCGCGGCGGAGCGATCGAGCTGAACGCCGATGACACGTTCGTGGCGTCCACGGTTGAAGACTACACCGCCGAAGAGGACATCTTCGCGGTCTATGCCATGGGCGGCTATGAGCGCGGTCCGCTTAACATTGTTGGCGGCGTGCGGGTTGAATCCACGGAGCTGTCCGCGAACGCCACCCAGGTGCGCGATGAAAACCCTGTCGCGGTGTCCATAGAAGACGACTACAAGGACGTTCTGCCAAGCATCACGCTTCGCTACGAGCTGACGGACGATATCGTCCTGCGCGGCGCCGCCTATCGTGCATTGGCCCGTCCCACCTTTGCGGGCATCGCCCCGCGCGCCGAAATCGAGGGGATTGAGGGGGCTGCGGCCGAAGAAGGCGAAGGCGGCAACCGCAACCTGGAGCGGCAAGTCGCGGACAATTTCGATCTCGGCGTCGAATGGTATATCGGCGGCAACGGCATCCTATCCGCCGGGGTATTCTATAAAGAGATCGATGACTACATCGCGGAAATCCAGTTTATCGATAGTGAGTTCTTTGGATTGACATTCGAAGAGTTCAATTCGTTCACCAACCTGGATGACGCCAGCATTACCGGCATCGAACTGAGCTACAGCCAGGCGTTGACCATGCTGCCCGCGCCGTTTGATGGCCTGATCCTCGGCGCCAACGCCACCTTCTTGGATGGCGAGGCACGGTTTGGCGGCGCAGGCACGGCCTCAGCTGCGCGCACCATTGATCTGCCGAAGCTGTCGGACACCTTGGCCAATGTGGTGCTCGGTTACGATAAAGGCCGGTTCGATGTGCGTTTGTCCTACGCCTATCGGTCCGAGTATCTGGACGAGATCAATGGCGGCTTTGACGATGGACTGGACCGCTTCGTTGACGAGCACGGCCAATGGGACCTCACGGGCCGCTTCCGGGTGACGGACAATGTGCGGCTGTATGGTGAGTTGAAGAACCTCAATGATGAGCCCTTCCTGGCCTACACCCATGTCGAAGGACGCCGGGTTCTCTTGCAATATGAAGAGTATGGTTTCACGGCCAATGTCGGCCTGAAAGTCAGCTACTAAAACCCAGGGCGCAGCGAGAGTTCTCAGCTCGCTGCGCCCTCATTGTATGAATGGAGAGTACGTCCATGCGCGATATCGCATCGCAGGCGAAGGCGGCGGGGGTCGCTGTGAGCGTCACACTGGTGTTGGCGGCCTGCGCCCACCCTTTCGGGCCGCGCGGCACGGCTGAGCCCGTCGCGCCGTCATGGGAGACCGCGCCGGTGGCGAGCTTGGACGACGCGGCCGATGACGCCGCCATTTGGGTGGCGCGCGATCCTGCCAACAGTGTGATCATCGGCACGGACAAACGCGATACGGGCGGCTTGTTTGTCTATGATCTTGATGGGGCGGTGCGCCAATTCCTGCGCGTGGGCCCCATGAACAATGTGGATGTGCGTCCCATGGGCGCGCATGACGGTCTGGCGGTCGCCACCCATCGACGCACGGGCTTGGTGGAGCTGTTCACCATCAATGCCGACAGCGTCGTCGCGCCGCTGGCCAGTTTCCCGACGCCGCTGGCGGATCCCTATGGCGTATGTCTTGGTGTGGCGGGCGCGGGCGCCTATCATGTGGGCGTCACAGCCACCGATGACGGCTTTGCGCAATTCCGCCTCACCCTGGATGAAGACGGTCAGCCCGCCGCCACATTGGTGCGTGAGCTGAGCTTTGGCGCCCAAGCCGAGGGATGCGTCTTTGACGACCGCACCGGCGATGTGTTCATCGCCGTGGAGGAGGCGGCGATTCACCGCTACGACGCCGATCCCGCCGCCGGCGATGCGCGCGAGACCATCGCCGTGATCGATCGTATTCAGCTGACCGCCGATATTGAAGGCCTCACCATTTATCCCCTCGGCGCTGAGGGGGGCTGGCTCATCGCATCCTCGCAAGGTGATGACAGCTTCGCCCTGTTCGCCTTGCCCCAGGCGGAATTTGTCGGACGCTTCACCGTCGTCGCCAGCGCCGATGGCTCGGTCGATCGGGTGACGCACACGGATGGCCTTGACGTTGTCGCCGCGGCGTTGCCGGGTTTTCCTGATGGCCTTGTCGTCGTCCAGGACGATGAGAACACCACGCCGGACGGCGCGGTGTTGGCGCAGAACTTTAAAGTGGTGGATTGGCGCCGTGTCGCGGCCGCGCTCGCGCTGCAGAGTGAGGCTGCCGCTCCCGGCGCCGTCGCACCATAGCGTGCGCGCGTCCGAAAGGCGCCGGCTGGCTGCGTGACGCTGTGGGCATGGCCAAGCGCGTGATCTGCGTACCGTTCCCAGCGTTGCTCACACTGCCTGGTGAGCTGGGCCTAAGCAGGGCTGAGACCTACGATGAGTACTATGTTGCGCGTACGCATGCGCGCCCTGCGGGTTATGCTCGCGGGCGCGCTGGCCATGGCGCTCAGCGCTTGCGGCGTTGAGGCGCCGGCGGAGGAGGCGGAGCCGCGCCCCTTGCTGGCGCCGTTGTTCCACGACGCCATGGTGTTGCAGCGCGACGCCCCCATCACACTGTTCGGCCATGCGCCTGCGGGCGCAGACGTGGATGTCGCCCTCAATGGCGCGGCGCTCCCCGTGCGCCGCGACGGGACGGGAGGCTGGACCGCCACGCTTGAGCCCCAGCCGGCCTCGCGTGGCAACGTGCTCACAGTCCAGGCGGCTGACGGCGCGGAGGCGCGCGTTGAGAATGTGGCGTTTGGTGATGTTTGGCTGTGTTCGGGCCAGTCAAACATGGATTGGACGCTGGCGCAGGCCGCCAATGGCGAACGCCTCGCGCAACAGGCGACCCGCAGCGGCGTGCATATCGCCAAAGTCGCGCGCGACGCGCCGCCGGCCCCCGCGGACGATCCGCAGTTTGCGATCAGCTGGCGCTTGGCGGATGCTGAGGCGGCGTTGGATTTTTCCGCCGTGTGTTGGCATTTCGGGCTGGAGCTGGCGCGCACAATCGACGCGCCCATAGGGCTGATTCAGGCGGCGCTGGGCGGGACCACCATTGAGGATTGGATCGGGGCCGATCATTTGGAGCAGATCGCCCGCTATCGCCCGGATCTGGAGCGCGTGCGCGCCTTCGCCGCAGATCCAGTGCAGGCCGAAGCGACGATGGCGGCCGATGTCAACGCCTGGGCGGCGGCGCACGATCCGGGCTCGGACCCGCAAGCGCCCTGGTATGGGGATGATGTGAGCCTGGCGGATTGGACGACATTGCCGCAGCCCGGCCAATGGGAGCGCTCAGGCGTTGACGCGCTGCGCGGGTTTGACGGCGTGGTCTGGCTGCGCCGCGATGTGGAGGTGACGGCGGAGCAAGCGCAGGGCGCCGCCACGCTGGCGCTCGGCCGCATTGACGAGCGCGATACGGTCTGGATCAACGGCGTTAAGGTCGGGCAGACGTTTT
Source organism: uncultured Caulobacterales bacterium (assembly GCA_964524065.1). Lineage (GTDB taxonomy): Bacteria > Pseudomonadota > Alphaproteobacteria > Caulobacterales > Maricaulaceae > CAZADA01. The sequence continues at coordinate 25,196 of CAZGCB010000019.1, read as the reverse complement.
GGCTGGGGCCACAGCGGGTCTACCCCATTCCCGACGGCGTGCTGCGGGCGGGCGCCAACAGCATCGCTATCCGCGTCATTGACCTGGAGGGCGGCGGCGGTTTGCGCGGGGGCGTCGAGGGGGCCTTGCCGTTGTCTTTCGCGGATGGAAGCGTGCTGGATGTGGCGGGCGCGTGGCGCGCCAAGCCGTCCATCAGCCGCCGCGCTTGGGAGGCGTCGCCGCCCTTCGTGCCCTGGACCACGCTGCGGGGCCTCACCACGCTTTATAATGGCATGATCGCGCCGCTTGCGCCCACCACGCTGCGGGGCGTGGTGTGGTATCAGGGCGAGTCCAACATCCGAAGGTATTATCAGTACAGGGAGTTGATGGACGTCTGGATGGGGAACTGGCGCGACACGTTCGCCGACCCGGACTTGCCCTTCATCATCGCCCAATTGCCAGGCTATGGCCCTTACAGCGCGAAGCCTTCGCCCGCTTCGCCGCTGGCCCATTTCCGCGAGGCGCAACGTCAGGCCGTCGCCGCCGATGGCAAGGCCGGCATGGCGATCCTGCTGGATCAGGGGGTACGCAACGATATCCACCCGGCCCATAAGGATGTGGTTGGCGCGCGTTTGGCGCAGGAGGCGTTGCGCGTGGCCTATGGCGCGACCGATGTGCAGGCCGCGCCGACGCTGCGCGCGGTGACGCGCAAGGGAACCCAGCTGCGTGTGCGCTTTGCGGACACCGGCGGCGGCTTGACGGTCTATGGCGGCGCCGCAGCGCTGGGCTTTACGGTGTGTGACGGCGACGATGCGTGCCGTTTTGCGCCTGGCTCCGTGCAGGGTGACACGGTGGTGCTGGAGTTGGATGACGAGCCGGCGCAGACCCTGCGTTATGCGTGGGCGAACTTTCCGCTCATCAACCTCTATGGCCGCAGCGGTTTGCCCGTTGCGCCGTTCACCGCGGACATTCCCGCCCCTTAACGTGGTCTGGAGGCGCGCCACGCGCCAGGGGCGGCGTGGTGCGCGGGGATTGGGACGCCAAAAAGCGGGGTGTCGCCGACGTGCGGCAACGCCTCGCAGAGGCTGACCGCACAACCCGGCCCACAAGCCCAAAAAATACTCTAAAAGAGCGTATGGCCCATCCCTCCCTCGTTGCTGAGCTGCCGCCCGTGCGCGGGGTGCTGCAGGAAAACACGCCTCTGGCGCCCTTCACCTGGCTGCGCGTGGGCGGGCCGGCGCAAGTGTTGTTCCTGCCGGCGGATGAGGCGGATTTGGCCCGTTTCCTCGCTGAAACACCCGACGATATTCCTGTCACCGTGTTGGGCGCGGCCTCCAATGTGATTGTGCGTGATGGCGGTATTGCGGGCGTCGTGGTGCGGTTGACGCCGGCCTTTGGCGCCGTTGGCGTCGAGGAACTTGAGGTGCGCGCCGGCGCCGCCGCCCTCGACAAGAAGGTCGCGCACACCGCCGCGGCCGCCGGCGTGGCCGGGCTGGAGTTTTTTGTCGGCGTGCCGGGGACTGTTGGCGGTGCGTTGCGCATGAATGCCGGCTGTTATGGTGCTGAGACCCGCGATCGTCTACGCCGTGTGACGGCGCTGGATCGGGCGGGGCGGCGCATTGTCACCACCCCCGATGAGCTGGGCTATGCCTATCGCCATAGCGACGCGCCGGCGGATTGGATCTTCGTTGAGGCGCTGTTTGAGGGTGAAGCGGACGATCCGGCCGCCATCGCCGCACGCATGGACGCGATCACCGAAAAACGCAGCGCCACTCAACCCATCCGTGAAAAAACGGGGGGCTCGACGTTCAAAAACCCCGCTCCGCCCGGCACGCCTGACCCACGTTCCGCATGGCGCCTGATCGACGCCGCTGGCGGGCGCGGTCTGCGCATGGGCGGCGCGATGATGTCGCCGCAGCATTGCAACTTCATGATCAACGCGGCCGAGGCCAGCGCCGCCGATTTGGAGGCGTTGGGCGAAGAGATCCGCCGACGGGTGCACGCGAACGCGGGTGTGGATCTGGAGTGGGAGCTCCGCCGCATCGGCATAGGCTGCGCGCCGGCGACCGCGGCCCGATTTTCGCCCCAATGACGCCACAAAGCGTATTCGCCCAGCAGGCGAATCCGCGACTGCGTTTTCGCATTTTTCGGCGTCATCAATTCTTCATTTGTCTTGAAACGGCACACCGACAATTACAAAATTACCTGCAGTTCGCGTCGGTTTGATTACCACCTCTTAACCACTCGCGCTCCATCACACTCCCCAGAGCCGCACGACAGGGCGGCCCCTTTCAGTCATCGCAGAAGCGCACAAGTGGAGACACGCCGGTGGGCCGCAAGCCGACATCGACGCCATTCGACGACCGCGCTTATCCGCGTGTGTATCGCCGCCGCCGCCGCGGGTTGCGGCAGGACGGCGCGGTCTATGCCGAGGCGCCGCCCACGCCCGATGGCTTTCCCGACATGTTCGATGTGCACAGCCTGCGCCGCCCGCCGGAGCCCGAGCCGGACCCCGCGCCGCCGCGGCGCAGCCCCTTGCGCTGGGCGGCGGTGCTGGGCGGCTTCATGCTCGGAGTGATCGCGTTTTGGTTGAGTGGATTTGGCGGCTCCGCGCTGGAGGCCCTCCGCGCCGGTGTGGATGCGCGCCTGGCTGCGGCCGGTTTTGTGTTCGATACGTTTGATGTGCGCGGGGCCGTGCGCGCGAATCCGTCGGATCTGCAGCGGGCTCTCGAGTTGCCGGCGGGAGCCGTCGTGTTCGGCCTCAATCCCGGCGCGGCGCGCCAACGCATTGAAGCGTTGCCATGGGTGCGCGAGGCCGCGGTGCTGCGATTGCTGCCAGATCGGGTGGTGGTGATTGTCCGCGAGCATCGGCCCCTGGCGTTGTGGCGCGCCACGGCGGAGGCGCCGGTGCTGCTTGTTGACGATATGGGCGCGGTGTTGGACGCGGATTTGGCCGCCGTCGAGACGGATCTGCCGGAGTTGTTCGGCGCCGGCGCCCCACAAGCCGCGCCCGAGCTGGCCGCCGCGTTGCGGGAGCGGCCGCGTTTGCGCCGTCTCGCCCGTCGCTTTGAGCGCGTCGGCGCACGCCGCTGGGACGTGCATTTGCACAGTGGCGCGGTGGTCAAACTGCCGGAGGGGCCCAGCGCGGATGTGCTGGCGCAACTTGCCCGCCTCGACGCGCAAACCGGGTTCCTCGAGGCGCCGCTGGGCGTGATCGACATGCGCAATGGTGTTGTGCTGCGTGAGCCGCTGCATCGTGCGCGGGCCGGGCAGGTGCGCGAGCGCGGGGCATGACCGCCACAACCTCTCACACCGGACCCTCCTTGGGCGGGCCCGTGGCGGTTCTGGATATGGGCGCCACGCGCATCACCTGCGTGATCGCACAAGTGCAAGGCGATGACGGGCTGGCGGTGATGGGCATGGGCCGGCGTCCGACATTAGGCCTGCGCGGCACGATGATCGCCGACATTCCCGCGGCGGCGGCCGCCATACGCGCGGCCGTGGGGGACGCCGAGCGCGCCGCCGGCGCGGCGGTCAACGCGGTCACGGTGAGCTTTGGCGGTGAAGGGCTGGCCTCATTGACGCTGCGTGGGGAGACGGCTTTGGGAGCCAAGCCGGTTGCCACGCGTGATCAGCGCCGAGCCTTAGATGCGGCGCTGCGCCATGCCGAGACGCCGGGACGGGTGGTGCTGCACGCCTTGCCCACCGCATGGCGGGTGGATGATGAGCCCACCGGCGATCCCCGTGGCCGACCGGGCGCGCGCCTGGCGTTGAGCCTGCATGTTGTCAGTGCGCGGGCGGCCCCGGTGCGGACCTTGATGTTGGCGGTCACCCGCGCCGGTTTGGAAGTGCGCGCCTTGACGGCCGCGCCCTATGCGGCGGGCCTGGCCTGCCTCAGCCGTGAGGAGGCGCAGGCCGGTGCTCTGGTGGTGGATTGCGGCGCGGCGTCCGGCGTTGCGGGCGTGTTCCAGGGCGGGCGCCTCACCCATGTGGCGGCGGCGCCCATTGGCGCCGGGCATGTCACGCGCGATCTCGCCATCGGTCTGGGCGCGCCTTTGGATGTGGCCGAGGAGGTCAAGCGCGCCCATGGGGATGTCAGCACGCGGGCCTTGCACGATCGCGCCTTTATCACGCTGCCGCCTTCGGGAAGCGATGGCCGCGGCGCCCGCCCGACACGGATCGCCCGCGCGGAGCTGGCGCACTTCATGCGCCCGCGTGTGGAGGAAATCTTTGAAATGTTGGCCGATCGGCTAACAGCGGCGCCAGGCTATGGCGCCGTGCGGCGCGTGGTGCTCACCGGCGGCGGGGCGCTGCTGGCGGGCGTTGCTGAGGTGGCGACGACCGTTTTCGGCCGCGAAGCGCGTGTGGGCGCGCCCATGCGCGTTGCAGGCCTTGCCCGGGAGTGGAGCGCCGGCGCCGCGGATCGCGCGTTGGGGGCGCCAGCCGCGAGCTTGTGCGTCGCGGCCGGATTGGCGCGCCATGCCCTGGGCTGGGACGCCGATGCACGCCGCGGCCCACCCCGCCCAGCCCCGCTCTTGGCGCGTGAAGCGGCGGCGCGGTCGCTGGCCGGCGGCGGACGTTGGAGCGGCGCAGCGCGCTGGCTGCGCGATCAATTCTGAGCGTTTTGCGGCAAAGCCGGCCAAAGTGTTCGCCCCCTCATCCACGTAGGCAGAAACCGGTTAAGGGCCGTGGCTTGGCTGGCGCTGAGCGGGCGTGGCGTTAGGCCCCGCCAACTGAGCGCGTGGGGGCCGAGCACACCCAGCCCGGCCGCGCTTAACGCGCCATTAAGCCTGATCCCGCACCGTTTCGTCCACGAAACAGGCCGTGGCTGGCGCGACCTGGGGACCATAATCTGGGAGAAGCCCGTGACGATTTATGCGGCGGGGGAGGCGGCGCCGGAGCACGCGCCGCGCATCGTGGTGTTTGGCGTTGGCGGGGCCGGCGGCAATGCGGTCGACAATATGATCGACGCCGGGTTGGAGGGCGTGGAGTTCATCACCGCCAACACGGACTCCCAAGCCCTGGCGCGCTCAAAAGCGGCCACACGTCTGCAATTGGGGGCCGAGATCACCCATGGCATGGGCGCTGGCGGACGGGCCGAGACGGGCGCCGCCGCCGCTGAGGCGGCCGCAGAGTCCATCACGCAACTGCTCACGGGCGCCCATCTCGTCTTTATCACCGCAGGCATGGGCGGGGGCACCGGCACCGGCGCCGCGCCGGTGGTGGCGCGCCTGGCGCGTGAGGCTGGCGTTCTGAGCGTCGCGGCCGTGACGCGCCCCTTGGCCTGCGAGGGCGTGCAGCGCGCCGAAGCCGCGTGTGAGGGGCTCGCCGCCCTGGAGGAGGCGGCCGACACGCTGCTCGTCCTGCCCAATCAAAACTTGTTCCGCGTGGTGGATGAACGCACCAGCGTGCGCGAAGCCTTCGCCATGGCGGACACCATGCTGCATGCCGGCATTCGCGGCGTGACGGATTTGATGACCCGTAGCGGCCTGATCAATTTGGACTTCGCCGATGTGCGCACGGTGATGACCGAGGCGGGCCAAGCGCTGATGGGCTCGGCCGAGGCGTCTGGCGAGGGGCGTGCGAGCCAAGCGGCGGAGGCGGCCATGAGCCATCCGCTGCTGGATGAGGTCAGCATCGCCGGTGCGCGTGCGGTGTTGGTGAACATCACCGGCGGGGACGACATCACCCTGTTTGAGTTGGACGAGGTCGCCGAACACATCCGTCAGGAAATCGATCCCGATGCGCGCATCATCATCGGCTCGGCCGTGGACTCAGCCCTGGAGGGGCGGGTGCGGGTGTCCCTGTTGGCGACGGGCATTGAGGGCTCTGCGGCGGACACCGCGCGCCAAGCCAAAGACATCCAAAGCGTGCGCCCGACGCCCGGCGTGCGCCTGACGGCGCGCCGGCCCGGCGAACACGCAGCCGCCCCGGCGAACGCGTTGGGCGGCGCCCAAGAGGCGCCATTGGGGGCGTTGGATCTCAACGGCGCCGACCCGGCGGGCGCGGCGTTGCAGGCCGAAGATCGCCCAGGCTGCGGGCCCGTGACGGCCGCCGCCGGTGGCATGTATGATGATGGGCGCCCTGCGTTTGACGGGGAAGCGCAGGACCGGCACGTATCGCGACCCAGCCCGGCCGCAGCGGGCGCACCCCGCGCGCCGGAACGTCGGGCCAAGGGCCTCAGTGCGTTGCGCTGGTTTGCGCGACGTCCGCACCGCAGCGCCTACCACGCCCGCCAGGACACAACGTTGGCGCCGACCGAGCCGCACGGCGCCGACGGCGTTGCGCCGCATCCTGCGCGGGTCCCGCCGCCCGCTCCCCACGCCGCCGCAGCCGGGGCCATGGGGCCAGCCGCCGGTGACGCCGTCGCGCACCGCACGCCTTTTGCCGGCCTGCGGGCGGGTTTGGCCGCCGCGACGGGCGAGGATGCGGAGCTGGATGTGCCTGCCTTTTTGCGCCGCGCGCGACCGACATGATGCGGTTGCGATACGTGCCTAGCGTCGCCTGATGCTCTGATTTATAACGAAAAATCAAGCGCTTGTTGCTTTCGTAACATGCCGTAACCAAGGGTTATTTGCCGCGGCGCAACATTGCTTGCTACCACGCTGGCACAGGCGGGGTATGGGTGATGAGTGAACACGCAGTGATGCAAACCACCTTGGCGCGGTCGACCCGGTGTACCGGTGTCGGGTTGCACAGCGGCGAAAAGACACGGCTTATCCTACGCCCGGCGTCGGCGGGGACAGGCATCGTTGTGCGCCGCACGGATATAGCGGGCCCCAAGGGGTTGATCGCTGTGTCGGCGGATGCTGTGACCGACACGCGCCTTTGCACCCGCATCAGCAACGCCCATGGCGCCAGCGTCGGTACGGTGGAGCACGTCTTCGCCGCGCTGTCTGCGTTGGGCGTGGACAATGTTCGCTTGGACATTGACGGGCCGGAGATCCCTGCGTTGGACGGGAGTGCGGCCCCGTTTATGGCGCTGATCCGGCGTGCGGGTCTGCGCGCTCTGCCGGCGCGCCGCCGTGTGCTGAAAGTCGTGCGGCCGGTCGAAGTGCGGCTAGGGGAGAGTTGGGCGCGGTTTGAGCCGGCGGACCGGTTGGAGCTGGACGTCACCATTGATTTTGACCGTGGCGGCATTGGCCGCCAGCGGGTCGTGGCGGCGGTGGAGCCGGCGGCCTTTGCTGAAGATATCGCGGCGGCGCGGACCTTCGCTTTCGCTGAGGAAGTGGATGCGCTGCGCGCCGCTGGGCTCGCGCTAGGCGGCTCGTTTGACAATTGTGTCGTGCTGGATGGTGATGCGGTGACGAACCCCGGCGGCTTGCGATTCGCCGACGAGTTCGTACGGCACAAGGCTTTGGATGCGGTCGGTGATCTGTACGTCGCCGGCTTGCCCATTGAGGGACGTTTCATCGCCGAACGGCCGGGCCACACGATCAATAACGCCCTGCTGCGCAAGCTGATGGCGGATTGTGAGGCGCACCGCATCGATTGGGCCCGCCAGGACACCGCCGGTGGTCGCCGCGCGGCATCTTTGACCGGCGAAACGCGAGCCGCCGCAGTCGCTTAAGCGTTCGCTGCGTTGCGTGCGCTGCGCGTCCATGATGCGACGTGAAATGATCGTGCTGCGCCATACGGCATGTCGACCGGACTGGCAGCGCGGGCCTTCCAAAACAGAATGTGCTGTGTGGGTTAGCGCGATGTAAACCCGTTCGCGCCATTGCCATTGACCGTTTTCTCGGCGGTCTGGAAGGGCGTTGCGGCGTCATTGGTGTTGTGTGCGGAGGCGGCGTTACGGACCAAGTTCAAAATCGCCGCACGCAAGCCGTCATCGCGGACGCTCTGAAAGCTGCGCACCAGCTCAATGATCGAGCGCGTGGAATTGGTCGTCGCCGGCTCATCCTCATCATTCAAGCGCCCCGCATTGTCGAGGCCGTCGAAAAAGTAAGCCACATCCACTTCCAAACGCCGTCCGATCTGGAACAGGCGTCCAGCGCTGATCCGGTTGGTTCCCGTCTCATATTTCTGGATCTGCTGGTAAGAAATACCCAAAGCTTCCGCCAGCTGTTCTTGGGTGAAGCCCAGCAACATGCGCCGTTGGCGGATGCGGTCTCCCACATGTTGGTCCACCAGCATGGCCAATTGCGGCCCGCGAAATGTCAACTGATCCATGAGACACCTTGGATGCGAGGCTGATCTTGAACGCCAACATTAGCCGGGCTGAGCGCACTGCGTGTGTATCGCTTTATGCTGGGAACAGCAAGTATATATGTGTTTGTGTCTGTTTGTATACGTTTGTTGCTGTGTCCGGCACGAATCTCAAACGACATCCAACGTCTAATCATCTCAAACCTATGAAAACACTCATATGCAACTGTTTGCCGCAGACGAGTGGCCCGCGGGGTGGCTGGGCGGGGGCGCCCCACGCCCGCCCGATGGCGTGAGTGTGGATGGCGCCGCGCGGTGATGGGGCCTTGCGCTTTTGTGAGGCTTAGAGGAAAGCTACCACCATGATCATACGGTGCGTGTGCGTGGGGTTGCTGGCGGTGCTCGCGGCGGCCTGCGCGGGAGATCCCAGCGAGAGGCTGGCCTATGTGGAGCGTCCGGCTGAGGTGATTTACACCGAGGCCATCGGGCGCTTGGAAACCTCGCGCTACGCCGAGGCCATCGCGCTGTTCGACGAGGTGGAGCGCCAGCACCCCTATTCCGAATGGGCGCGCCGGGCGATGATGATGGCGGCCTATACGAGCTATCTGAGCAATCAGTATGATCAGGCCATCGCCACATCAGAGCGGTACATTGCGCTCTATCCCAGCGGACGCACGACCGCCTACGCCTATTATCTCGTGGCGCTTTGCCATTATGAGCAAATCTTGGATGTGGGCCGCGATCAACGCACGACTGAACGCGCCTTGGCGGCGTTGCGGCAGGTGGAGCGTCGGTTCCCGCAAAGTGATTACGCGCGCGATGCGCGGCTGAAAATCGACATGACGCTCGATCATCTGGCGGGCAAGGAAATGGATGTGGGGCGCTGGTATCTGCGCGAGGGCCATTATCTGGCCGCCATCAACCGGTTTAAGCGCGTCGTCACCGATTATCAGACCACCACCCATGTGCCGGAGGCGCTCCATCGCATGGTGGAAGCGTACCTCTCCCTCGGCGTGGTGCATGAGGCCAATCAGCTGGCCGCCGTGCTCGGTTATAACTTTCCCGGCGATCCCTGGTACGCAGACACGTATGCGCTGCTTGTGGAAGAGGGTGTTGTCGTCGCTCAAACCGGTCAGACGACCGAGGATATCGAGGGCGAGCCGCGCAGCCTATGGTCCCGGACGATCGGGCGGATTTTCTAAGGCGCGGCCATGAGCGCGCGGTCGTGAGCGCCCTCTTGGATGTGGATGATCTGTCGCAGCAGGATGCGGCGGCGGAGCTGGCGCGCCTGGCGCGGGAGCTTGCGCGCCACGACCGGCTCTATCATCAAAATGCCGCCCCTGAGATTTCCGACGCCGCCTATGACGCTCTGCGCGCGCGCAATGCGGCCATCGAGGCGCGTTTCCCCGATCTCGTCCGCGCCGACAGCCCCAGCCGCCGGGTTGGCGCGGCGCCCAGCGAGGGTTTTGCGGAGGTGGTGCATGGCGCGCCCATGCTGTCGCTGGACAACGCGTTTGATGACGCTGACCTGCAGGATTTCGCGCGCAAGCTGGCCCGCTTTCTGAAATGGCCGCTGGAGGAACCGCTCGCCCTGGTCGGTGAGGCGAAAATCGATGGGCTGTCCCTCTCACTTCTGTATGAAGGCGGACGCCTGAAGCGCGCGGCCACCCGCGGCGATGGGCGCACGGGCGAGGACGTCACCGCCAATGCGCGCACCATTGCGGACATTCCTGAGGCGTTGTCGGGGACGGGCTGGCCGGATTCGATCGAAATCCGCGGCGAGGTCTATCTGCCGAAATCCGCCTTCGCCGCGCTGAATGAGGCGCAGGCCGAGGCGGGGCTGGCGGCTTACAAAAATCCACGCAACGCCGCCGCCGGCTCCCTGCGCCAGCTGGATGCGGCCATCAGCGCGGCGCGGCCCTTGCGCTTTTTCGCCTATGCCTGGGGCGCCGCCAGCGCGCCCTTTGCGCAGACGCAAAGCGACGCCGTGACCGCCCTGGCGCAGTGGGGGTTTGTAATCAATCCGGGGCTGCAACGGGCGCCGGTCTGGTTTGGCGAGGCGTGCGGGCTACCCGATTCCAAGGATGCTGGGGCCGTGGCGGATCACGCCAAAGTCGTCGCCGGCGCGAAGAATCCCAAGCTGGAGCTCCAGGCCGATGTGGACGCGTTGCGGGCGATTTTTGACGACATCGAGCGACGGCGCGCGGACCTCGATTACGACATCGACGGCGTGGTGTTCAAAGTCGATCGGCTGGATTTGCAGCAGCGCCTCGGTTTTGTGGGGCGTGCGCCGCGCTGGGCCATTGCCGGCAAATTTCCCCCGGAGCAGGCTCAAACCACGCTGGAGGCCATCGAGATCCAGGTCGGCCGCACCGGCGCTCTGACGCCCGTGGCCAAGCTGACGCCGGTGACGGTGGGCGGCGTCGTGGTGTCCAACGCGACGCTGCACAATGCCGATGAAATCGCCAAGAAGGACATCCGCGCCGGCGATCGCGTGGTGATCCAGCGCGCCGGCGATGTCATCCCGCAAGTGGTGCGGGTATTGGACGCCGACCGATCTGATCGCGCCGCAGCCTTTGAGTTTCCTCACACATGCCCATGTCCGCTGGCGACGCTGGTGGTGCGCGAAGCCACCGCCGGCGGCAAGGAGGGCGCGGTGCGCCGCTGCTCCGGCGAATTCGCCTGCCCTTTCCAACGGGTGGAGCATTTGAAGCACTTCGTCGCACGCCGCGCCTTCGACATTGAGGGGCTGGGCGCCAAGCAGGTGGACACCTTCTTCCAGGACGGCGTGATCCAGGAGCCGGCCGACATTTTCACGCTCGCGGCCCGCGATGGGGAGCTGAAGCTGGCCGAGCGCGAGGGCTGGGGCGCCAAAAGCGTCGCCAATCTCTTCGCCGCCATCGATCAGCGGCGCAGCATCAGCCTCGCGCGCTTCATCAACGCTTTGGGCGTGCGCCATGTGGGCGAGGGCATGGCCGACTTGCTGGCGCGCGAGTATGGGCGCTGGGACGCGTTCGCTGCGGCCATGACAGCGCTGAATGATGCTGACCAGGGGACTGCGAGGGAGGCCGAAGGGGCCCGATCACAGGGCGAGCCCGCCGACTTGTTTGCGGCCGAGGCCGAAGGCGCGGAGGCGCAGGACGTGCCCGACCCACCCGCCAGCCCAGCCTGGACGCGCCTCTTGGCCGTGGACGGCGTGGGTGAAACGGCGGCGCGGGCGTTGGCGGCCTTCTTTGCCGAGCCCCACAATCAAGGCGTGTTGCAGCGCCTTTTGGCTCAGCTCACCATCGAAGACGCCGCCGCGCCGGAAGCGAGCGACTCCCCCGTCGCCGGCAAGACCGTCGTGTTCACAGGCGCGCTAGAACGCATGTCGCGCGATGAGGCGAAGGCCATGGCCGCCCGGCTGGGCGCCAAAGTGGCGGGCTCGGTGTCGGCGAAGACCGATTATGTGGTGGCCGGGGACAAGGCCGGCTCCAAGCTCACCAAAGCGCGCGCGGCCGGCGTCCCGGTGCTCAGCGAGGACGACTGGTTCGCGTTGGTCGGTGCGGGGGCAGACTAGGCGCCTTTAGCCGACGCTTTGGCGCATCAGATCCAGGGTGACGGGAAACTCCGAACTGAGCAGCGGCTCGCGCGGGGTCAGCGGGCCGGGCGTGTGGCCCATGGCGTCAAAACGCGCGCGCCGGCGGCCCTCCGCCTCCAGGGCGTTGACGGGGCGGAACTCGAAGTTACGCCCGCCCGGATGCACCGCGTGATAGATGCAGCCGCCGACGGAGCGGCCGTTCCAGCGGTCCACAATGTCAAACACCAAAGGCGTGTGGGGCCACACCGTCGGGTGCAGGCAGAACGCCGGCAGCCAGGTGCGGAACCGCACGCCGGCCACATGGACATCGTTGCGCTCGGTGGCTTGCAGCGGCACGCGGTAGCCATTGCAGGCGATCTCGTAGCGATCTTGCAAATCGCCGGTGACGGTCACCTGCAGCCGCTCCACCGAACTGTCGACAAAGCGCGCCGTGGCGTTTTGGAACCCTTCCTCGCCCAGCACGGGCCAGGGCTCCAACCCGGCGCGTAACTCCAAGCTGATCCCGCCATAATGCACCGCGCCATAACGGGGAAAGCGGAACTCTTTGTGGGAGGCGTACCAGGCCGGATCGAAGGTGACGCCGAGGCCTTGAGACAACTCCGCCAGCGCGGCGTGGAAATCAGCCTCCACATAATGGGGCAGCATGAAGCGATCATGCAGCCCATTGCCGAAGCGGATCAGCGGGCGGCCATAGGGCTGCGCCCAAAACCAGGCGATGAGGCCGCGCACAATCAGTTGCTGGGCGAGATTCATCTCCGCATGGGGCGGCATCTCAAAGGCGCGGAACTCCACCAGTCCCAGCCGGCCGGTGGCGCTGTCGGGGTTATAGAGTTTGTCGATGCAAATCTCCGCCCGGTGGGTGTTGCCGCTGACATCCACCAAGAGGTTGCGGAAAATCCGATCCACCAGCCAGGCCGGTGCGTCCGAGCCCGTCGCGAAGCTGGGATCGGGGATTTGCCGCAGCGCGATCTCCATCTCATAGAGGCTGCTTTGGCGCGCCTCGTCGATGCGCGGCGCTTGGCTGGTGGGGCCGATGAAGAGGCCGGAAAACAGGTAAGACAGCGAGGGGTGGTTTTGCCAAAACCGGATCAATGAGCCCAAAAGATCCGGCCGGCGCAGAAAGGGGCTGTCGGCCGGCGTCGCGCCGCCCACCACCACATGCGCCCCGCCGCCAGAGCCGGTGGGGCGTCCATCCACCTGAAATTTGGACGCTTCAAGACCGCAGGCTTGCGCCTCTTCATACAGGGCGCGGGTGATGTCCACCTGCTCAGCCCAATCATGGGCGGGATGAATGTTCACCTCGATCACGCCGGGATCGGGGGTCACCTTCACCAGATTGAGCCGCGGATCCGGCGGCGGCGGATAGCCTTCCAGCTGCACCGTCATAGCGAGGGCTGCGGCCGTCTGCTCCACCGCGTGGACGATGTCCATGTACTCATCAACGCTGGTGACCGGCGGCATGAAGACGCACAAGACGCCGTCGCGCGGCTCCACCGAGACCGCGGTGCGCACACTGGGTTGATTGACGAACACCGTGCCTGGCTGCGCGGTCTGAAACGTTCCGCCGCCGCCTTCTTCCGTGGGCACGAGCGGGATGTCTGGCCCCTCATCCTCTCGGCTGTGATCGGGCTCCCGGCCGTTATCCGGGCCGGCGCCGCCGCGATCCTGCCATTGCGGAGCGCTGGGCGGCATCGGCAGCGGCCCGCGCGGCGCGAAGGGGTCCAGGGGGACGATCTGCGGCTCCGCCCCCGGCGGCAGATGCGTGAGCGCCTGCAGCGGCAAGCGGAAACCGGACGGGCTGTCGCCAGGAATCAGAAACAGGCGCTGGCGGCGGGTGCGCCAGGCTTCGCTGCGCCAGCGGAAGCGCCGTTTGCGCGCCAGCGCCTTCATGTCCGCGCTGGCGACCGCCGCGCTTTGCGCCGCTTGGATGGGCAGCACGAACGCCGCCGGCGTGGCGAAGCCGCGATCAAACACCCGCGCCAGGCGATCGCGCTCTTCAGGGTCGTCGAGTTTATTGTTCAGCGGGTCCACATTGGGCGCCAGCTTCCGCTCGCGCAGCATGAATTCGGCCGGATCCTCATAGGCCTCGACGACGAAATCCGCACCGACGCCCAGCGCCTCGGCCAGGCCATGGGCGAAGATGCGAGCCTGCTCGGGCCCCGCATCGCGCGGTCCATCCTCGCGCGCGGCGAGCTGCGGATTGGACCAGGCAGGCGCGCCGTCGGCGCGCCAGTAGAGCGAAAACGCCCAACGTGGCAGCGGCTCGCCCGGATACCATTTGCCCTGGCCGTGATGCAAGAAGCCGTTCGGCCCAAAGCGCGCCTGCAAACGGCGGATGAGATGGTCAGCATAGATGCGCTTGGTGGGGCCGACGGCCTCGATATTCCACTCCGGCGCGTCGCGATCGGCCGAGGCGACGAAGGTCGGCTCCCCGCCGAGGGTGAGGCGCACATCCTGCTTCTGGAGGAGAGCCTCCACCGCCTCGCCAGCGGCGTTGAGCGCCGTCCACTGCTCGTCTTGCAGCGGTTTGGTGACGCGCGGCGTTTCCAACAGGCGCGTGACGCGCATGTCGAAATGCAGCGTGGCCTCGCACGGCTCCACCCCGCCGCTGATGGGCGCGGCGCTGGACGGCTGGGGCGTCGCGGCGAGGGGGATGTGGCCTTCGCCGGCAAAGAGGCCCGAGGTGGGATCCAGCCCGATCCAACCGGCGCCGGGCGCATAGACCTCGCACCACGCGTGCAGATCGGTGAAATCCGCCGGCAGCGCCGCCGCTTCCTGTGCGCTCGCTTGGTCTGGCTTGAGTTGGATGAGGTAGCCGGAGACAAAGCGGGCCGCCAGGCCCAGCTCGCGCAGCACCGCCGTCAGCAGCCAACCGGAATCGCGGCAGGAGCCGCGCGCCAGCTTCAACGTGTCCTCCGGCGTTTGCACGCCGGGCTCCATGCGCACGGTGTAGGCGATGTCGCTTTGGATTTTTTGATTTAATTGGACGAGGAAATCGATGGTGCGCAGCGGCTCGCCCGTGGCGCCGTCGCGCCCGCTTTGGAACAGTCGTTTGGCCCATTGGCACAAGGCTTTGAAGTGTTTGCCGCCGTCAATGCGCTGCAAATAGGGATCCAATTCCGCACGCAACGCCGCTTCATAAGAAAACGGGGCGTGGTAGGCGCCCTCTTCCAAGAAAAAATCGAAGGGGTTGATGGCGACAAGGTCGGCCACCAGGTCGATGACGACTTCAAATTCCGTGGTTTTCTCCGGGAACACCAAGCGCGCCATGTAGTTCCCGAAGGCGTCTTGCTGCCAATTGATAAAATGTTCAGCTGGCGTCACGCGCATAGAATAGCTGACGATCTTCGTGCGGGTATGGGGCGCTGGCCTTAGGCGGACGATTTGCGGGTGAAGTGAAACCCGCCGATCGTATTCATAACGGGTGCGGTGAAACAGCGCAGCCTGAGTGCTCATGAGATCGTTCTCCCGCCGAAGAGGGCGTTCAGCCTGGACTCAGCCCGATATTGCGCCGCAACAATCAGGGGTCGATTTTGCCTAAGCTTCTGATAAGCTCAAGGCCTGTTTTGAAATCCGCACGAAAAAGACAGCCCGGTGATATTTGATGAGATGGGGACGCAAGACGGCCCCCGCGATCCGTACAGGCTGGTGAATGAGTGGATGCTGCGCGCCGGCTGGGAAGGGCTGCGCCGCGACCAACGCATCGCTGAGCAGTTGTTTCGCCGCGCCGGGGTTACGTTCAACGTCTATGGCGAAGAGGGCGGCTCGGAGCGTTTGATCCCCTTTGACGTGTTGCCGCGCGTCTTCTCGGCGGCGGAGTGGCGGCGCTTGGAGGCCGGGGTGATGCAGCGCGCCCAGGCGCTCAATGCGTTCCTCGCGGATATTTATAACGCGCAGGAGATACTCAAAGCCGGCGTGATCCCGGAGGGGATCATCCTCAAGAACAGCGCCTTTGAGCCGCATATGGTGGGGTTCACCCCGCCGCACGGCATTTACTCCCATGTCATCGGCACCGACATCGTCCGCGTGGGTGAAGACGAGTTTTATGTGCTGGAGGACAATTGCCGCGTGCCCTCCGGCGTCTCCTACATGCTGGAGACGCGCGACACCATGGTGCGCCTGTTCCCCGATTTGTTCGCCGCCAACCGCGTGTCGCCCATCGACGATTACCCTGACGCGCTGCTGCAGGCGATGAAATCCGTCGCCGGCCCGGCGGCGCTGGAGGATCCTAGCGTCGCCCTGTTGACCCCCGGCATCTTCAACAGCGCCTATTATGAGCATGCATTTTTGGCCGAGGAGATGGGCGTGCCGCTGGTGGAGGGCGTCGATCTCCAAGTGACCGACGGCAAGCTGTTCATGCGCACCACGGCCGGCCCGCAACAAGTGGACGTGCTCTATCGCCGTGTCGATGACGCCTTTTTGGATCCGTCGGCGTTCCGCGCCGACTCCGTTCTGGGCGTGCCGCATTTGATGGACGCTTACCGCGCCGGCGGCGTGACTTTGGTGAACGCGCCGGGCGCGGGCGTGGCCGATGACAAGGCGGTGTATGGCTTTGTGCCGGACATGATCCGCTTTTATCTCGGGCAAGAGCCGCTGCTGCCCAATGTGGAGACTCATCGCTGCGCCGATCCCGAAGCGCTGACCTATGTGCTCGAAAATCTCCAGCATTTGGTGGTGAAGGAGGTTCATGGCTCGGGCGGTTACGGGATGCTCATCGGCCCCAAGGCCAGCGCAGCGGAAATTGCACTGTTCCGTGAAAAGCTTATTGCCGACCCCGGCGCCTACATCGCCCAGCCGACCTTGGCGCTGTCCACCTGTCCCACCCTGGTGGAGGAAGGCGTGGCGCCGCGCCATGTGGATCTGCGGCCCTTCTGCCTGGTGGGCGCGCACGGGGTGTCGCTCTCCAAGGGCGGGCTGACGCGGGTGGCGTTGCGTTCGGGCTCCTTGGTGGTCAACTCCAGCCAGGGCGGCGGGGTGAAAGACACATGGGTGCTCGAGGATGACGCCTTTAACGGCGCGGCTTCGGGCGCTTGGGACGGGGCGGCGCCATGATGATGCTGTCGCGGGTGGCGGAGAATTTGTTTTGGCTCGGCCGCTATGTGGAGCGGGCGGAAAACGCGTCGCGCCTCCTCGACACCGGTCGGCGCATGGCGGCGTTGCCGGGGCCGGATGGGAACCGCAATGAATGGGCCTCCATCCTCGCCAGTTCCGGCAGCGAGGGAAGTTTTCCCGCCACCGGCTCCCCCAATTCCCGTGATGATGTCGTGCGTCACATCGCGTTGTCGCCGTTGAACCCCGCCTCCATTTGCTCGAGCCTTTCGCGCGCGCGCACCAATGCCCGCGCCACCCGCGCGGGGCTGTCCTACGACAGTTGGCGGGCGGTGAATGACTCGTGGCTGGACTTCCAGGATATGGCCGGGCGACATGTCACCGGCGGGTTTTTGGCGGATCTCATCGATCGCACCAAGGATGCCTGTTCGCGCATTGTCGGCTCGTTTGAAAGCACCATCGTGCGCGATGAGACCTATGATTTCATCCGCATGGGGGCGTTGATCGAGCGGGCGGACAACACTGCGCGCATCCTCGATGTGAAGTATTTCAGCTTGCTGCCGCCGGATGAGAAGTTTGAGGGCCGCGTGGATACCTATCAGTGGATGACTATTTTGGGCGCCACCAGCACGCGGCTGATTTTTCGCCGCCTTTATGGTGCGGATTTGCGCGCCAGCCGGGTGGTGGGCCTGTTGGTGCAAAACGCGCGCTGTGCGCGCTCTTTATTGTTTTGCGTCAGCCGCATCCACGCGCATCTGATCAATCTGCGGGCCAACCATGGCGGCGACATCGAAGCCTCCAACCAGACCCAACACTTGCTGAAAACCCTGTTTGATCAAGCGCCGGAGGACATCATCATCGGCGGCTTGCACGAGTTTCTCGGCGATTTCATCCGCGCCAACAATGTGTTGGCCGATCAGATCGCGGCGGACTTCCATTTTTATCCGACGCCGCCCAGCACGCCGGGACACCCGCCCGACCAGATCCAAGGCCAAACCAGCGCGTGACCGCTCGCGGCGGCGCAGGTA
Source organism: uncultured Caulobacterales bacterium (assembly GCA_964524065.1). Taxonomy (GTDB): domain Bacteria; phylum Pseudomonadota; class Alphaproteobacteria; order Caulobacterales; family Maricaulaceae; genus CAZADA01. Next base: position 7,412 of record CAZGCB010000019.1, on the reverse strand, counting down.
TAAGGCGGTGGCGTCGCGGCCCGGCGCCTTCACGAAGCGCTGCGGCGCGTGTTTCGTTTGGCCGACCTCGAGACATCCATGACCTATTGCGTAGCCCTGCGCCTCAACGCCGGACTGGTAATGCTGTCCGACACGCGCACCAATGCGGGCATCGACAGCGTGTCGAAGTTCCGCAAAATGTTCACCTGGCATGTGCCGTCGGAGCGCGCCCTGTGCGTGATGACGTCCGGCAATTTGTCCATCACCCAGTCGGTGATTGCGCGCTTGCAGGCGCAAATCGATGATCCTGATTTCACGGGCGACACCATCCTCAACGCGCCGACCATGCATCGCGCTGCAGAAATCATCGCCGCCAACATGCGCGACGTCATGGTGCAGTACGCCGACGGCATCAACGCCGCGGGGGAATCCTCGTCGGCCGGCATGTTGGTGAGCGGCCAGCGCCGCGGGGGACGCTTGCGGCTCTACCACGTCTATTCCGCCGGTAACTTCATTGAGGCGACGACTGACACGCCCTTCTTCCAGATTGGCGGTTTTAAGTACGGCAAGCCGATTTTGGATCGCGTCATCACCCCCGACACGAGCCTCACCGACGCCAAGACGGCGGCGTTTTTGTCCATGGACTCCACACTGCGTTCCGACTTGGCGGTGGGGATGCCGTTGGATCTGTGTGTGATCCGGGCGGACAGCTATGAGCTGAGTGAATATCGCCGCATCGAAGCCGATGATCCCGATTTCCACGCATTGTCGGAGGCGTGGTCGCAGGCGATCCGCGACGGCTTCGTGCAAATGCGGGCGATGACGCCCTAACGGATGGCGTCGAGGGCGGCGGGGTTCAGCGCCAGCGAGGGCCAGGGGTCGTCCTGCACCACGGCGTGCGCATAGCGGCCAAAGCCGTTGAACGGGCTCGCCATGGCCGCGCCATAAGCGCCGAGCTGGCCGAACTCAAGGCTGTCGCCCGTTCGCACATCGTGGGGAAGCGCGACGGGATGCGCCAGCACATCATCGCTGTCGCAGGTGGGCCCATAGACGGTGAAGGCGCGGTGCGGCCCCGTCAGCACGCGTCCTTCCCGCAATACCCGTGCAGGATACCGCCAGTCGGATCGCACCGCGTCGAACAAAGCCCCGGCGCCGCCATCATTGATGTGCAGCACGCCGCCCTTGCGCAGCTCGACAGTCGTCAGGAGCGACACCGCGTTCGCCACCAAGCTGCGTCCCGGCTCACACCAGAGCTGCGCCTGACGACAGGCGGGCGGCGCGTCGGCATGAGCGCGGCCGATCGCGGTGAAAAACGCGTCCAGCGGCGGCGGCGTCGCCATGCCCGGGTACAGCTCCGGAAAGCCGCCGCCCACATCAATAATGTCCAGCGGCGCGCCCAAGGCGTCGGCCATCGCGATCACGGCGGCATAGGCGGCGGTGAACGCCTCCGGCCGGTGGTTTTGGCTGCCCACATGGAAGCTGACGCCAAGGCGTCCGGCCCAGGGGAGCGCAGTCCGCAGCAGGGCGGCGGCCTCCGCCGGAGGGGCGCCGAACTTCTTGGTCAGCGGTAAAGCCGCGCCGGCGTTGGAGACTTCCAGACGCACAACCAGCGCGACATCCCCCGCGCCATGGGTGGCCTGACGTATTTTCGCCAACTCGTCCGCGTGATCAAAGGCGAAGACCCGGCATCCCGCATCCACATATGCGCGTTCAATGGCGCTGACGGGCTTGATGGGGTGCATGAAGATGCAAGGTGCGCCCGGGCAAGCGGCGTGCACCGCATCGATTTCCGCCGCCGACGCCACGTCGAAGCCGGCGACGCCCTCCGCCCGCAGAATCTGCAGCAGCCAGGGCTCCGGATTGGCTTTAGCGGCGTAGTAGACCGCGCCGGGAAACGTCGTCACATGCCGCCGCGCCAGACGCGCCGCCACATGCGGGCGCCGCAACAAGGTCGGGTGTTCCGCGTCCAAGGCGCGCGCCGCATCCGGCGCGGCGGGGAAGACGGGTGTCTTGAAGACGGGGGCGTCCACAGGCGTCATCCTTCATCCGGCACTGCAGAGCCACTCCGCAGGATGGGGGGTTGAAGGGCAAGATCGCCGGCGCGTCAATGCAATTCGTTGTCAACGCGAGGCCTCAGCGTGCGCCGCCCGCTTGGCCGATTGCGACGCCGTTGGCAAGCGCGTCCTCGCCCGCAGGCGGCGTCGTCTCATCGCCGGATGGCTCGCCAGCGCCCCGCAGCGCATGGATGGCGTGCGACAGATCATCCAACTTCACAGGCTTCTGGCAAAAGGCATTCATGCCCGCGTCGAAGCACGCTTGGCGCACCTCGTTTTCGGCGCGGGCGCTGATGGCGATGATGGGGGACGGGGGCCGTCCGTACTCTTTCTCAAGGGCGCGAATGCGCCGGGCGGCTTCAAACCCGTCCACATTGGGCGTGTAGAGATCCATCAAAATGATGTCGAAGTGCTTCTCGCGCCACGCTTGCACGCCTTGGCTTCCGTCAAAAACGCACTCAACGTCCATATTGAGGGCGCTCAACATCGCTCCGATCACCCGTTGATTGCGCGGATTGTCCTCCACATAGAGCACCCGGATCGGCGTCGTGCCGCCGGTGTGGTCCGCCGGGGGGCGGACAATGTCGGTGATCTGCGGTTGATCGGGGTCACGCATGCGGGCCGGTTGCTCCGGCGCCAGCGCCGCCGGCAACTCCACCCAAAACAAGGAGCCGTGGCCCGGTTCGCTCACCACCCCGATGGCGCCGCCCATGGAGTGTATCAGGTCTTTGGTGATCGCCAGCCCCAGGCCCGTGCCGCCATGGCGGCGGGTCATGGAGGCGTCCACTTGCACGAAGCGCTCGAAAATCGCCTGGTGCTGATCGCGTGGGATGCCAATACCGGTGTCTTCCAGCTCAAACCGGACCCGATCAGCCCGCGGGCGGCTCACATGTAAACAGACGCCGCCGGCGTCGGTGAACTTCACCGCATTGCCCAACAGGTTGATCAGGGCTTGTTTGACCCGCCGGCTATCGCCCAGGCAACGCCGCTCGGCGCCCGCGGACAGCCGGACCTGCAGGCGCAAGCCCTTTTGCAAGGCGACGCACGCCACCGCATTGGTCGCTTCGCGCGCGATCTCGGCCGGATCGAAGGGCGCCTGGATCACCTGCGTGAAGCCGGCGTCGATGCGCGCCAGCTCCAGCACATCCTCCAACAGCGCCAACAGGGACTGTGCGGAGGTGACGATGGTGTCGGCCAAAGAGCGCTGGGTGGGCGTCAGCCCCTCCATCTGCAGCAGGCTGGCGCAGCCAGTGACGCCGTTGAGCGGCGTGCGGACCTCATGGCTCATATTGGTGAGGAATTCGCTCTTCAGTTGCTCCGCGCGTTGAGCCTCGGCGCTCAGGCGCTCGGCCAGCGCTTTACCCTCCAACAGCTCCACGTGGGCTTGGCGCATACGGCGCAGCAGCAAAGAGATGGCGATCGCCGCCAGCAGTGTCACCATCAGCGTCAGCGGCGCCACGATGTGCAACATCACATCGCCAGGGCGTGCCGGGCTCCACGTGATGTAAGTGCGGCCATCCCCAAAATGCGGCGTGATGGTCACAGAGGCCAAGGCGCGATCGTGGGGCGGGACAGCGCCGATGGCCTGCAAATCCCGAAGGCCCAAGGCCCGGCCGACAATGGTGATGAAGGTTTCATCGATCCAGGCGATGGACAACATGCCGTTGGGCTCGACCGTCTCCGGATCGGAGGCGATCGGCGTGACGGCTACAATGGCGGGACGCCCGTCGAGGATGAATAAACACGCCTCGCTGCGCGTTACGGGCTGAGATGGCGCAGTGCTGGCGGCCCCCGGTTCGGGGCGTACGGTGGGCGTGCACCGGTCAGAGCCCGCCAGGCCGCGCCAGATGTCGTCGATAAAGGGCTGCAGCGTGGGGCGCCGTTCGGCGAGGTCCGTTGCGCTTTGCGGTCGGCCGTCAAAATAAGCCGATAAGGCGACCCCGTCCGAGTTAAGGATATAGACTTCGTCATGGCCGTATGTGCCGAGCATGAAATGCCCGACTTGATCGTCCACAAACCGGTCGTCCCATGTTTGCGCTGTCGTGTGGCGCACGGTGTCCTCGCGCTGCGCGATGCTGCGCTGCTCCTCCAAAATGCGCGCTCTGGCGAAATGGATGGCGCGATCAATGAGCTTCCGTTCGCTCTCCACGGCCTGGCGATTGGCCCACAGGCCCTCAAAGGCGATGATGCTGAGCAACATGGCCGCCACGGCCGCCACCAGCACGGCGAGCACCGTCGTGGAGTGGAGGCTGTTGTGCGGCGGGTAGCGGTCAGACGGCGCCATCACCCCGCCTCCCCGTCGCGGGCTCTGCACCATCCCCCTCGGGCTGCAGCACCGCCGCGATTTGGGCGAACAGGACCGGAAGGCGGATGGGTTTGGACACCGCCGCATCCATCCCGGCTTCGTAGTAGGCCGCGGTTTGGTGGGCCATCGCGTTGGCGCTGAGCGCAATAATGGGCGTGCGCGGCCTACCGGTGTTCGCCTCCAAACGGCGGATTTCGTGGGTGGCGTCGATGCCGTTCATCACCGGCATCTGCACGTCCATCAAAATGAGATCAAAGTGTCCCGAGCGCCATTGCGCCACGGCCTCTTCGCCGTTTTTGGCGATGCTCAGCACCACATCCAAGGGCTCCAGCAACGCGGCGAGCACTTCGACATTGTTGGCGTTGTCCTCCGCGGCGAGGATCCGCAACGGGTCATGCCCGGCCGCGAGGGGCTCAGCCTCCGGCGCATCCAAGCGTCGCGCCGCAGCGCTGTGCAGTGCGGGCGTCAGGCGGACATGAAAGCGGAACACGGCTCCGTGTCCTGGCGTGCTGTCCACACTGATGGCGCCGCCCATCAAGGTGCACAGCTGCTTGCAGATGGCGAGGCCAAGGCCCGTGCCGCCATGTTTTCGGGTGATGGAGGCGTCGGCCTGGGTGAAGGGTTGGAACAGCCGCGCGATGGCCTCCGGCGTCAGGCCCGGGCCGGTGTCGCGCACGGTGACGTGCAACGTCACGTCGGCGTTGTCCGCGTTCGCGTCGGCTGCGGCGCTGGGCGCGATCGCCACGTCCACCGCGACTTCGCCATGGTCTGTGAATTTGATGGCGTTGGACACCAAGTTGCTCAGCACCTGGCGGATGCGCGTGGCGTCGCCCACGAAACGCTGTTCGGTGTTCGTGGCGGTGAAGGAGAGGACCAGCCCCTTCTCCTCGGCTTTGAGGGCGTAGAGCGCTTCAACCGCCGCCAGAAGCTCATCGAGATCAAAGGGCGCCTGTTCGATCTCCAGCCGGCCCGATTCGATTTTCGAGAGGTCCAGAATGTCGTTGATGATGTGCAGCAGGGCGTCGCCCGATTGGGTGATGATGTCCAAGCGCCGCCGTTGCTTGTCGCTGAGCGGATCGCGGGCCAGCGCTGTCGCCATGCCTAAAATGGCGTTCATGGGCGTGCGGATTTCGTGGCTCATATTCGCAAGGAATTGCGATTTCGCGTGCGTGGCGGCTTCCGCTTCCGCGCGCTTCCGCTCGAGTTCTTGTTCGCGTTCCAAGCGTTCGGTGATGTCGCGCGCGGCGGCGTAAATGACGCCATTGGCCGGACGCGCGCGCCACTCGATGAAGCGATATGCCCCTTGGCCGTCCTGGTAACGATTGGTGAAGTTGAGAACAGCGCCGCCACTATCCAGCGTGGCCATGGCGTTCATTGTGGCCTGGCGATCACCGGGGTGGACGTATTGGATGAACTCGTTGCCGACTAGCTCACACGCGGGCACGCCCAGCAGCGCTTCAAACGCCGTGTTCACTTTGACGAAGCGTCCCTCAAAATCCGCGATGCACAACAGATCCAAGGACACATCGAAAAAGCCGCTAATCTGCGCGAGGGCCCGTCGCAGCTCTTCATCACGCTCGCGCCGTTGGGTGATGTCTTGGAAAGCCCCGATAAGTTTGGTGAGTTCGCCGTCCTTGTATTCCGGCTTCCCGAAGGCGCGCACCCAGATGTGATTGCCGGTCGCCGTGGTGAACGGCAACTCCAAGTCCCAGGGCTGACCGGTTGCAATGCCTTGTTCCACCGCCTTGGCGACAACGGGGCGCGCATCCGGGTGGTAGAAGTTAATGGCGGCATCCATGCAGGGTTGGTAGTCGTCACTCACCCCGTGGATGCGCCGGGTTTGGCGCGACCAGTAAATGTCCTGGGTCTTGGCATCGACTTCCCAACAGCCGATGAGCGCCATTTGCTCCATACTCTCCAGCAGTGCGCGATGGCGTTGCGTTTCGGCGTGGGCGGCTTCGGTCTGCATGAGGCTGCGCCGCAGCTCCAGCTCGTCCATGGCCAAGGCGGCGAAGTCGGCCAACCGGGCGCGGGTGACGTCGCTGACCGCCGTCACTTCATCATAGATCAAGCAGAGCGTGCCCAGCCGATAGCCCTCGCGCGTGATGAGCGGCGCGCCGGCATAGGTGCGGATGTGCGGGGGCCCAGTCACCAACGGGTTCTCCGCAAAACGCGGATCGCGGGTGGCGTCCTCAACGACAAACACCGCATCGTCTAAGATCGCGTGAGCGCAGAAGGCGTCATCACGCGGGGTCTGTTCGGCCTCCAGCCCACAGCGGGATTTGAACCACTGGCGATCCTGATCGACGAGTGAGATGAGGCAAATCGGCGCGTTAAGAAGATCCGCCGCCAATTTGGTCACCCGGTCAAACGACGCCTCTGGCGCGCTGTCGAGCACCTGGAAGCTCCGCAGGACCTCCAGGCGTTTCGATTCGTTCGGCGGGGGCGGGGCAGATCGGGACATGGGCGAGCAGACGAGTGGATGTGATGTATGGTTGTATCCGCTGACAGTTAAAGGAAGCGCCAACAGCAACGATAAATCCGTCAACGATGATGTAAGGAACGCCCGCTGTTCACCGTCGTCGCAGCCCAGACTGTGACGAAGCGGCGTCTCGCCGCAGGGGCCGAGCGGGCTAGGTGTGTATGCACACGAGGACGGCTGCGGCCCGTCCGCGCTGTGGAGGGCGTCGCCATGCCGCCGCTTGTGCGGTTCTTGTTGGGTCATATGGCGGTGGGCATCGTCGCTGGCTGGGTCGTGCTCGGCGCTTTTTTGGCGTTCGATATCGCCCAATTGCGCACTCTGATCACGACGTCACCGGATGGGCCGCTGGCGTTGATCCTGTTGGCGGCGTTTTTTGCGCTGACCTTTGGATCGATCGGGATGGGCATGGCCGCCATGAGCCCGCAGGACGATCGGGACGGACGCGCGCGACGTCGCCCCTGGTGGCGGAACAAGTAAGCTAAGAATACCGCAGCGCCGCCCTCGGGTATTTCTTAACAATGGTTCGCATTATTCTTTAAAGCGGCGCCGCTGCACTGTGTTGGCTCTGACAATGCTGGTGCGACATTTGCGC
>CAZGCB010000018.1:25501-33657 GCA_964524065.1 uncultured Caulobacterales bacterium | reverse complement strand
CGAAAGACCCCAGTCTTGGACAATTTGGACGGGCACGATATTCTGGAACGACACACGTGCGTCCGGGTCCGCCGGCTGGGCCACCTGTCCGCCAACGGCGCCCACCAAGTCGGCAGCCGTCGCGGTGTAGTCCCATTGCGGCGCTGAACAGCAGACCTCGTCGCGATCCGTGTAATCCGCAATGACCCGCGCCGTGAGCGCATCCGTGGGTGTAAACAGCAACTGAACGCGGACACTGTAATAGTCCTGTGTTTCGGAGTCAGTCGTGAAGGTGTTGCCCTGATCTTCGACAACGAGGTCCTGGAAGCCGTCCCGCTCGCCGCGCACGGCGAAGAGGCGCGCGGCCAGCACGTCCTCAACCAGAGGGCCCGTCACAGAACCGGCGTAACGCAGCAGACCATAATCGCCCGCGGTCAGCTCCGCCTTGGCGCCGAACTCAAACTCCGGCTCAGCCGTGGTCACATTCAACACGCCGGCGGAGGTGTTTTTGCCGAACAGCGTGCCCTGCGGGCCGCGCAGAACTTCAATGGCTTGGATCTCGCCGAGATCGCCGAAGCCCACACCATTACGCGCCCGGAACACACCGTCGATGTAAACGCCGACGGAGCTCTCAAGGCCAAAGTTGTCGCCCACCGTGCCGATACCGCGAATACGGGCCGTGGTGATGGTCTCGGACTGGGTGGAGGTCACCATCAAGCCCGGCGCGATGGAGATGAGATCTTTAATGTCGCTCACGCCAGCGTTTGAAATGACTTCCGCATCATAAGCGCCGATGGAGATGGGCACGTCTTGCACGCCCTCTTCCCGCTTTTGCGCGGTCACAACGATTTGCTCGACGTTGCGGCGCTCGGCCACTTGCTCCTGCGCCACCGCGCTGAAACCGGTGGCGCTCGCCATGGTCAGCGCCGAAGCGGCGCACATCAGGCCGAAATGCCTCTGACGAGACAAATGCATGGGCGTTCCCTCCTTTATTGCGCAGGCTTACCCTGCGCTCTTCGTCGTAAGTGCCGCGCTTACGTCCTCTTGCGTCAGGCGTCCAGCCTTGAAGCGTCGTTTCATGCAGTGCGAGCGCACCACACACGCCGCCTCAACGCTCTACAGCAGCCTACCCCCGTCGCCCGAAACGCCGACACAATTGCACTCGAGCATCGGCCTATCGCGTTCAGATTTATTGCGCGTTAGCGGGAGAGAACGCGTGCTGCGTCACCAGGCTCAAGTGCGACCTTCGAATGACGGGGAACCATGGTGAATCCCATTGACACGGCAAAGGGGCGCGAACAGGCCCAAAAAAAACAATTAAGTCACTGTTTTTCAAGAATAATGACGACAGCAACCTGAAGGCGGACCGTCATGCGAGCGCAGGCGATTTATGCACATCAATGCGGCATAGTGATGCATATGCAACGCTGATCAGCGTTCACCCGTCACCCCCATCGAGGATCGCTGAGGCCGGGCGCGTCCCTTCAGAGCCCTCAGCGGCGCCGGCGGAGCGAGCGGCCCCACCATCAGACCCACGTTGCTCATCGGCCAGCAATTGATCAACAAAGCGGATATGGCTGCGCAGCCGGAATACGTCATCATTGTACGGTAGGGGCACCTCGACCTGGGCCACCTCCACCAGGATACGTTTGAGCTCGGCGCGAATACGGGTCAGCTCCGCATCATCGCGCGCCGCCCTGCCGGCTTGCTCGAGGCGGCGTAAATCGCGATACCAGCGGACGATGCGGCTGCGCACCCGCCAGCGATACACAGGCGGGGCGGCCTTGCCCAACGGGTACAGCAACGTCGCCGCGGGAATCGCCAGAACCCACAAACGCTCCAACATATTGGCGGCCCAAAAGGGCAAATAGCGCCGCAGCACCGTCGGTCCGCCCCGCGCGTAGTAGCGCTCAGCCTGGGCTGTGAGCGCAGTCTTGGTGAGGTCCGGCGTCGGAAACGTGCCCGCCGGCGTCAGCAAGCCCGCGCTGGAGAAGGCCTCCTGCGCGGCTTGCAAGACCAAAGCTTGGATGGCCGGGTGCAGGTTCTCGCGCACCAGCAACGAGGCCGCCGCAGACACCAAATGAACATCTTGCGCCGGCGTATCCGTCGCCAAATCCAGTACGCCCCGGGGCAACAGAGCCGGCGACAAAAATCCCTGGCGACGCGCATAAGCTTCGGCGCGGGCGAAGCTGAGCAAGCTAACCGCGCGATCCAGCGCCAGAGCGCGAATATAGGGCCGGTCCGGCCCCGTCACGAACACCGCCGCATCCACGGCGCCCGCCTGCAACGCCGCCGCGGCCTCCGCACCGCCCAGGGGCACCAAGTCCACCGAGTCCACGGCCACGCCGTTTTCCGCCAACAGCAAGGATAACAGCGCCCGCGCGCCGGAGCCGTCTGGTCCGGCCGCGACGCGCAGGCCCGCCACATCGCGCATGTCCGCGAGGGGGACGTCGCGCCGATGGAAAAGCCACAGCGGCTCGGCCGCCACGGCGCCCAGGGAGGCCACCCCCACCGACGCCCCTGGCGCATCAATGCCGCCCTGCACGAGCGCAATGTCGACCGCCGCTGGGCCCTCGGCCTGCAGGCGCTGCAGATTGTCCACCGAGCCTTTGGTGGACACCAACTCAAGGGTTACATGATCGCGGGCCAGACGCTCCGCCAACCGCGCGCCGATGGTTTCATACAGCCCGCCGGCCGGCCCGGTCGCCATCACCACATGCCGCGGCGGGGCTGGGTTGATGACAAAAGCCACGAGGACCACGGTCGCGATGGCGGCGAGGACAAAGGCCGCGCCGAGCAGGCCCCAAAGGCGCGTCTCCTGGCGGCGTAAAGCGTCACGGATCCAAGACATCATCGACGGCTCTCCCTTCGCGCGGGGCTCACAGTTCCGCCCATTAGACATGCCATTGGTGGCTGCCCGGCTCTCCCTTCGCGCGGGGCTCACAGCCCACTGGCGCACGCGCGCATCGCGCCGTTGATGGCCGCCAGGGGGCGCGCCGGCAAGGCCGCTCTGGCAGCGCTGAGGCCTCACATCTGACGCCGCGGCGCGTGACCAAGGGGTCCACGCCGCCCCGCCTGTGCGTACACTGGACGGCGCGCCGTGGTCATGAGCAGCCTGTTATTGCGCGCGGCAGGCCTGAGGACGACCCCTCGAATGACAGCGTCTGTGGAACGATGGCGGGCCGCGGCCCGCGCCGCCTTCGCAGCCCACGATGAGGGACGCCTGGAACGATTGTGCGCCGCCATTCTCAAGGCCGCGCCAGAAGATTTGGAGGCGCGCCGATTGCTCGGCCGCAATGCGCTGCGCCAGCATCGCTTTGGCGAGGCCGTGCGTGTGCTGCAGGAAGCGGTCGCCGCGCATCCAGCGACCGCCGAAGCCTGGGCGGACTTGGCCCGCGCACAGGCGGAGCGTCGCGACTTGCCCGCCGCCGAAGCCTGTCTGGCGGCGGCGGAGGCCCGCGGCGTCAGCAGCGCCGCCATGCTGACCTTTTTGGGTCGGTTACGCTTGGCGTTGGACCGCCCCGATGACGCCCGCACGGCGTATGAAGCCGCCCTTGACGCCGCACCCGACCATGGCGACGCCTATCGCGGCTTGGCGATGGCCGGCGGCCTCGGCCCCGGCGCGCCCTGGCGAGCCGAAGCCGAGCGACGCCTTACCCTGACACGGGGCGCCGCCGCAGGCGCCGCCTTGGCCTACGCGCTGGCGGAGGCCGCCGCGCAGGAGGGGGACCACGCCGCGTTTATGGCGGCGCTGCAAGAGGCCAACGCCCGTCAACGCGGCGCCCTAAGCCTCAGCACTCAACACGCCAAAGCAGCGATACAGCGGCATGCGGACACACGGCGGACGCTGCGCTCGTGGGGGCGGCTCACAAGCGGCGCGCCCGCCAGCGCGCCGGCCATGGTGTTCCTGTTGGGTCCTCCCGGCTCCGGCGCGACGGTTGTGGAGGCGGCCTTGGCCCAGGTCGGCGCATTGACGCCCGCCGGCGTGAACGGCGTGCTCAGCGGGCCCGTCAGCGCCGAGGCGGAACGCCTGGCGAAACGGCCCCATCCGCACGCGGCCCAACGCCTCTCGCCATCGGAGCGCCTTAGCTTAACCCGCGACTACCTACGCCGCCTGGCGAACCTCGCCGGCGCCCCGCACCCGCTCGCCAGTGACAGTGATCCGACCCTCATCGCCGCCGCGCCCATGATCGGGGCTTTGTTCGCCAATGCGCGCTTTGTACGGGTGCGCCGCGATCCACGCGACAGCGCCCTCGCCGTGTTTCGCCGGGCCGCCCCTCAAATCGTTCCGGAAAACAGTGACCTGGAGGCCATCGGCGCCCATGCGCGCCAGCAGGACATGATCCTGGACGCTTTGGCCGATCACCTCCCTCTGGTGGAGGCTCGGTATGAGGACTTCGCGCCGCAGACCGCAGACGCGCCCGCCGCCGCCCGCGCCCTCGCCGCCGCGTTGGATACTCCATTGCATGATGAACCGCGCACCTTCGCGCCCGGGGCGCTGGGCCTGCACAGTTGGGAGGCCATTTACAGCGCCAGCGCCGTCGCGCCGGAGGCCTGGCGCGCCCATGCGGCGGCCCTCGCCCCGGTCAACACGCGCGTTAAGGGGGCGCTTTAGTCGTTCGATAACGCTGTCGACCACACCACCACCGGGATCCGGCGAACGGCAGGCGCGCCTTTGCCCGCTCCCGCGATCCTGCTAAGGCCAGGCCCATGCTCCGCACGCTTCTCAAATTACCGGTCCTGGCGCCCGTTCTGGTGGTGGCGCTGGTGCTGGTCGGCTACCTCGCCACCCGCAAGCCGCCGCCCAAGGACCAGCTAGACTGGACGGCCCCGGCCGAGCGCGGGTTCACTCTCCCGCCCGGCTTTGAGTCCACCCTGTTCCATGCCGGCGTCGCGCAACAGCGCCACATCGCGGTGTCCTCAGAAGGCGTGGTGTTCGTCATCCGCCGCCACCGGGTGGAGGGAACGGGACTGCTCGCCATCAAGGACCGTGATGGCGACGGCGTTGCGGATGTAACCGAGCATTTCGGCCGCTTCTCCGGCTCCGGCATCGGCGTGCGCACCGATGCGGCCGGCCAAGAATGGCTTTACGCCTCCAGCCGCACCGCGGTTTGGCGCTGGGCGTTGCAGGCGGGCGAGGTCGCGCCCAGCGCTGAGCCCGAACGTGTCGCCCGCGGCTTTCCCCGCCAGCCGGAGCACCCCTACAAAGCCCTCGCCTTCGACCGCGAGGGCGGGATGTATGTCAATGTCGGCGCACCCTCCAACAATTGCATGGAGCGGCGGCGGACCAAGGGCTCTCCGGGACAACAGCCCTGCCCGCAGCTGGCGCGCGCCGCCGGGGTGTGGAAATTCGACGCCGATGCGCTCAACCAGCACCAAAATGAGGCTGAACGCTACGCCACCGGCATTCGCAATATGATCGCCTTCACCTGGAGCGACACCCACAAAGCCCTGTTCGGCGTGCAGCACGGCCGCGACTTCTTCAACCGCTATTTCCCCGAGCTGTTCTCGCCGCAGGACGCGGCCGAGCTGCCGTCGGAGGAATTTCACCGCATTGATCGCGGCGATAATATGGGCTGGCCTTACTCCTACTATGACCACATCGCCGGAGAGCGGCGCATCAGCCCTGAATACGAGGCCGAAGGAACACCCAATCGGGGCCGCAACCGCACCGATGAGCATGAGGCGCCTTTGATCGGCTTTCCCGGCCATTGGGCGCCCTCCGACATTGTGTTCTACGAAGCGACCGAGGGCGATTTCCTGTTCCCTGAGCGCTATCATGGCGGGGCGCTGTTGGTGTTCAAGGGCGGCTGGGGCCGCAATCCCCACCCGCCCCAGCAAGGTTTCCAAGTGGTGTTCGTGCCCATGGAAAACGGCGCGCCAGCCGGCGAAACCGAAGTGTTCGCCGGTGGTTTTGAAGGGCCGGAGCCGCCCATCAGCCTGGGTGACGCGCTGTATCTGCCCTTCTCCGCCGCCATTGGGCCGGAGGGCGAATTGTTCCTCGCCGATACGAAGGACGGGGTGATGTGGCGCATCGTTTATACGGGCGAAGAACGCGCCGAGGCCGCCACGCCCACAGCCACTGACGCCAACACGACCCGCGCGCCCGATCCCGCCCGTATCGCCGCGCGTCAACGACGGCTGGCCGCGGCGGAGCGCTATCCCATCGGCGCTGATCTCTATGCGCGCGAATGCGCCACCTGCCACCAGGCCGACGGCCGGGGCGTGGAGGGCTTCGCGCCGGCGGTGGAGGGCTCAGCCATCCTGGCCGCACCGGCGGAGACACTCATCAGTTATACGCTGTTGGGCGCCAATAGCGGGCGCTATTCCAACATCATGCCGGCTTATCTTAACGAGCCGATCAATGATTATGAGATGGCGGCGCTGTTGTCCTATGCGCGCCTGGCCTTCGCGGCTCCCGACGCTACAGGCCCTGACGCCGCGGAGCCCAACACTGTGGAGCCGCGCATCGCGGAGGCCGACACCGCGGATAGGGCGGATCTCGACCCTGCACATCAGATTTGGCCCCATGAGGTCGCCGCCGTGCGCGCACAGCTGACAGACGCATCGGAGTAACCCGCCATGGCCCGCGCGCTCATCATTGGCGATCCCTTCGCCAACCTCAATCCAGCCGGCGACACCAGCCTCATGATCGCGGCTGAAGGCCTCGCCCGCGGCCATGGCGTCGCCTACGCCGATGCGGCCTCCGTATCAGCGCGCGGCGCCGCCGTCTTCGCACACGCGCAAGACCTCGCGCCCAGCCCGGCGCTTGCGTACCCGGACGGGCAAACACCCCAAACCGGCGCCGCGACCGCCAGCGGCCAACCACAGCGAAGCGCGCTGGCGGATTATGATTTTGTGTTCGTGCGCAAAGATCCGCCTTTTGATTGGAGCTATTTGCGCCTGCTGCACTGCTTGCAGTACGCGCAAGGTCCAACCCGCGTGCTGGCGGATCCAAGCGGGCTGCTGCGTTTCACCGAAAAACTGGTGCCGGCAAGCCTTATCCCCTTCATGCCGGACACGCTGGTGACCCAAAGCCTCGAGGAGGCGAGCGCATTCTTGGCGGAAAAACGCTCCATCGTGCTCAAGCCGCTCTATCGCGGCGGCGGCGCCGGCGTCATGCGGGTGGAGGCCGAGGGCCAGAATCTCCCCGCGCTTATGGAGCTGATGACCACGCTGTACGGCGAGCCGGTGTTGGTTCAGGAGTACCTGCCGGCGGTGACCGCGGGGGACAAGCGGGTGCTTATGGTGGACGGGACAGTGACGGGCGTGGTCAATCGCGTGCCGGATCGAGTGGATTTTCGCTCCAATCTGCGGGTTGGCGGTCGCGCCGAGTCGGTGGACCTCACCGCCCGCGAGCAGGAGGCCTGCCGCGCTGTCGCCGCCGAAACGCGCGCCCATGGGGTAGTTATGGTTGGCCTTGACTTCATTGGCGAATACTTGACGGAGGTGAATGTCACCTCCCCCACCGGCGCGCGCCAATTGGAGATGTTGAGCGGCGTTTCAGCCGCCGCGGCCTACTGGGACGCGCTGGAGGCCCAGGCGTGAGCGCGGTGGACGCGACGACGGACGGGCCGCCAGCCGCCGCCAGCGGCGCGGCCTTTGGAACCTATGCCCCCACGGGGCTCATGAAGGCGATGATCGCCACCACGCGCAGCGCGCCGCCCACCCGCACCGGACGTCTCGTCTCCAGCCCGTTGCGGCGCGTGATCATGGCTCGCCTCGGCCGCCGCCCGGTGGATGTGGAGACCTATGGCGCCAAGATGCGCTTGCACCCCAAGGATAATCTTGCGGACAAGCGCGTTCTAATCCGCCCCCAGCTGTTCGATCCCGAGGAACGCGCGGCGCTGGCGGACATCATGCACGAACGTTTCGCTTTCATCGACGCCGGCGCCAATACGGGCATGTATTCGCTGTTTGTGGCCGCAAAAGCGGGTCCGGCCGCGCAAGTCCTGGCCATCGAACCGCAGCCCGTGATCAAGGACAGACTGGCGTTCAACATCGCGATTAACGGCTTTTCGCAAATCGCCCACGCCGACATCGCATTGGCGGATGGCGAAGGCAGCCTGCGCATGCGCGCGCCCGGCGGCAATCGCGGCGCGACCCAGTTTGAAATGCTCGCCCCCCCAACCGAGGCCGAGGCCGCCGCGGCGCCAGCGGGCCGCGCCGATGCCGAT
>CAZGCB010000018.1:0-25401 GCA_964524065.1 uncultured Caulobacterales bacterium | reverse complement strand
GCCGATGCCGATACCGTGATTGTCCCCACCATCGGCCTGTTCGAACTGATGGATTATCAGGGTATGGAGCGCGCGGATGCACTGAAAATCGACATTGAAGGCGCCGAGGACACGGTGATGCCAGCGTTTTTGGAGCGCTGCCCGCCCGAGCGTTTGCCGCGCATGATCATTATCGAGATCCTGGCCCAAACCTGGTCGGTGGACTGCGTGCAGCTGGCCAAGGACAAGGGCTATGCCCCCCTGACGCAGAACAAACGCAATATGGTCCTGACCCGTCCGTGAAGACCGTTTTCTCCGCGCGGCAAATCGCCTACACGAAGCGGCATGACCAACGCTGTCCCCACTCCCTTGCGCGTGCTGGAGCGCCATGATTCCAGCTTTGGCTTCTACTTCGAAGCCACGCGCGTCTTGGAACACACGCGCTCCGCCTTCCAAGAGCTGCTGGTCTTCGAAACCGCACGCCACGGGCGCGTTTTTATGCTCGACGGGCTCACCATGCTCACGGAGCACACGCACCAGGTGTATCATGAGATGATGGCGCATACGCCGTTGGCGTGTGTTGAGCGCTGTCGAGATGCGCTTGTGATTGGTGGCGGCGATGGCGGCGTGGCGACTGAACTCGCCAAAGTTGCCGAGATTGAGACGATTACGGTGGCGGAGCTGGACGGCGCGGTGGCCGATATCGCCCGCCGGTGGTTCCCAGAGGTGGCCGCGGGCCTGGATGATCCGCGCACGCGGCTGGAGATCGGGGACGGGGCCGCGTTCCTCGCCCAGCAGACCGACGCCTATGACGCCATCATCATTGATTCCACGGACATTTGCGAGGAAGCGCTCGAGCACGCGCCGGGCGGGGCGGACGCCGGCGTCGCCTCGCCGCTGGCGACCGATGCGTTCTACGCTGATTTGAAAAAGGCGCTGCGGCCCGGCGGTGCGGTGATCCAAATGCTGGGCAGCCCCACCTTCTACAGCCAGTCCTATGGCGCCTTGGCGCAGCGTTTGGGCCGCATCTGGCCGGAGTTTAAGCCTGTACTCGTCCCCACACCGTTTTACATCACCGGCGATTGGAGCCTCGGCCTCTACAGCGTGGACGGGGATGTGACGCCGCGACGCCAACCGGCCGCAGCGGACGATTTGACCTACTTCAACCTCGATGTGGCGCGTGGGGCCCTGGCGCTGCCCAATGATGTGCGCCGGCTGATCACGCCTGCCTAACCCACCCGCCCAGGAGGCCGCTATATGAGCGATGTTTTGGAGATGATCATCGAACCGCGCGCCCGTGATTTGGGCGGCTTCACGGTGCGCCGCGCGCTGCCCTACGCCAAACGGCGGCATGTGGGGCCGTTCGTGTTTCTGGACGAAATGGGTCCGGCCCGTTTCGCCCCCGGCCAAGGCGTGGATGTGCGGCCCCACCCGCATGTGTGCCTGGCCACCATCACCTTCCTTTATGAGGGAGAGCTGACCCACAACGACACCACCGGCGCGCTGCAATCCATCCGTCCCGGCGATGTGAACTGGATGACGGCCGGGCGCGGCATTGTGCATTCCGAGCGGACCGGCGCGGATGTGCGCGCGGCCGGTCATGAGCTGCACGGGCTGCAAGCCTGGATCGCGCTGCCCGCCGAGCATGAAGAAACCGAGCCCCATTTCCAGCACCACCCCGCCGCCACGCTCCCCCAGCTGAGCCAGCCGGGGGTGAGCGGGACGCTGATCGCGGGCGAGGCCTATGGCGCGACATCGCCGGTCGCGCTCTTGTCGCGGCTGTTTTATGTGGATGTGCACCTGCAGCCAGGCGCGAGCCTGCCGGCCGTCACCGACTATGCGGAGCATAGCGCCTATGTGGTGTCCGGCGCGGTGGAGATTGGCGGCCAGCAGGTGAAGGCCGGCGCCCTGGCGGTGTTGGCGGACGCCGGCGACGCCGTCTTCACGGCCGGTCCGGAGGGCGCGCACCTCATGCTGTTGGGCGGGGATGCGTTGGGTCCACGTTTTATGGAGTGGAATTTCGTCGCCTCCAGCAAGGAGCGGCTGGAGCAAGCCAAAGCCGATTGGCGCGCGGGGCCGCAGCGGGGGTGGACGGGGCCTTTCACGCTGCCTGCCGGGGATGATCAGGAGTTCATTCCCCTGCCCGACGCGCAGCCCGCCAACCAACCGGTGGAGCCCACCAAGGACTGCCCGACGAGTTAGCCGCGCCACCGCCGGCCGCGTTCTGTGAGCTGCGGCTCCCCGCGCCGGGCGCTGTTACGACGCCGAGGTTTTATCCTCGGGGCCGCAGACCAGCGGCGCGGTGAGATCCAAACAGGACCCGTCGGCGCAGTCTTCCGTCAGAGTCGCCTCCAAGCATTCCTGCTCAGACAGGGCCGAGCGCTCCTGATCCGGCGCAGCCTCATCATAGGTAAGGCGCTTGTGGTCTTCCTCAGCCTCACAGCGCGCCTGCGCCGCGGCGTCCACCGCATGGGCGTCGCGACACAGATTGCTGCGCGCCTCATCATAAATCGTTCGGGCGCAGCCGCCCGCCGCCAGAGCGACCACCACCGCCATCATCGCCGTGACGCGCAAACGTGCCATATCGTTGTCCTCAGCCTAGCCCCGCACACGGTGTAGCGGTTCACGCCCGTTCGCGTCTTGGGCGTCACGCAGCGCCATCCCCATGGACAGGCGGACGGAGCCAGGGATCCGACGGCCGCCAGCGCTGCCTCAGGGTTCGCCGGCGGAGGACGACGCCTCCGCCTCCCCCGCACGCATGGCGGTGAAGACGGCCTGTTGCTCCGCTTCGGGCCAAGCCGCAAGGATGGCGGCCGCCTCGCGTGGCTGCATCACGCCCAACAAACGTGCTTTCTCGGCTGTGGAGGCGTCGGCCAAAGTCGCCGCCGCGTCGCGCGGTCGAAGGGCCCGCAGCAGATCCACCCGGCGCGTCTCGGCCGCGTCCTCCGCTCCTTCGAGCCGCTCAATCTCCATCCGCACAGAGGCTTTCAGCGTCTCCAACGCCTGCATCTGCGCCTGAACTTCGGCTGCAGCGCGCACCACCTCCAGACGCGCCGCTTCAATATCGGCCGCCTGGGCGTCCAAGCGCGCCGAGCGCGCGCTGGCCAGCGCTAAAGCCCGTTCGCCGGCGGTGAACCGACCGTCGAGCGACGGCGCCAGCCCCGTGCGCACCATGCTGAGCGCCGCCATTTCGGTGGCGGTGGGACACTGTCCGCTCATCGCTCCCACGCCATCGGCCATATCGCGCGCCCAGGGGCGCTCATGATCGCCAAACTCCCGCGCTTGCGAGGGACCAACCAGAGCGGCGAGGGCGACAGCCCCCGCCAACGGCGCCCAGCGCAGGCCGACCCGGCGCCGCGGGGGTGAAGCGGCGGGGGGCTTAACGGGTGTCATCGGCGGCCTCCATAGGACGCGCGGCGGCGGCGTTGCGCGCCGCGGGCGCCGCCGAAACAGCCTCCGGCGCGCTGGCGAGCCGTACGGCCAGACGGCCATTCTTGGCGCCCACCGCGCCGGCGCCCAAGGTGCGCCCTTGGCAGCGCAGCGCCGCCGCCGGCTGACGTCCGCCATCGGGCAGCGGGATGATATCGCCCGGCCGCCACGCCATCACATCCGACAGCTGCGCGCGGCCCGCGTCGATTTGAGCCGTCACGCGCATGGGCGCGCCAGCCACCTGGGCGCGCAGGCGTGCATCCCAGCCCTCATCGCGCCCCAGCTTTTCCCCCATGAACATCTGACGCAGCTGCGGACGCACCGGCTCCAAGGTGTTGTACGGAATGATGAGGTGCATCTCGCCATGGGCGCCGGCCACCTCCAACCCGATCAGCACGCCCACCGCCGGGGCGTTTTCACGCGCGATCATGGCGAAGTGCGGCGTGGTCTCCACCCGATCAATGGTGAAGCGGCTTTTCTTCAATGTGCTGAAAGACGTCTCTAGCGTGTCGGCGAAGGTGTCGAACACACGCTGCGTCAAACGCCGCTCAATGGCCGTCGGGGCGCGCAATTGCGGACGAGCATCCTTCGCCGCCAGGCCCGGGCGCTCCCCGCCCAACAACGTCTCCACCAAGTCATAAATCATGCGCTGGTCCAGCGCGATGAGGCACTCCCCAGCCCAATCGGGCGCCGACACCACCGCCACCAAGCAGGGCAGCGAAATGCGCGAGGTCATATCCCCAAAGCGCCCCGACTCCAGCCCATGCAGCGAGGCGTCCGCGCTGGAGGAGGTGAGTTGCATCAAACGTTCGGTGAAATGGCGCACCACCCGATCGAGGATGACCTCCAGCATGGGCAGCCGCTCATAACGCGACACCGCGGCATCGGCGATTTGTTCGATCACGCTCAGGCTCGATGTCTGCACGGCCGCCGCCTCGCCCAACGCGCCGAGGAGTGAATCGGCGAAGGCGTTGGGATCAAAATCCGCTTCCTCCGCGGCCGGTGAAGCGGTGTCCGTTACGGCGGCCGCGTCCGTGTCAGTGGCGGGCGCGTTGTCAGCGACAGGCGCGGACGGCGCCGCGGGAGCGTCATCCGCGGTCGCACGCGGCGCGGTGAGATCATCGGTCATTGGCGCACAAACTCCACGATCAACACATCCTCCAGCGCGCTGGCTTCGGGCCCGAGAGCCAGCTCGGCGCGCCGCCGCAGGCCCGCGCGCAAGCGCTCAAACCCCGCAGCGCCATAGTACTCATCGGGATGCAAGGCGTGCAGGTACGAGATGAAGAGATCCCGGATGGGCGCCATGTTCTCGCGGATGGTCGCCGCCCCGCCCGGCTTCGCCCGCAAAACCGCCCGCACCTTCACAAATCGCGGCGCCGCCCCAGCGGACAAATTCGCGATGATCTCCGGCATCTCCACATAGGGGCTGTTGGACCCACTCAGGCCAATGGCCGCGTCCGTAGCCGCAAAGGCGTCCAAATCCCCGCGCGCGCCCAGCCAGAACGCCACGGCGCATAGCACGCTGACGGCCATTCCCGCGCCGATGGCCCAACGCAGCGCTTGCGGGCGGGTCACCATGGCGGCGGCGGCCGCGACGCCATCGGGTGAGGATCTGTTGGACTTATCCTCAATTTGAACGACACTTTCCATAATAACAAATCACACTGATTTCATTGCGACACCTGGAAACTCTACAGGGATAGATTTGATCTGATCTTAAATCTCCGCTGTCAGGCTCCCCCCATCAGACGGGCGCCGATCCCGGCGCTCCACCCTGCCGCCACGCCAGGAGAAGCCCCATCGTGCAAGGCTTGATGACCACCGTCTCGACCCTGGGTCGCACGCGCCTTATCGCGCTCGGCTTGGCCGGCGTGGGCGTATTTTTGGCGGTGATCGCCGCGCCGCTGTTGTTTAACCGCGCGCCGATGACGCTGCTTTATGGCGAATTGGACGCCCAGGAAGCGGGACAAGTGGTGAGCGCGCTGGAGCAGATGGGCGCGCGTACGAAAGTCAGCAGCGATGGCGGCGTCTATGTGCGCGCCGATGAGGCCGCACGCCTGCGCATGGCGCTGGCGGAGCAAGGTCTGCCGCGGGCCGGCGGCCTCGGCTATGAGTTGTTCGACGAACAGCGCGCGCTGGGCCTCACCAGTTTCATGCAGCGCATCAACCGCACCCGCGCGCTGGAGGGCGAGCTGTCGCGCTCCATCCTCGCTTTGGAAGGGGTAGAGGCCGCGCGCGTGCATTTGGTGCTGCCGGAGCGCGACGCTTTCACGCGCACGCCGGCCGCCCCGACCGCATCCATCGTGGTGCGCACGCGCAACGCCGGCGGCCTGTCGGGCGACCATGCCGCCGCCATCCGCCACCTCGTGGCCGCCGGCGTGCCGCGGCTGGAGCCGGGCGCGGTCACCGTGCTGGACGCCGCCCATGGCGTGGTCTCCGCCCCCCGCGACGGCGCGGCCGGCGGTTTGGCGGCGGCGGGCGATGCGCGCCGCCAAGTGGAGGCCGATTTGCGCGCGGCGGTGGAGCGCATGCTCACCCCCGTGCTCGGCGCCGGCAATATCCGCGTCGAGATCGCCGCCGAACTCGTGACGGCGCGCGAGGTGATCCGCGAGCAGGTGTTCGACCCGCGCTCCTCGGCTTTGCGTTCAGAACAAACCGTTGAGGCCTCCGACGCCGCGCGCGAGCGGGGCGAAACCGGCGCCGTCACCATTGAGCAAAACCTACCCGAGCCCAGCATTGATGAAGACGCTGAAGCCGATGCGGCGTCCAGCTCAGAGCGCTTGGAGCAAACCCGCAATTACGAGATTTCCTCCACCGTGCGCGAGCGCGTGTTGGAGCCGGGCGATGTCAAACGACTCAATGCGGCCGTGATCATCAACGCCGCCGCGCTCGCGCCCGCCGCCAGCGCCGGCCCCGGGGCGGATGCGGGACAGCCGGGCGCCGAGGCCGCCAACGCCGCGCGGGACGCCGAACTCGCCCGCATCGGCGAGCTGGTGCGGGCCGCCGTCGGCTTTACCGCGGCACGCGGGGATGTGGTGGAAGTCAGCGCCATGACCTTCACCGAAACGCCGCTCAGCCTCGCCGCCGCGCCCGCGACGCCCCTGCAGATGGCCGCGACGCAACTGGATGAAGCCGTGAAATGGGGCGCCTTCGCCGTCGTGGGCGGGCTGATCATCCTCGTGGTGGTGCGCCCGGCGATGCGCCGTCTCTTGGACAACCATGACGCTGAACAACCCAGCGTCACACCGTTGAAAGCGCTCAGCGCCGCCCCCGCCGCTGCGCCGGACGCCATGGGCGAGGCTGGCGAAGCCGCCGATGGCGACACCGGCGAGGCCGACGGCGCCATCCCCGCCCTCCCCAGCCCCACCATTGAAGACGCCCTGGATCGCATGATGGATGTGCGCGCCATTGAGGGCCAAGTGCGCGCCTCCTCGCTGCACAAGCTGGGCTTAATCGTGGAGGAAAACCCCGATGAGGCCGTGGCGATCTTGCGCAGCTGGATCTATGAGGAGGCGGCCTGATGTCCGGCGCCGCCCTTTATGCTTTTGAGGATTTCGACGCCCCGCCAGCGCAAAAAGCGGCCGCGGCCGCGCCCGACCCCCGCGCCTTGGAGCGCGCGCGCGCCGATGGCGTCGCCGAAGGGCGACGCTTGGCGGCCGAAGCCTTCGCCGTCAGCCAACAAAAACTCGAAGAAGACCGACTCGCCGCCGAAACCGCGGCTTTGCGCGCCGCCGCAGACGCGTTCGCCGCCCTGCAAGCCAGCGCCGAAACCGCCCGCCAGCAAGTGGAGCGCGCCACGGCCCGCCTCGCCGGGGCGTGTTTGCAACGCCTGGTGGCCGATTGGGGCGAAGCCGAAGCGCCGCGCCGGGCCGCCGCGTTCGCTCGGGAAATCGCCCAGGCCGCCGCCGATCGACCGGCCCTGCAGGTGCGCACGGGCGCCAAGGTGGCGCAAATCGCCCATGACGCGTTGAGCCAAGGCCGCGCCGCGGCGCTGCAGGTCAGCGTCGACACCTCCCTGGCCCCCTTCGCCATCGCGGCCGACTGGGAGATCGGCCAGGCCGCCTATGACGCCATGGCCGAAGTGGAATTGCTGGAAGACGTGATTGATCGCGCCTGCGCGGCGCTGATGCAGGAGAACACACCATGAGCGACATTGATACGGCCCCCGCCGCCAATACGACCGGCGCCCCCGCCAGCCCCTTCGCCCCTTTGGGCGAAGAGGACGCCGCCCCCGCCCCGACCGCCGCCGCGGGCGGCGCGTCTTCGGGCCAGTCCGTGCTCGATGTGCCGGTGGATGTGCAGGTGGTGCTGGGTCATGCGCGCATGACAGTGGACCGAGTGATGAAGCTCGGCCGCGGCGCGGTGGTGGAGATTGAACGGCGCGTCGGCGAGGCGGTGGAGGTCTGCGTGAACGATCACCTCGTCGCCCGCGGCGAAGTGGTCATCGTCGATGGCGACAAGCTTGGCGTGGCGCTGACCGAAGTCGTCGGCACGCCAGGCGCCTAACGGCGCGCGCTCATCATGATGGATTGGTCTGCAATCCGCCGGGCTCTGCCCCTTCTGGCCGCATTGGCGGCGAGCGGCGTCGCCATGTCTCCGGCACAGGCGGACACGATCACATTGGAGTTGGCGGGCGGCGAAGGCGCCTTCGCCAGCCGCCTGGCGCAAATCATCGTTCTGGTGACGGCCATCAGCCTCGCCCCCGCTATCGTGGTGGCGGGGACGGCCTTTGTGCGCATTGTGGTGACGCTGTCCATCCTGCGTGCGGCTTTGGGCCTGCAGCAAACGCCGCCCAATATGGTGTTGGTGAGCCTGGCGCTCTTCCTCACCGCCTTTGTCATGGCGCCGACCATGGAGCGCTCCTGGCGCGAGGGGGTGCAACCGCTTATCGCCGAGGACATCGCACCGGAAGCCGGCTTCGCCGCTGCCGCTCAACCGCTGAAAGACTTTATGAATTCCCAGGTGGATGCGCGGCATTTGGCGGTGTTTGAGCGCCTACTGGCCCAGCGCGGCGACACGCCCGAGGACGCAACCGCACCGTCCCCGACCAATGAGGCGCGTGCGCTTGCGACGCCCGACGCCCTCGATTTTGAGGCGCCAGCGAGCGCGCCAAACGACGCCGCAGACGCCGCTGAGGCCGCCGACGATCCGCCGCTCCAGGCCCTGGCGCCGGCGTTCATCATCTCCGAACTTAGCCGCGCCTTTGAGATCGGATTCTTGCTGTTTCTACCGTTCTTGGTGATCGATCTCGTCGTGGCGGCGGTGCTGATGTCCATGGGCATGATGATGCTGCCGCCGGCGGTGGTGTCGCTGCCCTTCAAGTTGATTTTCTTTGTGTTGATTGATGGCTGGCGCTTGGTCTCCGAGGGCCTGGCGCTGTCCTTCCTCTGACCACCGGAGTCCATCTATGAGCACGGCCGTCAAAACCCGCGATCGCTATGACCTCCTCGCCGGACCGGACAAGGCCGCCATTTTGCTGCTGGCCTTGGGGGAGGAGCGCTCGGCGCCGCTGATGGAGCGCTTGGATGATGCGGAGCTGCGTATGGTGAGCCGCGCCATGGCGAGCTTGGGCAACACCACCGCCAGCGTCCTGGAGGAGCTGATCCGCAATTTCACCCAGCGCTTTGCGAAGGGCGGCTCTGTCATCGGCTCCATCGACGCGGCCGAACGCATGCTGAAGCACTTCCTGCCGCCGGAGAAAGTCACCGACGTCATCAATTACATTCGCGGCCCCGGCGGACGGTCCACCTGGGAGAAAATGAGCGCCATCCATGAGGGGCTGCTGGCGAAATATCTGCGCAGCGAGCACCCGCAAACCGTGGCGGTGGTGCTGGCGAAAATCGCGCCCGACCATGCGGCGAAAGTGATGGGCCTGCTGCCGGAGGCGCTGATTTCCGATGTGGCCCGGCGCATGATCAAGCTGAAGACCGTGCCGCCGGAGCTCCTCGCTGATGTGGAGGAGATGCTGCAGCGTGATCTGATGCTGAACTACTCCGCCGCCGACACCGATGACAGCCATGAGCACATGGCCGAAATCCTCAACCGCGCTGACGCCGAGACGGTGGAAAAGCTCATGGTGCACTTGGAAGGCGCCGACCCGGATGAAGCCGCGCGCATCAAAGAGTTGATGTTCACCTTCGATGATTTGTTGGAGTTGGACGCCATCTCCCTGTCCACCGTGGCGCGCGCCTGCGACACTGACACGCTCGCTTATGCGCTGAAGGGTTGTGATGACACCCAACGCGCGAAGGTCTTCGGCGCATTGTCGGAACGGGCCGGCGCGATTCTACGCGATGCGGTGGAGACCATGGGCCCCGTGCTCGCACGCGATGTGGAAGCGGCGAAGACCGCCCTCATCAACAAAGCGCGCGAGCTGGCGGACGCAGAAGTCATCGTCCTACACGCCGCCGATGAAGAAGCGCTGGTGTATTAACGGCCGGCGAGCCGGCCGCCATCGCTTACGCGACGCTCAGTAAGCGCTCACGCCACGCTGCGCTGTTATGGGTGGTGCGATAGGCGTCCAAATCCGCCTCACTCACGACTTCCAACAGCAGCTCGCCTTCGATCCACACATTCACCAGCTTGTAGCCCTGGGCTCGCTCGACCAGCTTGGCCGGCCAGCCGGCACGCCCAGCGATGGCGAGGATCTCTTCGCGGGAGCGGGCCGCCGAGAGATTGACATGCGTGGGCGAGTAGCGCGGGGTCACTGCGGCCCGACCGCCATGGGCGTCGTCCGGCCCCGGCTTCACCAAACGATCCTTGGTGTAGATTTCAATGCACGAGCCGTGCTCATCGTCCGCGAACACTATGAAGCCCCCCGGGTCTGGCGGGCTCGGCAAACTGACGCCGCCCCACATCTCGGCAAGGACTGCAGCGACAGCGGCGGGATTGTTCACGCCGATCGAAACATGGCGCAACATGGCGTTCCTCCTCTGGGTGTCGGCTCGGCTCCATCGGCTCAAGCCACATTTTTTATGTTGGTATTATGACATCGACAGGCGGCCGCTAGAAGCCGCCAACAGCCGCAGACAGCGGTCAGCACATATGCAAATCTGCATGACTGATGCCGCCGATCTATGAAAAAATCGAAGGCATGGCTGGCGCCTGCGACAGACAGGGCGTGCCGCTTGCAGCACAGCGGCCTTGGACAGCGCGGCGGCTAAACCGCCTCAGCCGGCTGGCGACGATCAGGGGCGAGCGCATGGCCATGGCGCGCCGCGGCGCGCAGGGCCGCGTGCATGATGGCGCGGCAAATGTCACGGGCGACCACATCCACATAGAGCTGCGGCCATCCGCGGATCAGCCCCATGGTCAAAGCCACCATGGTCTTTTCAGATTCGCTGAGCGGCTGCAAAGCGCGCGCCGCTTGGAGAAAATCCATGTCCATCGCTTCGCTGAACAGCGCGATGGCGGCTTCGGCCTCCACCAGCGGCACCTGAAAGGCCTCCAACCAATTTTGGACGTCGGCCACCATGGCGTCGCTGGCGCGATGGCGCGCCTGCGCCACAGCGTCACGCAAGGCGGGGGCGAACAACGCGTCAAACGGTTCGCCAGCGCCCAGTTTGTTGATCTGCGTCGCGAACCCGGCGCCGTCGCGCGCGGCCACGGCCAGCAACGCCGCCTCCAACATGCGCGCGCCCGCCGCGCCCAAACGCACGCGCGACATGGCGCGCCCAGACGAGCCGGAATTGGGAAGACGCTCAGCCATGTTCGTCCCACCTAGCGGCTGCGTAGGGCGTGACGCAGCCTGTCAAGGGACCATAGCAGCAAAATGTCAGTCTGTCCGCTGTGCGTCGATCATGCGCGCCTCAGGGCTGCATGATGTTGCGCCGCAGCATCACCCCTAGCGCGCGATGAGCGCCGCCTCCAGGGTGGAGCCGGCGATTCCAAAGAAGCCGCCCTGCCCCAGCGGCGTAAAGAGCCCAACCCGCGCTTGCTGGCTGGCCAGAGCCGCACCCGTTTCGATGTCCCAGCGGATGGCGAAGGTTTTGAGGAATTTCTCCAGCTTTTCAGGATCTTTCAGATCCTCCAGCGGCATGCGCTCCTCCAAACGCTCCACATAGCGATCGAGATTGCCGGCGGCGGACTCCTTGGAAAAGCCGAGCCCCACCCGCGCCACTTCCGCCAGCGCTTTGTCGGCCAGTACCTCAAACCAATTGTCGACGCCGTCCGCCTTGCGCTCGAAATAGAGCGCGAGGCGCACGCCCTCATTGCGCTGTTCTTCCTCGACCCGCACGGCGGTATAGAGATTGAGCACCTCCGCGACAAAGGCCGGGTCCCGCGTGCGGCCATTGCCGACTTCGGCGAATTGAAACGCCGCCGCGATCTCGCGAAAGCGCCGGTCGGTCATTTTGTTGGCCTGGGAGTCCTCTTGGGCGACGCCCTCTTCAAAGACCTTTTTCATCAGGCCTTTGGCGAAGATTTGGCTCTCCAACCCATAGGCCCGCATGGCGAAGCGATAGAGCCGGCTGTCGGCGAGCAGCTCCTCGCCGGTGCTGATCTGGCCGATATTCTCGGCGAAGTACTGGATTTCCCGCTCTTCTTGCTGGCGCGTCACCAGCGCCTCGCGGGTGCGGTCCATATTGCGCGTCACGATTTGATAATCGACGAAGGTGGAGATGCCGGTCATGGGCTGTCCTTCCCATCGGGGCCGTCCCCCCCGCCGCCGGGTTCGCCCCCATCATCGCCGAGCCGCTGTTTGGCGGTGTCGGACAGCTCTACACCGGGCGGCACCGTGAATATCACCTCGCCCGTGCGCGGATCGCGCACCTGAGCCACCGCCCGCAAGGTCTCCGGGTCGAGGACCACGCGATAGCTGTCATAGCGTCCCTCGCCACGCGCCTCGGCCTTGCGGCTCTCATCGGGCTCCTCAGCGGCGCGAGCCTCGCGCGGCGGGCGCTCCGGCTTCAGCGGGGTCAGCCCCACCGCCCGCACCGGGCGGATGCTGTCATCGCGGCCCGCCATCACGCGGCCGCTCGCTTTTGGCTAGGCCCCTCCAGAGCCCAGTCGCGCAAGGCCGCCAGCGCCCGGTACGGATCTTGAGCGTGCACGTAATCCATGGCGCGCAGAATGGCGGTTTCAGCTTGCGGAGCCTCACGGCTTTTGAGGATGGCGGCGGCCAAGGCGTTCACCTTCTCCACCCGCCCATAGTCGCGCGGCGCCTCAATCAGCAACGCTTGGATCTCGAAATACAACTTCTGCAACGGGGTGCGCGCTTGTTCCGCTTGGAGAATATCACGCGACTTCAGCACCTGACCGAAGCTGGACACCGTGATGGTGTTGCGCCGATCGCCATTCTCCACCACGCAGCCATTGATGATGAGTTTTTCGTGCGGCTTAAGCCGGATGCGCAGTCCCATGGGCGCCTCCTGCAACGGAAAGGGATTGGGCCGCAGGCGCCACGGCGCCGCTATCATGCGCCTGGGGGCGCACGCCGGCCAAACCCAACATGATGCGTCGGTTCACATCGATCAGCGCACGCACCGACCCGCGGCGGGCCAACGCCTCGACGGTGTGGCGGTCGACGAACAACGCGAAGGAAATCAACTGCGCGCGCAGCGCTTTGGGCAGCTGATTGCCCGGCTCTGCGAGGTCGAACAAAATCATATTCCACAGTTTCTGATTGCGCCCGACGGCTTCATTGAGGGCGCGGGTCTTCGCTGGCCCCTCGTCAATCGCCTCAGCCGCCTCCAGCTCCCCGGTGATTTGCGCAAAGACGCGGCGCTCCATCGCGCGGGGGTCCTCCGTCTCACGGAGTGTTTGTTTGTAGGCGTCTTCATAGGCGGCCATGGCCATGGGCGGTCTCCTGATTCTGCGGAGAAGAAGCGAGGGCCGCGGCGGACCGCGGCCCCCTCATTCAGTCGATTAACGGAACAGCGACAGGATATTCTGCGGCTGCTGGTTGGCGATGGTCAGGGCCTGGATGGCGAGCTGCTCTTGCACCTGCAAAGCCTGCAGACGCGTGCTTTCCTCATCCAGATCCGCTTCCACCAGCGACGACACGCCCTGCTCCAAGCTGTCGGACAGGTCCGACAGGAAGTCCTGGCGCGCGGACAGCGTGCGCTCGAACGTGCCGAGCGTCGAGGCGGCGAGGTTCACCCGGCCGATCAAGGCGTCGGCGACGACAAGACCGGCTTGGACATTGCCGGTGGCGCCGTTGACTTCGATGGCGCGGGACGCGCCGGTGAAGCCGGAGCCCGCGACAGCCGTGCGCAGAGCCGCGTCGCCCACCACGGCGACGTTCACCAGATCGCCCAAGGTGGCCACCGTTTGGGTGGAGCCGTCGGCCAAGGTCACGTCGAATTGCTCCGCCGCAATGATGGCCTGGGCGGCGTCGAATTCGAACAAACCATCGGAGCCCGCGGAACCATCGGCCAATTCCGCGTCCGCCAATGGCGCGTTGGACAAGCCAAAAGCGCTGATCGCTGCGTTGATGGCCGCGGCCGCTTCCGCCGTGACCTGGAAGTCGCCACCGCCGGCCGCGCCGTCGGCGTCGTCATCGCCGCCATTGGTGAAGGTCAACGCACCGTTGGAGCCAATGCCGGCGGCGTTGGCGCCGTCGATCTCGTCAAAGATCTCGGGAGAGTACACCGCATAGGCGTTGGCCAGAGTGAAGTTGGCGTTGCCGGCATCGGTGTAGGTGGAGACGTCTCCGAGGTTTTGCTCACGCAAGGTGAAGGTGGAGATGTTGAACTGACCGCCATCGCGGGTGACCGTTGTCGTCACCGTGCGGGTGCCGTCGCCGGCCAGCAAGTTCACGCCGTTAAACGAGGTGGCGTCAATGGTGCCTTCGATTTCGCCCACGAGATTGTCGAGGGTGAACTGAAGCTCATCGAGCGCCTGACCGCTATCGGCGGTGGTCAGCGTGGTTTGGATTTCATTCAGCGTTCCGTTGATGGAGTTGATGCCGTTGGTGGCGGTCGTCGCCGCATTCACCGACAGGGTCAAATTGTCGTTCAGCCCGTCGAGCACCGCCTTGTCGCCTTGCACTTGCTGGCTGACGAGGAAGAAGGCGGGGTTGTCTTTGGCGCTGCGCACTTCCAAGCCGGTGGAGATGCGTTGCTGCGTCTCTTGCAGATTAGAAGACACGTTGCGCAGGGTTTGCAGCGCGGTTTGCGCCGACACATTGGTCAAAATCGAAGACACGGGTTCTCTCCCAAGTTCTCAGGATCAACACGGCGCCTTCTGACGCGGGCTCGCAGCGGGACGGCCTTGCGGCCTAAGACGATCGCGGGGGACCGTGTGTGTGCTCCGGCTTGCAAAAGCTGCCTGGCGCGCTTTAACGGCACGCCAAACATCGCATTTGCGCTAGAGTGTCGGAGAATTGCAGCCAAGGCAGCGACGGGAGCGTATCCGATGAGAAGCAATGTGGGTTGGCTGGGAGCGCTGGCGGCGCTCCTGGCGATGGCGGCAGCCGCCGCGGCGGATGAAAGCCTGCGCTTTGAGGCCGAATACGACCGCCTTGGACGGCTGGCGCCGCAGTTCACGCTGGGCGAGGACATGGCCCCCGTTCCAGCGCGCGGCGAGGCGGCCCTGGTGGAGTTTTGGGGGCTGTGGTGCAGCGACTGCTTGGCCGACGGGCCTTACATGGACCGCGTGCGCACCGCCCTGGCCGAACGCACGGATGTGGCGCTGGTCGCGGTTCATGCCGGCGGCATGGGGCGGTTTGAGTCCCTGGCCGAGTATGAAGAGGAAACCGGCTACGACATTGACACGCTGATGGATCCCGACCGGACGATACCCGGCCTGTTCGGCGTGCGCTGGTTTCCCACCTATCTGGTGGTCGATGCCGACGGCCGCATCACCCACATGCAAACCCTGCTGCGCCGCGAGGGCGGCGTCGCGCGGCTGCTGGACGCGATTGATCAAGCGCGCGGTCACACGCCGAGCGCGCAGTAGCGACCGCGCCGCAGTCCGTAGCCGTCACAGAACCGCAGAGCGAGGGAAACACCGGTGAAGACTTGGATGTGGATTGCGGCGGGCGCCGCCTTCGCCGCCCTGCTGTTGGGCGCCGGCCTCTCCCAAGCGGCCCGTCGCGACGCGCCCGCCCCACCGCACACCCCCGCCCTGCTGGCGGATTTGGCCGAGCGCGCGCAACCGCTGGAGTGGGTGGCGCTGGACGGCGCGTGCTTCACCATGGGCGAAGACCGTGTCCATCGCGAGGAACGGCCGACCCACCGCGCCTGCGTGGACGGGTTTTCCATCGCCCGCACGGAGATCACCAACGCCCAATTCGCCGCCTTTGTGCTCGACACCGATTATGTCACCCGCGCCGAACGCGGCGCCCCCGCGACAGGCGATGCGCCGGAAACACCGCCCGGATCGGCGGTGTTTGTGGGCGTCGGCGATGGGGGCGCGGCGCTGAACCCCTGGGCCTTTGTGCCCGGCTCATCCTGGCTGTCGCCCGATGGGCAAAGTCCGCTGAGCGTCGAGGCCGCCGGGTGGCCGGTGGTGCATGTGGCGGCCGAAGACGCTCGGGCGTTCGCGCGCTGGTCTGGCGGCCGGCTGCCCAGCGAGGCCGAATGGGAGTATGCCGCTCGCGGCGGCCTTGAAGGCGAACTCTATGCGTGGGACGAGGCTGAGCATTACGCCCTCGCGCAAAAGGCCAACACCTGGCAGGGCGTGTTCCCGCTGCTCAACACCGGGGCGGACGGGCATCGCGGCGCGGCCCCGGTGGGCCAATACCCGCCCAACGGCTTCGGGCTCCACGATATGATCGGCAATGTGTGGGAACTGACATCAACGCCCTACCACCCGCATCATCGCGACGCGGCCACAGGCGCGTCCCCGCAAGGCCCGGCTACGGACGCGTCCGGCGCGCCAGTCACCGTCATCAAAGGCGGCTCATATTTGTGCCATCGCAATTTTTGCTATCGCTACCGCCCCGCCGCGCGTCAGCCCCAGGACGATTATCTATCCACCTCACATGTGGGCTTTCGCATTGTGCGCGACGCCCCGCCGGCCGCCCGCTAACCGTCCGGCCGAGGTGAAGCGCGATCAGTGCGACCAGGGCTGCTTGCGGTCATAGCGGAAGTTATCGGCGTAGGACTTGATCACCCGCTCACGGGTTTTAGGCGCGATGACCCTGTGGGGAATGTTATGATTGCGCGCGAACGCCACAGCGGCTTCACGGCTTTCAAACCGAAGATGCACCTGGCCGTTCATGTCGGCCGAGCTTGTCCAGCCCATGAGCGGTTCGATCCGATCAGCCAGCGCCGGCTCGAACTCCAACACCCAGGATTTGGTCTTGGCTTGACCGGACTGCATCGCCGTTTTGGCCGGCTTGTATATTCTCGCCCACATGACCGCACTCCTCTGTCAGCACTGTGATATACTCGCCACCTTGCCCTAAGGCCAGCGTTCCGCCAGGCGACGCCGGAGTGAGCTTAGTAGGTGAGTTTCAAGCCGAGATTGCCGGTAAAGCCATATTCATCGAATTGCGAGGCGAGCCGCCCGCCATTGGCCCCGGGAACATACGCGATAAACGGTTCATCATCGATATTGGAGAGGACGCCGAACAGCCGCAGCCCCTCTGTGAACTCCAGCTGCGCGCTGAGATCCAGGGTCAAGAAATCGTCGACAAACCGGTCCACCCCAACGCCGCCGAAATCAATCACATCCAAATAGCCGTCGCGGTACCCCGCGCTGGCCCGCAACTCCACCGGCCCGCGATCATAGCCAATGATGACGTTGTAGAGGTGGTTGGACAGCTGGGGCGGCGCGACACTGCGCCCGGCGCTCACGCCATCAGCGCTGCGCAAAGTCGCTTCACCATCCACATAGGTATAGTTGAGCGCGATCAAAAAGCCCTCGAGCGCGCCCGGCAGGAATGTCAGCGCCTGCTCATAGGACAGCTCCAGACCGCTGATGCGGGTGTTGGCGAGATTGACCGCCGTCAGCACATCGACGCCCGCCGCCGCATCGCCAAAGCCGATGATGTCAATCGCGGCCTGATCCTGGAAGCGTTGAACGGCGATATAATCGTCAATATCAATGGTGAAGAGGTTGGCGCGCACCAGACCGTTCGGGATCACCCACTCCACACTCGCATCGAATTTGTCGGCCACTTGCCGCTCCAGATCCGGCGCGCCGGTCACGCCGCTGAGCGATCCATCCGCGGCGAACACAAAGCGCCCAGCCGGGGCGACATCGGCGAAGTTCGGCCGCGCGGCGGCGCGCTGATACCCCGCGCGCAGACGGATGTTGTGGCGCAGATCAAACACCCCATGCAGACTGGGCAGCGCATCGGTGTAGGTGTCATTGGACACGCCAGGGGCGATGAGCACGCGCCGTCCGCCGCTGGCCGCCGCCTCCTCAAAACCGGCCGGCGCCGCCAACGCCAGCCCCACAGGCGCGTCGATCACCCGCACGGTGCGGGAGTCAAACTCGGTGTCTTCAAGCCGCAGGCCGCCCACCAGCTTCAGGCGTCCGGCATCAAACTGGGCCATGATATAGCCGGCGTTGATATCCTCTTCGATGCGGTAATCCCCGCTCTGCGACACAACCGCGGAGGCCGCGGCGTCCGCTGTGAAACCGTCCCGCTCAGCGTCGAAAAAGCTACGCGAGGGACCGGCGCTGGGCCCCGGCGCGATTTGGTTGAGCTGATAATCGATTTCCGGGGCGGCGACGAACGCGTCAAGCGTCACAGGATCGGCGTCGCCGAAATCACGAAACACCTCGCCGTCGACCGCACGGCTTTTCTCCCGCTGACGACCTTTGAAGCCGAACTTCACAAACCCATCGGGGCCCAACCAATCGGCCTCACGGCGCACATCAAAGGCGAAGGTGAACTCGTCATCCTCCATCGCGGTGTTGATCAGGCGCATCTCGCTAAGCGTGAAGGCGCTGGCGTCATAGAACGCCGGATCTTGCAGCTCCGCGACAAAGACGGGGACCTGCGGGTTCGCCAAACGGATCGCCAGCGGTCCGTCGCCCGCCGTCCCGAACACCGTGTCCAGCTGGTCGGGCGCGCGCGGTTGCGCGCGCCCCCCGCAGGCGGCATAATCAAACGCCCCACCGCCCCCATCGGACCGCCCGCCAAAGCGCAGGGCCTGGATTTCGCGCACCTCCTCACGGTCGGTGAGATCGCGCACCGCCGTATATGGTCCGCGCAAACCCCGCACATCATCACCCGACAGATCCGCGGCGAAACCGGCCTGCGACACATCGCCCACTAAGCGGTTGCGGAAAGACTGCTCGCGCGTTTCGCTGATGAACAGGTTCAGGAAAAAGCGCTGCGCGCCCGTGGGCCGCGTTTCGATATTGAAGATCGCGGTGGTGAGCTCACGCGTGATGTCGTCATTGACCAGCGCCAACACGCCAGGATACGCACCCGCCGGGCTGTCCAGCCACACGCCGTCGCCGGTCGTGACTTTGTCCGACCCCAGGGTTTGATCGCGCACCGCCAGCCCGCCGGCGATGCCCAGCTGGCCATTGGCGAGGATGTTGGAGGCCGAGAGGACGACATTGGAGCCCCACTCCTCACGGATTTCGTCGTAGAGACCTTGGCCGACCAGAGTGATATGCGGCCGATCCCGGTCAAAGGCGCTGAGGGTGTGGATGTCCACCGAACCGCCAATGACATCGCCATCACGATCGGGCGTGCGGCTTTTCGCCACCGACACACGATCAATGAGATAGGAATCGATGATGTCCAGCACCGCCCGGCGGTCCGCCTCCTCCGTGGATGTCAGACGCATGCCGTCAATGCTGGCGGCCGTGAAATCCCCTTCGAGGCCACGAATGACCGCAAAGCGCGGCCGCCCCTCATCATGGATCACCGACACGCCGGGCAAACGCGCCAGGATGGCGGCGACATTGGGATCGGCGGCGTCCGACAGCCCGCCCGCAGCGGTGACGGTGATTTCCTCGATCGGCGCCCGCTCCGCGTTGAGCCCGGCGGCGAACGCCGCGCGCTGGCCTGAGAGCGGCAAAGCCGGCGCATCGTTTTGCACCGCGATGTCCAGCACCCGCTCTTGTTTAGCGGAAATGGTGATGCTGCGCGCCACGCTCTGCGCCCCGAGATAGGCGACGCTGACGGAGTAAGCCCCCGCCGGCACATCGGTGAAGGTGTAGTAACCTTCTGGGCTTGTCAGTGTTTCACGGTCCAAGGCCTCAATGCGCACGACGGCCCCAGAGACGGCGCGCCCATCATGGGCCAGCGTGACGCGCCCGGTGATTTCCGCCGCCCAAGCAGGGGCGCCGGCCAGCGCCATGATCGCTCCCCCTGCGAGGATCATCGCTTTCAGCCCTTGTGCGCGACGCGACTTCATGACGTATTCCCTCAAGGCTTTAACCATGCTCCGCGTGGACGGGCCCCGCGGCGCTCCCTCTCATGGCGGGTATAAGCGTGTTCGCGGTTAACGCGCGAGCACCGATGCAGCATGCGCGCGTTTTGTGGGCGGATTCGGGGCGAGCGTGGCGCCGCAAGCGCGCTTCTGGCGATGCTTCCGGCGATTCTGGCGCGCTGGCGGCCCTCGCCTTCGACGTCGCACTCACGATCGGGAACGAACGACAGCGGCGATTGATGGGGCCGTGGTCTCGCGCTAGCGTCTCGGCCGCAACGCTCGCAGGCTCGCATGGTGACCGTCAGCAGCGATTTCGACGATGGCGAGCGGCGCGCCATCGCCGCTGTGCTCTGGGACGGGTTTGAGAGCAAAATGAGTGGCCTCTATGGCCCAAAAGACAGCGCCGTCGCGTACTATGCGGACAGCTTTGCGCCTGGCGCGCTCCTGATCGCCCGTGACGACCACCATCATATCTTGGGCATGGCGGGCGTTCGCCCCCCAACGGGAGCGTTCGCCCCGACCCGCAAGGATATCCTCCAAAGGCATTATGCCGACGCGGACGTGGAAAGAATTTTGGCGAGCACCAGCGCTGAAGCAGCCACAAGCGAGGATGGCGTCCTCTCAATTGATGTGTTGAGCGTTCTCGCCGGCCACCGATCGGCGGCGTGGGAACGACGCTCGTCCACGCCTGCTGCGATCTGGCCCGAAGGTTAGGTACGCCTGTTGTGACCATCCCCGTCGCCGACTGGAATGACAGGGCGCGCCAGCTTTACAAACGCTTGGGGTTTGAGGACGTCGATGTCCTCGATCTGGGCGATGATGGGGAGATTTTTGGCTTCCGTAAACTCGTCATCATGCAACGCACGCTGAACGACTGAAGCCACGAAGACGCTCTGCGAGCGTGGGCAAAAAAAAGACCTCGGCCACTAACCGGCCGTCGCCGGCGCGGGCCGCAACGCCGCCGCCGCGCGGGCCCGCTCTGTGATCGCGTTCCAATTCTCGGCGGCGATGTCGGCGGGCTTGGCCAGCCAGGTGCCACCCACACACATCACATTGGGCAACGCCAGGTAAGACGGGGCGCTTTCAGGTGTGACGCCGCCCGTGGGGCAAAAGCGGATCTGGGGCAGCGGGCCGCCAAACGCCTTCAACGCCGCCGCGCCGCCATTAATCTCAGCGGGAAAGAATTTCTGCGCCGCAAAGCCGGCCTCAAGGAGGCGCAGCGCCTCGCTCACCGTCGCCGCGCCGGGCAGCACGGGGACGGGGCAGTCTTGCAACGCCTCCAATAGGGCCGGCGTCACGCCCGGCGTGACGATGAAATCCGCGCCCGCGGCGAGCGCCTCCTCCAAATCAGCGGGATGGGTCACCGTGCCGGCGCCGATCACCGGCTTCGCATCCGCGTCCGATGGGGGCGCGGGCGCGGCGGCTTTCATCGCCGCGATGACATCCAGCGCCACAGGGGTGCGCAGCGTCACCTCCAACACCGTGACGCCCCCCGCCACAAACGCCGCCGCCAAAGGCGCGGCGTGGGCGATGTCCGCCACGGTCAACACCGGAATCACCGGCCCGCGCGTGATGTCCCCAAGGCTGGTCATGACTTCCCCTCGCCTACTGCGTTCGGTTGAAACACGCTCGTGCGCGGCCCGTAACGGCGTTCGCGCTGCGATGTCTAGGACGCCGCCCCCGCCGCCGCGGCCACATTCGCGGGCGCCGACGCGCCGGCGCCGGTCTGCTCCACCAGCGCAAAGCTCATGGCGCCGTCTTCCGCGCCGGTGACGGTGTGGCGCATGGCGGCGAACAATTCGCGGCCCATGCCGTGCTGATGCACGCTGAGATCGGCGGTCGCCAGAGGCCGCGCCGCCCAGTCCGCCGCGTCCACGTGCACGCTGAGCGCACCGTTCACCGCATCGACGCGGATCACATCGCCATCACGCACCTTGGCCAAAGGCCCCCCGGCGGCCGCTTCGGCACAAACATGGATCGCGGCGGGGACTTTGCCCGAGGCGCCGGACATGCGCCCGTCGGTCACCAGCGCGATGCGATGCCCGCGATCCTGGAGCACCCCCAGCGGCGGCGTCAGCTTATGCAGCTCCGGCATGCCGCAGGCCTGGGGCCCTTGAAAACGCAACACGGCGACGAAATCGCGGTCCAACTCGCCCGCTTTGAAACGGGCGATGAAGTCCTCCGGCGTATCGAACACGATGGCCGGCGCTTCAATGATGTGACGCTCCTCCGCGACAGCGGAGATTTTGATGACCGCACGGCCGAGATTGCCCGTGAGCACTTTGAGCCCGCCAGTGGCGCTGAACGGCTCAGCCACCGGACGCAGCACATCGTGATCTTGGCTCTGCGTCGGCGCAGGCCGCCAGGTCAGAGCGCGCGCATCGTCCAGCACCGGCTCCTCGGCATAGGCGCGCAAGCCCTCGCCCTGCACAGTACGCACATCCTCATGCAGCAGCCCAGCGTCTAGAAGCTCGCGGATCAAAAAGCCCATGCCGCCCGCGGCGTGGAAGTGATTCACATCGGCCTGGCCGTTGGGATAGATGCGCGTCAGCAAGGGCGTCACGGACGACAACTCGTCCATGTCGTCCCAATCAATGATGACACCCGCCGCCCGCGCAATCGCCACCAAATGGAGGGTGTGATTGGTGGAGCCGCCTGTGGCGTGCAGGCCCACAATCGCGTTGACGATGGCTTTTTCGTCCAGCACCGCGCTGATCGGCGTGTACTCCGCACCGAGAGCCGTGATTTTGGCGACACGTTGCGCGGTGGCCTTTGTCATCGCTTCGCGCGCCGGCGTGCCCGGATTGATGAAGGCCGAGCCTGGCATGTGCAGCCCCATGACCTCCATGAACATCTGGTTGGAGTTGGCGGTGCCGTAAAAGGTGCAGGTGCCGGGGCTGTGATAACTCTCGCTCTCAGCCTTCAACAGCGCGTCGCGGCCCACCTTGCCCTCGGCGAAGAGCTGGCGTACGCGCGCCTTTTCTGCATTGGGCAAGCCCGACGGCATGGGCCCCGCGGGAATAAACGCCACCGGCAAATGCCCAAAACGCAGAGCGCCGATGAGCAGGCCGGGTACGATTTTATCGCAGACGCCAAGGCACAGCGCCCCGTCAAACATGTTGTGGGAGAGCGACACCGCCGTCGACAGCGCGATGACATCACGGCTGAACAGGGACAAATCCATGCCCGGCTGACCTTGAGTCACGCCGTCGCACATGGCCGGCACGCCGCCGGCGATTTGCGCAACCGCGCCCACCTCACGCACGGCCTGCTTGATCTGATCGGGATAGGGGCCCAGCGGCTGATGCGCAGACAACATGTCATTATAGGCGGTGACGATGCCAATATTCGGCCAGCGCGCGCCGGCCAGCGCCTCCTTGTCACCCGCCGGGCTCGCCGCGAAACCATGGGCGAGGTTGCCGCAGGACAATTGCTGGCGATGCACGCTTGTTTCGCGCGCCTGCGCGCACTGCGTGAGATAGGCCTCACGCGTCGGCCGGCTGCGCTCCTGGACACGGGCGGTCACCGCCGCGACGGTCGAATTTGTGGTCTGAGCCATCGGCGTCCTCATGCGCGGTTAGTCATGCCATTCGCGATCATCACGCCCCAACAAACGCACGGCGGAAGCCGGGCCGTCCTCGCCGGCATTATAGCGATCAAGCTGCGTGTCCGCCTCCCGCCAACTTTGCAAGATTTGGTCGGTCCAAGCCCACGCCGCCTCCACCTCCGCACGGTGCATGAACAGCTCCAAATTGCCGCGCACCACGGCCATCACCAACCGCTCATAGGCGTCCGGATAGCGCGCCGGAAACGTCTCGGCATACGACAAATTGAGCGGCACCGAGCGCAGCCGCAAGCCGCCTGGCCCCGGCTCCTTGGTCATGAGCATGAGCTTCATGCCCTCATCGGGCTGCAGGCGGATCACCAGCTTATTGGCGGTGAGGTGACGCCCAAAAATCGAGTGCGGCACCGGCTTGAACTGCACGATGATTTCCGAGCGCCGCCGACGCATGCGCTTGCCCGTGCGCAGGTAAAACGGCGTACCGGCCCAGCGCCAATTGTCGATATGCGCCCGCAGGGCCACAAAGGTCTCCGTCGCGCTGTTGCGGCCCAGCTCCCCAGCATAACTTGGCCCGGCGGGGCCCTCCTCGTACTGCCCGCGCACCGCATTCGCGGCGATGGTTTGCGGCGTCAGCGGACGCAGCGCCCGCAGCACTTTCAGCTTTTCTTCGCGCACCGCCCCGCCGCTCATATCGTGGGGCGGCTCCATGGCCACGAGGCACAACAGCTGGAGCAAATGGTTCTGCACCATGTCGCGCAGCGCGCCGGCGCCGTCATAATAGCTGGCGCGATTGCCCGCTCCGATATCTTCCGCCACTGTGATTTGAACGTGGTCGACACCGACGGAGTTCCACACCGGCTCGAACAAGGCGTTGGCAAAGCGCAGGATCAGCAGGTTCTGCACCGTCTCTTTGCCGAGATAATGATCGATGCGGAAAATCGCGTCTTCGCCAAACACAGAGCCGACCACCCCGTTAATGGCTTGAGCGGACGTCAAATCATGGCCAATGGGCTTTTCCAAGACGATGCGCGTGCGCGGCGTTTTCAGCTCATGGGCGCCCAGCGCCTCGCACACCGGTCCAAACAGCTGCGGCGGCAACGCCAAATAAAACACGCGCAGCGTCTGCGGATCGCCGTTCAGCGTCGTCTTCAAAGACCCATAGCCATCCGCGCCATCAGCCAAATCCACTGGCGCATAATCCACCAATTGAGTGAACGCCGCCCAGCACTCCTCATCCAGGCTCTCATCGGGGCGGAAAGTCTCAAACGCGTCGCGCATGCGCGCGCGATAGGCCTCAGACGTCATGTCCTGGCGCGCCGCCGCGATGATCCGTGATTGCTGCGGGATCTGCCCGTCGCACCAGCGGTGATAGAGCGCGGGCATCAGCTTGCGCAGCGCCAGATCGCCCGTGGCGCCGAGCACCACCAAGTCAAAGGGCTCCACCGGGACGAAGCCGCCGCGGGCGGCCGCAGCAGTCTGAACCTGAAGATCCGTCTCCATCGTCGACATCACTCCATCCTAAAGCGGCGGGCGCTCGCGCAACCTCATGTCTCACACGCGCGGCTTCGTCTCTCTTAATGCGAAGCGGCGTCCAGCAGAAGCCCGCGCCGAAAATGCGGCCGAGCGTCAATCCGCACTCGCTGCGGCGCTCACGGACTCAACCTCCTCCTGCAGCTCCAGCCATTTCAGCTCCGCCGCCTCCAGCAACTCAGCCGCCTTGGCGCGCTTTTTAAACAACGCCTCGGCCTCTGCCGGGTCTTGCTCATACAGCCCCGGCGCCGCAAGGCCGCGATCAATCACCGCGAGCACATCTTGCAGGCGCCCGGCCTCTTTCTCCCAGCGGGCCGCCTCTTTTTTAAGCGGCGCGAGCACAGCGCGACGCGCGGCGGCGTCCTTGCGCTTGTGGGATTTCGCGTCGGCCGGCGTTGGACGGGCCGCCGCCTCCTCCGCGCGCGCCGCCTTGCCCGTCACCAAGCGGCGATAATCATCGAGATCCCCGTCAAACGGCGCCACAGTGCCGTCGGCCGCCAACCACAGCCGATCGACACAGCTTTCCAACAAATGCCGGTCGTGGCTGATGATGATCACCGCCCCGTCAAAGCCGTTGACCGGATCCACCAAGGCCGCGCGGCTGTCCATATCCAG
>CAZGCB010000017.1:0-33871 GCA_964524065.1 uncultured Caulobacterales bacterium | reverse complement strand
TCACCGCGCCGGAGCCTTGCTCCGGGTCCGGATACTCATCCGCGATGATCGGAATGAGCCGGTCCGCCAGCGGCAGCCGCACCATGCGCCCGACGAGATTTTTGTAACGTTCATCGGATGGGTGCACCGCCACGGCGCCATCGCCCAGCATCGTCTCCGGCCGGGTGGTGGCGACCACGATTTCACTGACGCCGTCCACGGGCTCGCCCTCCAACGGATAGGCGAAATGCCACATCTTGCCGTTGGTTTCGATGTTCTCGACCTCAATGTCGGAGACCGCGGTTTGGAAATGGGGATCCCAGTTCACCAGCCGCTCGGCCCGGTAGATCAGGCCCTCGCGATACAACTCGACGAAGACTTTCCGCACCGCATCGGACAGCCCCTCGTCCATGGTGAACCGTTCGCGCGACCAGGCGCAGGACATGCCCAAGCGGCGATCCTGATTGAGGATCATGCCGCCGGATTCGTCTTTCCAAGCCCAGACGCGCTCAACAAAAGCCTCGCGCCCCAGCTCGCGCCGGGAGGGCTCGCCCGCCTCCGCCAGCTTGCGCTCCACCACCATTTGCGTCGCGATGCCGGCATGATCCATGCCCGGCTGCCACAGCACGCGCTTGCCCAGCATGCGATGGAAACGGGCCAGCACGTCTTGCAGGGTATGGTTGAGCGCATGCCCGATATGCAGCGAGCCCGTCACATTGGGCGGCGGCAGCACAATGCAGAACGTCTCCGCCCCCGGCCGATCAGCCCGGCTGGGCGGCTCAAAGACGCCGCTCGCCTCCCAAGCAGCGTAGATGGCGGGTTCCGCGGCGGCGGGGTCAAAGGTTTTGTCGAGCATGGCGGGCGGACAGCCTTAAAAAGGTCAACAGTGCAAGGCCCCAACGGCCAAACGCGTGAGGCGTTGGTGTAGCCAAGCCCGCTGCGCCCTTGCAAGCGGAGCCGACGGCTGGAGCCGCTTTCTTGGGCGAGCGATGTGCTTGGAAGAGCGATGTGCTTGGAAGAGCGATGTGTCGGCGCGACCCTTGCCAAAGCGCTCTAGGCCCCGTGCGCAAACATGCGTTGGGAAACAGCGAGGGGAGGCTTGACTCCCTTCAATAATTCATGAATCTATGAATTATGAAAATGAGTAACGCCATCACAGGGCTGAGCGCCCTCGCCCATGAGGGGCGGCTGGATGTATTCCGCCGCTTGGTTCAAGCGGGACCTGAGGGCCTGGCCGCTGGCGCCCTTGCGCGCGCTGCGGGCGTCAATCTGCCCACGGCCTCCGCCCAACTCGCCGTGCTGACAAACGCCGGTTTGATCACCAAGCGACGGGCGGGGCGCTCCATCATCTATCACGCCGATTACGACGCCATGCGCGCTTTGATCAGCTTTCTCATGGAGGATTGCTGTCGCGGACGCGCGGAAATCCTTACCCCCCTGGCGCAAGTGGCGGCCGACGCCGCCTGTTGCGCACCCTCCCCCCAGCAAGGAGCCGCCCCATGAACCGCTTCCATGTGCACATCCGTGTCTCGGACCTGGCGAAATCGACGGCGTTTTACCAAACGCTGTTTGGCGTCGAACCGGCGGTGACGAAAGACGATTACGCCAAATGGGAATTGGCGGATCCGGCGGTGAATTTCGCCATCTCCCAACATGGCGGGACGCCGGGCGTGGAGCATGTCGGCATCGAAGCGGGCAACCGCGAAGAGTTGGACGCCATCACCCGCCGCTTGCACGCCGCCGATGAGGCCACGTTCCAGGAGGAAAGCACAACGTGCTGCTATGCCGTCAGCGACAAAACCTGGGTGGAAGATCCCTCCGGCGTCCGTTGGGAGACGTTTTTCACCCATGGTGAAGCTGCTGTTTATGGCGCGGACGCCTCACAGCATGGGAGGACCGAGCCTGGGGCGGCTGAAAACCCCAAGGTCGAACCGACCACGCGCGATCGCTGCTGCGGCTAACGCCGGGCGCGCGAGGAGATCTTCTCCACCTCATCAGCGACACGGGCTT
This sequence comes from uncultured Caulobacterales bacterium, assembly GCA_964524065.1. Classification (GTDB taxonomy): domain Bacteria; phylum Pseudomonadota; class Alphaproteobacteria; order Caulobacterales; family Maricaulaceae; genus CAZADA01. Next base: position 31,882 of record CAZGCB010000017.1, on the reverse strand, counting down.
CGACAATGTCGCGCAGATTGGCGTCGAGCCAGTCTTTCAGCATGGGCCGCAAGAGTTCGGCCACCAAATCCTCCAGGGTTTTGCCTTCGCCCGTGCGCGAGGACACCAGGAGATTTGAAATCAGCGAGCCAAAGGCGCCGGCCGTCGCCGTGGCGACCGGTTCGCTGACGATGCTGTCGTCTTGGGCGGGCGAGGCCGCCGCGATCGGCGCGGGCTCGGGGGCCGGTTCCGGCTCTGGCTCTGGCTGCGGTTCGCTCAGCGGTTCATCGGCGGTGTCGATCACCACCACATCATCCTCTGCGTCGGCGAGGATCGGCTCCGACTCATCCGCCACCGTTTGCGTCAAGTCCAGCACATCATCGATGGGCTCGTCATCGGCCGCGACGGCCTCAGCCACCGCGTCTTCTGCGGGCGCGGGCGCGTCTTCGACGCTGACAGGCGCTTGCGCCGCTGGGGTGACGGCCTCGATCTCCGCGTCAGCGGCGCCAGCCTCGCCATCGGCGTTTTCGTCATCCTCAGAGATGATGCGGCGAATGGAGGCGAGAATTTCCTCCATGGTTGGTTCTTTGTCTTGTGCCTGCTCAGCCATGGTGGATCACACTCTTGGGTTACGGCGCGCCGTATCGACTGTGTCTTCGCGAGACACAGCCGGATCACAACGCTGCTTCAGCTTGTTTGCTGGCATGATTCCCAAGCGTGGTCACGCCGAGAGAGGTCACCATCACACGCATCGGCGTGTCGCACGCAGGTGGGGCTCAGCGGTCAGCCGCCTCGGGAAGATTGAGCGCTTGAGCCGTGAGGCCGCCGGTGGCCTGCAACAACGCGAAGGCCGCAACATAGGCGTTGCTTTCAGCCGTCACCAGAGCCAGGCGCGCGTCGAGCAATTCTTGTTCCGCGTCGAGCACGTCCAGCGTGGTCCGACCCCCGACAAGGGCCTCTTGCTCCACGCCCTCAAAGGCGACTTCCGAGGCGCGGACTTGCTCCTGGCTGGACTCAATCTGTGCACGCGCCGCCAGGAGATTGTTCCACGCCGAGGTCACATCCGCCAGCACCGCCCGTTCGGTTTCACGAACCTGCAAACGCGCTTGGTTCTCCGCGGCGCGGGCCTGACGCACCCGCGCGCCATTGGCGCCGCCGGTGAACAGCGGAATGGACGCGGTGACGCCGGCGGCGATCGTTTCATCGTCCTGATCGGTATCGCCGGAAGCGGCGAAGATGTCGGTGCCATCGGCCCGCCCCTGGATGAATTCGCCGCGATCTTGCGACAACCCCGCCGATGCCGACGCGCTGATACTCGGGCGAAACGCACTGCGCGCCGCACGCACATTCGCGCGCGCCGACGCTTCGGCGAAACGCGCTGCGACAATCTCCGGATTCTGATCGAAGCTGATGTCCGCGGCGTCCGTCAAAGTGGCCGGCAACAGAGGCAAAGCCGGCGGCGGCGCCAGCGACCCCGCCGCTTGCCCCACGACCTGTTCGTACACGGCACGTGTTGAGGCCAAATCCGCACGCGCGGCGGCCAGCTGGGTGCGCGCGCCGGCCAAGCGCGCCTCGGCCTGCGCCACATCCGTGCGCGTCACCTCGCCAACTTCAAACCGATCATCGGCGGCCTCAAGCTGGCGGCTCAACACCGCCACATTGTTCGCGCGGATGCCCACCACTTCCTGATCCCGGCGCACCGCTACATAGGCGTCCACAACCGACAACAGCACGCCCTGCTCTGTTGCAAGGAGCCCAGCGCGCGCCGCTTCGCGATCGGCCTCGGCCGCCTTTATGCCGGCGCGAACACGACCGCCCGCGTACAAAGTTTGGCTAATGCCGAGGGTGGCGCTGAAGGTCGTGGTTTGCGAATCGCGGTCCCCGAAGGTTGTCGTATTAAACGACTCGTTGAAGTTCCCGACATTGTCGGTGCGATCAAGATCCACGTACTGGTAGCCCGCCTCCGCTGAGATTTGCGGGAAGCGATCGCCGCGGGCGATGGTCACGCCTTCGGAGGCGGCATCCAAAGCCGCGCGCTGGGCCTGCAAGGTCGGGTTGGAGTTGTACGCTAACGCCAAAGCGCCGGGGAGCGTGTCCGGCTGCGGCGCGGCGTCCGGGCCCGCACCGGCGGGCGCCGCCTGCGGCGGCGCCGCCGCATCGGATGTATGCGTGCCGCGCAATTCCGTCGCCCCCGCTTGAGTGGCCACCGGGGCCGCAGGCGTTCGTGCGGCCGGCTCACTCGCCGGGGCGGCGCCTAAGCCGGGCAGAGACAACGAGCAACCCGCCGCCATCACGCCGGCGGCCGTGGCCATCCACACCGCGCGGCGCGCTTGCGCCGGCTTCCGTTTCGCGTCCGATTGGGCCATGTCCGCACTCCTCCTCAAGGGCGCCGCAGCGGCGACGCCCACCGACGCCGCGTTCCCCTCCCCGCCGCAGCGCACTCTACATAGATGGCGTCGGCCAAGAATGAACAGCGTTCAGCCCAGTCGGACTGAAAAAAATCCAGATGGGGCGTCGGCGCCGCGCTGTGGCGCGGCGTGCGTCGTTAAAACTGAAACGCCGTCGGGCGTGTAAAACCGGGCAAGGTGGGAGTTCCCGCATCAAACACGACGCGATCGCTGGCCACATCGCCCGCACGGGTGAAGATGCGTGCTTTGCCCACCGGTCCGTCGCGCACCACGACGCCGAGACGACCGCCTTCGGCCAACTGCGCCAGCCACGCATCGGGCGTCTCCTCCACGGCGCCGTTTACAAAAATCACATCGAATGGGCCATGCGCCTGCGCGCCCTCCGCCAAAGCGCCCTGCACCACGGCGGCGTTGTCAACGCCTTGTTGGGACAGGGTTTCGCTGGCGCGCGCCACGGCGTCGGCGTCGTCCTCCAGGCCGATGACGGTCTCCGCCAGCCGGGCGAGGACAGCCGTGGAGTAGCCCCGTCCACACGCCACATCGAGCACCACATCGCTGTCGCGTACGTCCAGCGCCGCCACAAGCTTGGCGAAATCGCGCGGGCGCAGCATCCAGCGGCCTTCCTGCAGCGGCACGTCCACATCGGCATAGGCGATCGCCCAGCGGCTCTTCGGGACATAGACCTCCCGCGGCACGGCGGCCAAGGCGTCCTGCAGGGCTGTGTCGGTCACGTCATTGGTGCGCACTTGGCCGTTGACCATGGCCAGGCGCGCGGCCTTCGCATCCATCATCGCGCTCTCCCTTGCTCGCCCTATAGCGCTAGCGCCGCCGCCGCGCCAAGGCTTTCGCGCGCCGTCCGCCCTGGTTTTTGGCGGACGTTCATTGACAGGTGATGGAAAGCGCGTATCACTTATAGGGCTCATCGAGATCGGCTGAGGGATCAGGCCCGCAGACGCCGGGGCAACCACTCTCCTCAATACGCGCCTCTCACGGCGCGTTGAGGTGGGGAAAGGTGCCAACTCCTGCAGTGATATGACGACGTTTGTCGTTATGCGCTGGCAGATGAGCGAGAGGCGGACCGTCCGCCAATCGCCCTTATGCCCTCTCGCCTGAGCACCGTATCGGCGGGAGAATGCTGTGCTGAATCCAACGGACGACACTTTGACGTGCACGCCCCTCGCGGCTGACGAGACGCTTCAGAGCAGCGTTGCGGCGCGTTCTGGCGCGACACGCGCCCCCGCATCGAACCGGGCGGCCTTTGCCGTCGTGCGCACCACCGACACCCCGCCGCCGCGTGTGCTCGTCCGTGATATGGACGTGCCGGCCCCCGCCGGCTGGCGCAGCGCCTTCGGCGCGGCGTTGCCGGATCCGACCTTGCGCTTGCGCTTCCATGGGCCCGAGGGGGCGCCACTGGTGGGCGTGCTGGGCGGCATCTCCGCCGATCGGCGGGTGGCCGCCATCAGCGGAACGCGCAGCGATGATGCCGGCTGGTGGCCGGACATGGCGCGCCCCGGCGGGCCCATCGACACGCAGCGCTTTTGCGTGGTGTCGATGGATTATGCGCCCGGCGCACCCGAGGCGCCGCTCTCGCTCACCACGGCCGATCATGCGGCGCTGTTCGCCGCCGCGCTGGAGGCGGCGGGCGTCGCGTGTCTTCATGCGCTGATCGGGGCCTCCTTCGGCGGCTGCGTGGCTTTGGCCTTCGCCGCGGCGTATCCAGACCGTGTGGAGCGGCTGTGCGTGATCTCGGCCGCCCATCGCCCGCACCCCATGGCGACGGCCATGCGCGGCGTGCAGCGGCGCATTTTAGACTTCGCCGAGCGCTGTGACGCCCGTGAAGAGGGCGTCGCCCTGGCGCGTCAACTGGCCATGATCAGCTATCGCTCCGCGCCGGAATTCGCCGAGCGCTTCAGCCCCGGCCTGCCCGCGGACGGCGACAGCTCGGATGTGTGCGGGTACCTCAAGGCCCGCGGCGCAGCCTTCGCCGGCGCCATGGACGCGGCGCGCTATCGCACCTTATCGGAAAGTCTCGACCGCCATGCGGTGGATCCCGCCGCCATCACGACGCCGACGCTGTTGATCGGAACCGACACGGACCAGCTGGCGCCGATCGCGGACATGCAGGCGCTGCGTGAGGGCCTCACGGGGCCGGCGCGGCTGGAGACGCTGTCCTGCCTATGGGGCCATGATTCGTTTTTAAAGGACCCCATCGGTTTCGGCGCGCCGTTGAAGGCGCTTCTTGAGCACGCGTCGAGCGCCCCATGAGCGGGGACGGCTCCGGCGGCGGGCCTCGCAAGGACGCCCCCGCCCCGGCCGCCACGCCGGCGGACACGCCCGCTGTCAACCGGGAGACCGCGCTGGTCCGCGCCGGCGTGGCCCAGGACGTCGCCCATGGCGCGGTGGCCCCGGCGCTTTATCTGTCCACGACCTATGCGTGGCGCGATCCAGCGCAGAAGCCCGTTTATGATTATGGGCGCAGCAACAATCCCAGCCGCGCGCAGCTGGAGCGTGCACTGACTGAGCTGGAGGGCGGCGCCGACGGCGTGGTCACCGGCAGCGGCATGGCCGCGCTGGATGTGGCGTTCAGCCTGCTGCGGCCCGGCGATGTGCTGATCGCTCCCCATGATTGTTATGGCGGCACGCATCGGCTGCTGAGCGCGCGCCATGCGCGTGGGCATTTCACGGTCGCGTTTGTGGATCAAACCGATTTGGCGGCGGTGGATAAAGCCCTCACCGCCCATCCGCCCCGAATGATGTTGGTGGAGACGCCGTCCAACCCGCTGATGCGCATCACGGATATCGCCGCCATGGTGTCGCGGGCGCAAGCCGCCGGCGCGTGGATCGTGGCGGACAACACCTTCCTGTCGCCCGCCCGGCAAAGGCCCTTGGATTTGGGCTGCGACATCGTGGTCCACTCCACCACGAAATACCTCAACGGCCATACCGATGTGGTGGGCGGCGCCGCCATCGCGAAGGATCCCGCCATCGCTCAGGAGATGGCATGGTGGGCCAATTGCGCCGGCCTTACCGGCGGGCCATTCGACGCCTACCAAACCCTGCGCGGGATGCGCACCCTGTTCACGCGTTTGGCGCGCCAGGAAGAGACCGCCGCAACGCTGGCCGCGTTTCTCCGCGCACACGCCGGGGTGAGCGTGGTGCATTATCCCGGCTTCATCGACCATCCCGGCCACGCCATCGCCCAACGTCAGCAGAGCGGCTTCGGCGCGATGCTGAGTTTTGAGCTCGGCTCGCACGATGCCCCGGACGCGGCGGGACGCGCGGCGGAACGATTTTTGGCCGCTTTGCGCATCATCGCTGCGGCCGCAAGCCTGGGCGGATTTGAGACGCTCGCATGCCGGCCCGCCACCATGACCCACGCCGGCATGGAGCCGCAGGCGCGGCGTGATGCGGGCGTTCATGACGGGCTTATACGGCTATCGGTGGGGCTGGAAGACGCGGCGGATTTGCAGGCGGACCTGTCCCAAGCGCTGGAGGCTGCGGCGATTGATGACTAAGCGGTGTGAAGTTCGCGCCGGCGGGGACGGACCAGCCGCGCCTCGCGGGGCTGCGCATGCGCCCGGCTTGCGCGGATTTTTTTCACAAGATACTTGCGCATGCCGGCGTTCTGTGGCTATCGAAAGAAAAATTTTTGCGCAGGGCGCGTGGACGGCCTGCACAACGGTGTAATCATGACTGCTGTCGCCGCCTCCCGCCTGGACCCGCGCACCGCGCCGATCGCCACATCGGCGGTCTGCGCCCTGCGCCGGCTTGCGGAGCGTGACGGCCCCGCCATCCTCCTTCTTCTGGTGATCCTTACCACCGTGCTCGTAGAGCGCGGGGGGTAGCGCACGCGCATCAGATCGCTTGCACGCCGCCCCCCGCTCCCCGCCCGAGCGGGGTTTTTTGTTTGCCGCTCACTGGATCACGCTTCACCACAGGACAAGCCGCCGCCATGACCGACACGCCCTCCCGCCCCGACGACGCCGCGTCCCGCCTGCCGTCGGACGCCATGACCGGCCGCGGCGCCCAGCCCGATCGCGCCGGCGCGCGCGCCATGATGCGCGCCACGGGCCTCGGTGACGCGGATTTCGGTAAGCCGCTCATCGCCGTGATCAACACCTGGAGCACCGTCTCGCCCTGCAATATGCACCTGAACGCCCTGGCCGAGCCGGCGCGGGCGGGCATAAAAGCGGCGGGCGGCGTGCCGGTGGACTTTAACACCGTCATGGTGACCGATGGCATGGCCATGGGCACGCCGGGCATGCGCGCTTCGCTGATGAGCCGTGAATGCGTCGCCGACTCCGCGGAGCTGGCGGTGCGCGGCCATACCTTGGATGCGGCGCTGTTCCTTGTGGGCTGCGACAAGACGATCCCCGGCGCCGCCATGGCCGCCGCGCGCTTGAACGTGCCCAGCGTCATTCTCTATGGCGGCTCCATCATGCCGGGCAAGCTGGCGCAGGCGGACGGCTCCACCCGCGATTTGACCATTCAAGATGTCTATGAGGCGGTGGGCGCCTGCGCGGCCGGACGCATCAGCGTCGAGGAGTTGGGCCGCATCGAGCGCGCCGCCTGCCCCGGCGCGGGCGCCTGCGGCGGCCAGTTCACAGCCAACACCATGTCGCTGGCCATGAGCTTCCTGGGCCTCTCGCCCATGGGCGCCAATGACATTCCGGCCGTGCACGGCGATAAACCAGCGGCGGCCGAAGCCTGCGGGCGCCTGGTGGTCGACGCCTTCCACCAGCGCCGCCTGCCGCGCGACCTCATCACGCCCGACAGCCTCGCCAACGCCGCCACCGCCGCGACGGCCACCGGCGGCTCCACCAATATCGTGTTGCATTTGCTGGCCATTGCGCGCGAAGCGGGGGTGGCGTTCCACATTGACGCTTTTGACGAGATTTCCCGCCGCACCCCCATCATCGCGGATTTAAAGCCCGGCGGACGCTTCACGGCGCCGGACATGTTCGTCGCCGGCGGGGCGCGCCTGCTCGGTCGTCAATTGATGGATGCGGGACTGATCACCGACGCGCCCACCATCACCGGCCGCTTGCTGGGCGAGGAGTTGGCTGGCGCCGGCGGCTTAGAGGGCCAGAACGTGCTGCGCCCCGTCAGCGATCCCATCAAACCGCGCGGCGGCTTCGGCATTCTCTATGGCAATCTCGCGCCGGAAGGCTGCGTGGTGAAACTGTCGGGCCATGACCGTCACGCTGTGGAAGGCCCCGCGCGGGTGTTCGAGGGCGAGGAGGCGTGCTTCGCCGCGGTGCAAGACGGGCTCATCAACAAAGGCGACATCCTGGTCATCCGCAATGAGGGCCCCGCCGGCGGCCCGGGCATGCGCGAAATGCTCGCCATCACCGCGGCATTGCAGGGTGCAGGCCTCGGTAATGATGTGGCGCTGATGACCGATGGACGGTTTTCCGGCGCCACCTACGGCTTCATGGTCGGCCATGTGGCCCCCGAGGCGGCCCGCGGCGGCCCCATCGCTCTCCTGCGCGAGGGCGATCGCATCCGCATTGATGTGGAGGCGCGCGTGCTGGAGACCGACGCCGATTTGGAGGCGCGCCGCGCCGACTGGACGGCGCCCGCGCCCGCCGCGCTCAGCGGGGCGTATGCCAAATACGCCGCTCTCGTCACCTCCGCCTCGCAAGGGGCGGTGACCAGCTTTCCGTTTTCTTCCGACACCGGCGGGCACACTGCCGGCGACACCCAACCTGCTGAAAGGACTTCCGCATGAGCACCAGCTCCCCCATCCCGGCGTCTGACGTCGCCGCCCTGGCGGACAAACCCGTCGCGATCATCGGCTATGGCAGCCAGGGACGCGCTCATGCGATGAACCTGCGTGAATCCGGCCTGGAGGTTCTGGTGGGCGGACGCCAAGGCGGCGCGAGCTGGGACAAGGCCGTGGCCGACGGCTTCAGCCCCATGGCCCCGGCCGAAGCCGCCAAGAAAGCCGGTTTGGTGGCGCTGCTCACCCCCGACATGGCGCAACCGGACGTGTTTGAAGCCAGCATTCGCGAGAATCTGGAAGCCGGCGACGCCTTGCTGTTCGCCCATGGCTTTTCGGTGCATTATGGGCGCATTGAGCCGCAAAGCTTCATCGATGTGGTGCTGATCGCGCCCAAGGGCCCCGGCGATTTGGTGCGTCGGCAATATCAAGAAGGCCGCGGCGTGCCATGCTTGCGCGCCGTACACCAGGACTATTCCGGCCAAGCCGGCGCCAAAGCCCTCGCCTATGCCGCGGGTCTGGGCGGTCTGCGCGGCGGGGTGATCGACACCACCTTTAAAGAAGAAACCGAAACGGATTTGTTCGGCGAACAGGCCGTGCTGTGCGGCGGCCTGTCAGAGCTTATCCGCCATGGCTTTGAAACCTTGGTGGAAGCTGGCTACCAGCCCGAAGTGGCCTATTTTGAGTGCCTGCATGAGGTGAAGCTGATCGTCGACCTCATGCATGAGGGCGGCATCTCCAAAATGCATGATTTCATTTCGGAAACGGCCAAATACGGCGATTTCGTCTCCGGCCCGCGGGTCATCAATGACGAGACCCGCCAACGCATGCGCGAAGTGCTGACAGACATTCAAGACGGCACCTTCGCGCGCAACTGGGTTTTGGAGAACCAGGCCGGCCTGCCCCACTACAAAAAAATGTGGGAGGCGGACGTCAGCCACGAAATCGAAACCGTAGGCAAGGCGTTACGCGCCAAAATGCCTTGGTTGGAAACAGAGAAAACCAACGCGTGAGGGGACGCCCCCACGCCTTCAGACGCTGAGCGGAGAGACCTTATGAGCGCCCAAGCCGCCGCCGCCCCGACGGCCCCCGATGTGACACACAACCAAGAACCGCAGGAGGTCACGGGCGCGGCGCTTGTGGTGCGCAGCCTTGAAGCGCAAGGGGTCACGGAGATCTTCGGGTATCCCGGCGGCGCGATCATGCCGGTGTATGACGCGCTGACCTCCTCCTCGCTCACGCATATTCTCACCCGCCACGAACAGGGCGCAGCCCTGGCGGCGGAAGGCTATGCGCGCGTCTCGGGGCGGGTGGGCGTGTGTCTGGCCACCTCAGGCCCGGGGGCGACCAATCTGATCACCGGGCTGGCGGACGCCTATTTGGATTCCGCGGCCGTGGTGGCGATCACCGGACAGGTGCCCACGCCGCTCATGGGCACGGACGCCTTTCAAGAGGTGGATGTGTTCGGCATGACGTTGCCGGTGGTGAAGCACTCCTTCGTGGTGCGCGATCCGGCGGAGATCCCCGGCGTCATCGCCGAAGCTTTCCGCATCGCCCAAGAGGGGCGGCCTGGCCCTGTGTTGGTGGACCTGCCGAAAAACGTCACCGCCGCCAAGCTGATGAGCCCGGCCATTCCCGGCCCTGCCCCCAAGCCCCCGCGGGCTGGAGCCAGCGCCGCCATGGCGGCGGCGGAGGATTTGATCCGCTCTGCGACAAAGCCGCTGCTTTATGTGGGCGGCGGGGTGCAGATGGCCGATGCGGTGCGTCCTCTGCGCAGCTTCGCCGGCCGCACGCAGATCCCCGCGGTGGCCACTCTGAAAGGGTTGGGCGCCATTTCCACCGATGATCCGCAATTCATCGGCATGTTGGGCATGCACGGCCTGCGCGCGGCGAATTTGGCGGTGCAGGAGTGCGATCTGCTAATCAATATCGGCGCGCGCTTTGACGACCGCGCCACCGGCAAACTGGATGAATTCGCGCCCAACGCCCGCATTGTCCATATGGACGCCGATGCGGCGGAGATCTCCAAACTGCGCCGCGCCGATGTGGGGCTGACGGGCGGGCTGGCGGCGAATCTGTACGCTTTGGATCCCGGCCCGTTGAATATCGCGGCTTGGCGCGCCGCCGTGGACGCCATGAAAGCCGAACACGCCTGGCGCTATGACGCCCCGGGCGACAGCATTTACGCCCCGGCTTTGCTGAAAGAGTTGAGCGAGAAGGCCGGCGACAGCTTCGTCGCCAGCTGCGATGTGGGCCAGCATCAAATGTGGGTGGCCCAGCATTGCCGCTTCTCGCGGCCGCAAGCGCACCTGACGTCCGGCGGCCTTGGCACCATGGGCTTCGGCATTCCCGCGGCGATCGGGGCGAAGTTCGCCCATCCCAACGACACGGTGGTGACGGTCACCGGCGACGGCTCCATCATGATGAACATCCAGGAGTTGGCGACGCTGAACCGGTATGATGTGCCGCTAAAAATTGTGCTGCTGGACAATTCCATGCTCGGCATGGTGCGCCAATGGCAGGACTTGTTCTTTGACGGCAACCGCTCGGCGGTGGATCTGTCGGACAACCCGGACTTCGTGAAAGTGGCGGAGGCGTTCGGCGTGGAGGCGTTCGCCATTGAACGGCGCCACGAGGTCTGCGCCGGCATCGAGCGGCTGTTGGCCGCGGAAGGCCCCATTCTGATGCATGTGAAAATCGATCCGGTGGAGAATGTCTGGCCGCTGGTGCCGCCGGGCAAATCCAATGCGGACATGATGGAGGACTATTGATGGCCCCCGATCACGCCACCGAATTCTCCGCCATTGTCCCCTCCCATGGTGACGTGTTGGCGGACGCGACGCCCATCCGCTTGCGTTTAGAGATGAGCGGGGCGGAAGGATGCGCGGTGCGCGCGCTGGGCGTCATCGTGCGCCGCGGCTGGTATCTGCACGCTGCGGAGCTTCTCGGCGGGATGCCGGGGGACAAGCGCGTCATGACTGTGGACGTGCTGGCGCGCGATGAAAGCCGCATCATCACCACCCTCATTCGCCAATTGGAGCGCCTCTATGACATGGAGGCCGTGACCGTGCTGAACGACGCGCCGGCCGGCGCCGCATCGGAGACCACACCCCATGACTGAGAGCGCCCATAACGCCCCCGCCAGCACCGCTGACAGCGCTGAGCCCCGCCGCATTCACATCTTCGACACCACTTTGCGTGATGGCGAGCAGGCGCCAGGCTTCACCATGACGTCTGGGCAGAAAAGGCGCATGGCCCATCTGCTCGCCGATCTGGGCGTGGACATCATCGAGGCGGGCTTCGCCGCGGCCAGCCTGGGAGATTTCGACGCCGTCGCCGGCATCGCCGAAGACATAAAAGGCCCAACCATTTGCGCGCTGGCGCGCTGCGTGGACCATGACATCCGCGAGGCCGGCCGCGCGCTGCAAGCGGCTGACCACTCGCGCATCCACACCTTCATCGGCGCCAGCCCGACGCACCGCGAATACAAGCTGGAAATGACGCAGGACGAAGTCGTCGAACGCGCCGTTGCCTGCGTGCGGCTGGCCACCGAGCTTGCGGCCGAAGTGGAGTTCAGCGCCGAGGACGCCCTGCGCACCGAACCCGATTTCCTCGCGCGGTTGGTCAGCGCCGCCATCGAAGCGGGCGCCACCACCATCAACGTGCCCGACACGGTGGGCTACGCCACGCCCGAGGAGTTGCGCGACACCTTCGCGCGCTTGCGCGCCCTCGCGCCGGCGCATGTGCGCCTGTCGGCCCACTGCCACAATGATCTGGGCATGGCGGTGGCCAATTCACTGGCCGCCATTGAGGGCGGCGCCGATCAAATCGAGTGCACCATCAACGGCGTCGGCGAACGGGCGGGCAACGCCGCGCTGGAGGAAGTGGTCATGGCGCTTAAGGTGCGCCGCGATCACTTCAACGCCGACACCCGCATCGACACCACCAAACTGTACCCCGCCAGCCGCATGCTCTCGACGCTGACCGGCCAACCGACCCCGCGTAACAAAGCGATTGTGGGCCGCAACGCCTTCGCCCATGAAAGCGGCATCCACCAGCATGGCGTGCTGAAAAACCGCGAGACTTATGAAATCATGCGCGCGGAAGATGTGGGCGTGAGCCGGGACAATCTGGTTCTGGGCAAGCACTCCGGCCGCGCGGCTCTTTCGGAACGGGCGCGTCGCATGGGCTATCCGCTGGGCGAAAACCAGCTGCAATCGGTGTTCGTGGCGTTTAAGGAACTCGCGGATCGTAAGAAGGAAGTCTTTGACAGCGATTTGGAGGCGTTGATCCTCGGCGAAACCGCCGGCGGCGACGCGGAGCATGAGGCCGGTTGGACCATTCGCGGTCTGCACACCGGCACCGGCTATGGCGACGACGCCAAGCCCTACGGCTCCATCGAACTGGAAAACGCCAAGGGGGAACGGCTGCGCGAAGCCGGCGACGGCGACGGCCCCATCGACGCGATTTTCTCGGCCATTGAGCGCATCACCGGCGTGGATTTGGAGCTGGAGGACTTCCAAGTGCGCTCGGTGTCCTCGGGCGAGGACGCCCTGGGTGAAGCGGACGTGCATGTGATCCATGAAGAGCGGCGCTATCACGGCCGCGGCGTCGACACCGACATCGTGGCGGCGGGCGCGGCGGCGTATCTCGATGTGATCAATCGCATTTTGCGCCAGCGCGCGCGCGTCGCGACGCGGGACTCCCAGGCCTCAGCCACGGCGGCGGAGTGACACCATGGCGTCGGATGCCTCGCACAACCGCGTTTGGCTGGTGGCGGTACCCAGCCCCCGCGTCCAGAGGGCTTCAGGCTCCGCGGCGTCCCGCTGGCGCCCTAGCGTGAAGACCGCGGATGCGGGGGCGTTCTTCGCCGCATTCTGGTTTGAACTCAGCTGAGCGACCCATCCGATGAGCACCGCAACGTATATTTGGAAAAATGGCGACCTGATCCCGTGGGAGCAGGCCACCTGTCACCTTATGACTCACGCCCTGCATTACGGCACCGGCGTGTTTGAGGGCATTCGGGTCTATGAGACCCATCAAGGGCCGGCGGCCTTTCGTTTGGAGGATCATTTTCGGCGCCTGCTGACATCCGGGCGCATTTACGGCATCACCCACCCCTACAGCGTGGACGCCCTGTGCGCCGCCACGCGTCGGCTGGTGGACGCCAACGGTTTGGCCCGCGCCTATGTGCGTCCTCTCGCTTATGTCGCGCAGGAGACCATGACGGTGACCTTCGCCGAGGATGCGCCGATTTCTGTGATGATCGCGGCTTTTGAGCTGGGCGGATATCTCGGCGATGAAGCCGTGAAACAGGGCGTTGATGTGTGCGTCTCCACCTGGCGACGCCCCGCGCCCTCCACCACGCCGGCGGCGGCCAAGGCGTCCGGCAACTATCTGTCGGGCGTGTTGATTGGGCGTGAGGCGCGCGATCGCGGCTTCGCCGAAGGGGTGGCGTTGGGCGCCGATGGCCGGTTGAGCGAAGGTGCGGGTGAAAACCTCTTTCTGATCAAGGACGGCAAGCTGCTGACGCCGCCAGCGGGCGATTCTATTCTGTTCGGCATCACGCGGGACACCGTGATGACCTTGGCCCGCGGCTTGGGGCTGGAGATTGTCGAGCAATCCATGCCCCGCGAAATGCTCTATCTGGCGGATGAAGTCTTTCTCACCGGAACCGCCGCGGAGATCACGCCGGTGCGCAGCGTCGACCGCATGCCCGTCGGCGAGGGTCGCCCCGGGCCGGTGACTCAAGCGCTGCAGCAAGCCTTTTTCGGGCTGTTCACCGGCGCCACAGCCGCGCCTGAGGGCTGGTTACATCCCATGCGTCAAACGGATGGCGCGACGCCCGCCCCGGCGACAGCGCCGGCGGGCTGACGCACGGCCCTGAACGGGCGCCGCCCCCGCATCCATTATGGCGCGGGGGTAGCGTCCAACGCGGCCGCGATGCACCCTAATCGAGCGATCCGGGCGCGCCGCCCATCATGCCGATACGGGAGACTCATCATGCAGCTTGGAGCGTTTTCCGTCAGCTTGGCGGTCAAAGATCTGCAAGCCTCGAAGGATTTTTATACCGCGCTCGGCTTTGAGGTGGCGGGCGATTACGCCGAGCAGGGCTGGGCCATTATGAGACATGGCGACACGGTGATCGGCCTGTTCCAAGGCATGTTTGACAGGAACATACTCACCTTTAACCCGGGCTGGGACAAAAACGCGCAACCGGTCGAGCCCTTCACGGATGTGCGGGACATCCAACGCGCCTTAAAGGCCAAGGGCCTGACACTCGAGGTGGAAGCCGATGAAACGACCACCGGCCCGGCGCACCTGGTGATTGTGGACCCAGATGGCAATCGCGTGATGCTCGACCAACATGTTTAGCCGCGTTTGTTCGTGCAGGACCCGCCGGCATGCGCGCGCAACAAATTCCCCCTTGAACCGGAAATTTACCCGGGTTATGGAAAACTCATGCGCGCTTAGCAGTGAATAGGAACAGTCGTGCTTCACCACCGGTCACCACAGAGGGATGTGAAGGGCTTGGCGCCGCGGCCTGCGGCTCAACCCACCCCGCTGTGCGCTCGTCCGGAGCTGTTCACGGAAATTACCACCCCCTTCACAGGCCGCAGGCGCGGTCGGGGGCTTGGTTAAGCGCGTTATCTTCTGCTCGTTCAGCACCACTCGCCCCGCCGGTCCGCCGCGCGGGGCTATTATTTATTGTAGGAAAGGGATCATCATGTACGCCGCGGAACCGCTTGTGGACGGCTTGACCGATATGATCCCTTTTGCGCCCACCTCAAACCGCGGCCCCCTGGAGGCCAAGGGCGCGGCGCGCGCATCGGCGCTGGGCCTCCAGCATGACGTCATGGTGGTGAAGATCGGCGGCTCGGTGCTCCGCAGCACGGCGGACGCCGCCACCGCCGCCAGCGAGATCTACCGCTTGCGCCGGCGCGGCGCGCGCATCGTCGCGGTGGTTTCGGCTGTCAACGGGCACACGGACGCTTTGTTTCAAGAGGCCGACGCCCATGGGGAACGCGCCACGCCCCATGCGCGCCGCTTGGTTGGGCTGGGCGAGGAGCGCTCGGCGGCGCTGACCGCTTTGGCCTGCGAGCGCGTGGGGCTGCGCGCGCGCGTGTTAACGGCGGTGGATCTGGCGTTGCGCGCCGAGGGCGACCCGGACGCCGCGACGCCGGCGGCCATGAATCTCGCCCCGCTGCGGGCGGCGCTGGAGACGCAGGATGTGGTGATCGTGCCCGGCTTTACGGCGTTGAAGGGTGAGGGCGAGCCCGTCTTGTTGGGCCGCGGCGGCTCGGACATGACGGCGGTGTTCATCGCGGCCGAGGCCGGGCTCGACGCCGTTCGCCTCGTCAAGGATGTGGACGGCGTTTATGATTGCGACCCGGCGGTGGCGGGCGCGGCGGCGCGGCGCTTTGAGGCGATGACATATGCCGAGGCGCGCCACGTGGGCGGCGCCGTGGTGCAGGACCGCGCTGTCGCCTTCGCCCAAACCCATGATGTGACGGTGGATGTGGCGGCCGTGGGCGCCGAGCGCGCCACGCGCATCGGCCATGCCACGCGCGCGCCCTCGCCCGTGCAGACCCCGCGTCGCTTGAAGATCGCGGTGGCCGGCTGCGGCGTGGTCGGCGGCGGTTTGCTGGCGCATTTGGCGCGCCGGCCGGAGGCGTTTGAGGTTTGCGCGGTGTTGGTGCGCGATCCGTCCAAGCGGCGCGATGTGCCGGTGGACGCCTCGGTTTTCGTCACGCACGCCGATGCTGTGTTCGCGAGCGAACCCGACATCGTCGTGGATGCGGTGTCCAGCGGTGAGGACGGCCATGCCCTCATCGCCCGCGCCTTGGCGGCCGGCGTGCATGTGGTCAGCGCCAACAAACAAGCCGTGGTGACGGACTTGCCCGGCCTCGCCCAAAGCGCGGCGGACACCCAGGCCGGTTTTTTGTTCTCCGCCGCGGTCGGCGGCAGCACGCCCATGGTGGAGACCATCCGATGGGCGCGCACGCAGGGCGACATCATCGCCTTTGAAGCGGTGCTCAACGGCACGGTGAACTTTATCCTCGACCGCATGGCCCAAGGCGTCGCTTTTGACGCGGCGCTGCAGGAAGCGCGCGAAGCCGGTTTCGCCGAAGAAGACCCGTCTGCGGATTTGGAAGGCTTGGACGCCGCGGCCAAGGTGCGCATCCTCGCCCAAGAGGCGTTCGGCGCCGCGCCCGAAGACGCCGCCATTCCCCGCGACATGCTCAATGAGGCCACCTGCGCGCGCGTGCAACAGGCCGGGGGGCTGTGGAAGCAGCTGGGCTGCTGTCACCGCGCGGAAGATGGGACGCTGAGCGGGGATGTACGCATCACGCCGGCCGATGACGCGCCGCTGTTCCGCCACACGGTGCGCGAGCGCAATGCGCTGCGGGTCACCATGGCCGACGGGCGCATTTTCACCGCCGAGGGACGCGGCGCGGGACGCTGGCCCACCGCCGAAGCGGTGCTGGCCGACATCATGGACATGCGGGCGCAGATTCTGCAGCTCTAGATGGTTTGCAGCGCTTTTGCGCCTGGCGCGGCGCTTTCTCCTTCACGGCCGCGGCGATACGGTGGGGCTTTGATCACAGGCCCGCTGCGCCGCCACGCGCCGCGCCCTGGGCCGTAAGGGTGGGTGCATGGCAGTCTTCACACCGGTGCGCTTTGAGGAGGCCGCGGCTTTCCTCACCGCCTACGCCGTGGGGGATTTGACGCGGCTGGACGCCATTTCCGAAGGGGTTGAGAACACCAATTATCGGGTGGAGGCTGGCGGCCGCACCTATGTCCTCACGCTATATGAAAAGCGGGTGCGGCCGGAGGATTTGCCCTTTTTCCTTGCTCTGACCACGCATTTGGCCGATGCGGGCTATCCGGCGCCGCGGCCCATCCCCCAACAGGACGGCGCCACCCTAGGCACGCTGAACGGGCGGCCGGCGGCGCTGATTGCATGGAAACCGGGCCGCTGGAAACGCGAGCCTGAGCGGCAGCATTTCGAAACCGCCGGCGCGCGTTTGGCGCAGCTGCATGTGCTGGCCGCCCAGCGCCCCGACGATCCGTCCGCCCCGCCGAACCGTTTCGCCCTGGCGGCCTGGCGCGACTTGCTGACACGGTGCCAAGCGGCGGCGGAAGCAGCTGAATGGTCCTCCATGCTCGCGACGCTAGCGGCGGAAATCACCCTTTTTGACGCCGCCTGGCCAACGGATTTGCCGACCGGCGTGATCCATGGCGATTATTTCCCCGATAATATTCTCTTCACCGACGACGCCATCACCGGCGTCATCGATTATTATTTCGCCGGGCGCGACGCCTTCGCCTATGACCTCGCCATCGCCATCAATGCCTGGTGCTTTGACGCCGCCGGCCGTTTGCGCCCCGCCGACGCCGCAGCGTTTTGCCGCGGTTATGACCGCGTTCGTCCCCTGAGCACCGCAGAACGCGCGGCCTTGCCGCTCTTATGCCGTGGAGCGGCGGTCCGCTTTACGCTCAGCCGGCTGCATGACGTGTTGCACCACAACCCGGCCTGGCTGGTGACGCCGAAAGACCCCGCGCCGTTTTTCGCGCGCCTCGCCTGTCATAGGGCGGCCGCAGACGCCGGCGTTTATGGCTTGGCGGTGGCGGGCTAAGCGCTGCGCATGGCGGCGCCGCGGCGCGTGTCCTAAACCGACGGGAACGGATCATGCGGGGGCTCAACCGCATAGGGCCGATCGGCGCGCCGGGCGGCCCCCGCCAAAGCGCGGGCGCGCCAAAACACCGCCTCGAAGGCGGCCTCATCGGCGCTGGTCCACACGCCAAAGCGATCCGCATCGGGACGAAAATGCCGCTGAAAGGCGGTGATCACCGCCGCGGTGCGTTCATCGAAACCGCCACTGGGCGCAACGCCGTAGCCCCAGGCGGCCAGGCGCTGCTGCAGGCGCATCACCGGCGGTCCCGCAGCGCCAGGGCGCGCCACGACGCGGATGGCGGGCGTCGGCTCCAAGGGCGGCGGGCCGATGGCGAGGCCGGCGGCGTCCAGCACCGCCCACGGAAAGTGCTCGCCAGGATCGTGCTTGCGCTCCGGCGCCACATCACTGTGGCCGAGCACGCGCCAAGGGGCGATGGACCGCCGTGCCAGGATGTCGGCGGTCAGCGCGCGCACCGCCGCGATCTGAGCCTGCGGATAGGGCGATGGCGCTCCGTTGGCATCGGGGTAATCATGGCCGCCATTGACGATCTCGATGCCAATGGAGCGGGCGTTGATGTCCGCCGCGCCCGCCCAGGAGGCGACGCCCGCATGCCAGGCGCGCCGCTCCTCGGCCACCAGCTGATGGATGCGTCCGTCGCCCTCCACAACGTAATGGGCGCTGACCCGCCCGAGTGGGTGAGCGTCCTCCTGGTGCGGCGCGCGGTGGGCCGGCGGCAGATCCGCGCGATAGGCGCCGAGACGCGGATCGGGATCGGTCAGCCGACGCAGAGCCGCCGCCGCATCCGCCATGCCCGTATAGTGCAGCACCAGCATGTCCAGCGGCGCCTCGCCGCGCTCATCACTGTTGGGCGAGGGCGTTTGAACGATGCCCAGATCACTCACGAACCGCCTCCGGATGTCGCGGACTGTGGAACGCCATCGGCCGAAGCGGCCGCCCGTTGGCGCGCTCGCCACCGCTCGCGCAGGGCTATGACGCCCACCCCGCCCAACGCTAACGCTGCGCCGACGATTAATTGCGGTGTCACGGGATCGCCCAGCAGCACCACGCTGAACCCCACCGCCCATACCGGAGCGGCCAGGGTCAATGGGGCCACCAGCGACGCGTCGTACCGACGCAGCAAATAGTAATACACCCCGTGACTGAATATGCCGACGAGGAACGCGACATAGCCCAAGGCCACCCATAAACGCCAACCGCCGGCCGCTAGGGCCGTCCACTGACCGGACTCCACCGTCCAAGACGCGAGCGTCAAGGGAGCCAGCGACAACAGCGCGATCCACGCTTGCATACGCAAAGGACCCGGCGGGTCTTTGAGCTGCTTGATGATGATGGTGGCGCCGGCGGCGGCCAAGGCCGCGCCGCCCACGGCCAAAACGCCGGCGGAGACGGAAAAGTTCTGCGGATCAATGGCGATCAGCGCCACACCGATAAAGGACGTCGCCACCCCGCCCGCGCGCCAGGGGCCCACCCGCTCGCCCAGGAACAGGATCGACAACAGCATGGTCAACGGCGCCACCAACTGCACGGCGACGGCCGCGGATGACGCCGAGGTCCAGCGCAGCCCATAATACAACAACGTAAAGTGCAACGCGCCGAAGCCCATCGCGATGAGAAACACCTTCCCCATCTGCCGCGGCGGCGGGCGCAGGAGCGGCGCCAGCACGAAAAACACAATGGCGAAGCGCGCGCAGACCAAAAAGAGCGGCGGCATGCCCGCAAAGTCGCCGGACGCATCGCCGGTGAGCGCCCATTTCGTCACCACGAAATTGAAGCCCCACACCAGGCAAACCAGATTGATCATGATCAGATCGCGCGGATGCATGGACATCACCTGTGCGGGCGGTCCCGGAAGTGGGCGACGCGTGGGGTGGGCAGCTCAGCCGGCCATGTCAGCGCCGGCGTGGTCTGTGCGTTTGGCGTGTCACACGGAAACGGCGTCGACGCAAATGGCGAGCCGCTTTAAGCGCGGCGGGCGCCGATGCGGTCATCGCCCAAACGCGAGACTGCAGCGTGTCTACGAGCTGGACCGGGGCGAACCTAAGGTGCTGTCCATGTCCACGGTCCAGCCTTGCGGGCCGCGACGGGCATCCAGCACTGTCGGGTCGGAGCGACGCGGCGCCCGACGGCGCATCGCGCCCACAGCCCAAAACACCAGGAACACAATCAACGCGGCGGCGCCGATGGCCAGGGCCAGGACCGCCACCATCACGCCCAACACCACCGCCAACGCCAAGATTGCCGCCCCAAACGCCACAGCGAGGGCTCGCCGGACATACACACTCAGGGACTGGGACCAGGGGCGCTGGGCGTGGCTCATGGGGCCTCCTCGGGTATGCCGCTGCGACGCAGCGGCCTTCGTCTTATAATTGGGTGCGCGTTGGCCGCGGTCAATTCGCCGCAGCGGCTTGACCGCCGTTCGGCCTGGAGCCGTGGGGGCGCGACGGCGCGACGCCATCCAAACCACGCTCGCGGCGAATGCGCTGATAGGCGGCGTTCACCGCTGTCATCTTGTCATGCGCGAGGGCGGCCGCGCTGGCCGGCAAGCCGCGCGCGGCAAACGTATCCGGATGGTTAGCCGCGGCCATGCGTCGATACGCCTTCTTCAAATCCAGATCAGAAATATCCGGGTCGACCCCCAAAATGAGGTAAGGATCCGCCGCCTCCCCGCCGATCCAGCTGGCCATCAGCCGCGCGAACTCCCGCTCAGACAAACCAAACAGCGCCGCCACCCGGGCCAGATACGCCACCTCCTCCTCGGTGACGACGCCATCGGCGGCCGCAATGTGGAACAGCCCGTCCAGCACATCCTCCAGCAAGCAGGGAAACGCTCGCCAGCGCCGCGCCAACTGGGCGGCGTACGCCTCAAAGCCTAACGTGGTCTGGCCCGCGCGCGAAAACGCGGCGTCCGCCTCGGCCGTGCTTTCGGGCGCAGTGTGGAAAGCGCTGTGGAAGGCCGCGTGCTCCACCGGCGTCACGTGGCCGTCCGCCTTGGCCAGCTTGGCGCCCAACGCCACAACGGCGATGGTGAAATCCACATCCCGTTGGGCGCGGTCGCGGGGATCGGCGTCCTCGACGCCGGCGCCGCGCGCGCGTTCCAAAAAAGCCGTCAATCGACGCCAGATACCCATGGCGCTAGATTACCGAGCGCAGAAGCTGGCGCCATCCCTGTTTCTCCACGCGTGCGCAAGGCGGCTCGAACGACCCCGCAGACCCCGCCATGTTTACGGAAGGACCCGCCATCATGCCGCAGACCGGCGCTTGGGAGTTTTGGATCGATCGCGGCGGCACCTTCACCGACATCATCGCCTTTGATCCCAGCGGGGCGATGCACACGCACAAGCTTTTGTCCGAGGATCCCGACCATTATGACGACGCCGTGGCCGCGGGCGCGGCGCGGCTTATGGGGTTGCCCGATGACACGGCCATCCCGGGCGATCAGATTGCAAGCGTCAAGCTGGGCTCCACCGTCGCCACCAACGCCCTTTTAGAGCGCAAATTGGCGCCGACGCTGTTCGTCACGAATGCCGGCTTCGCCGACGCGCTGATCATCGGCGATCAAAGCCGGCCTGACATTTTCGCGCTGCAGATCACACGCCCCGCCCCGCTTTATGCCCGCACCATGACCGTCACCGCCCGCTGCGCCGCGGACGGTCTTGAGCTGGCGCCGCTGGATGAAGACGCGGCCCGCGCGGAATTGACCGCAGCGCGCGCCGCCGGCTGCGAAGCGGCGGCGATTTGCCTGATGCACGCGGTGCGCAACCCGGCGCATGAACAAACCCTGGCGCGTCTGGCGCATGAAGCGGGCTTCACCTATGTGGCCGCGAGCGCGGCGGTGGACCCCTTGGTGAAGCTCATCCCCCGCGCGCGCACGACGTTGGCCGACGCGGCGCTGACGCCCATTGTGCGACGCTATCTCGCCGGGCTGCAGCGGCGGCTCGGCGGTGCGCCGCTGCACATCATGACCTCGGGCGGCGGGTTGATGGCGGCCGAGGCCGTCACCGGACGCCATGTGGTGCTGTCGGGACCGGCGGGCGGCGTCGCCGGCATGGCGAAAACCGCCGCAGCCGCTGGGCACGCGCGCGTCATCGGCTTTGATATGGGCGGCACCTCCACCGATGTGTCGCGCGTGGAGGACGGCGTTTTCGAGCGTCAGAGCGACACCGTGGTGGCCGGCTGGCGGCTGCGGGCCCCCATGCTGGGCGTACACACCGTGGCGGCGGGCGGCGGCTCGGTGCTGCATGTGGACAGCGGCCGCGCCCAAGCGGGCCCGCACAGCGCCGGCGCGCATCCGGGGCCCGCCAGCTATGGGCGCGGGGGGCCGGCCACGGTCACGGACGCCAATCTCGTGCTGGGACGGTTGGACGCCCGCTTTTTCCCCCGGGTGTTCGGCCCCGACGCGAACCAAGCGCTGGATGGCGCGGCCGCGCGCGCAGCGCTGGCGCCTTTGGCGGACGCCATGGGCGCTGGGGACATCGACACCGCCGCGGCCGGCTTCCTGGCGGTGGCGGTGGAGAATATGGCTCAAGCGGTCAAGCACATCTCCACCGCGCGCGGGGTGGATCCGCGCGATTATGCGTTGGCGAGCTTTGGCGGCGCCGGGGGGCAGCTGGCCTGCCGCGTCGCGCAGGCGCTGGGCATGCGGACAGTGTTGGCGCATCCAGCGGCGGGCGTGCTGTCGGCGTTGGGCATCGGCCTGTCGGATCTTAGCACCGTGCGGGAGGCGGCGTTCCAAGCCCCCCTCGGCCCGGAGACCGAAATGGAGGCGACCGCGCGCATGGAGGTTCTGGCGCACGCGGCGCATCAGGCCCTGAGCGATCAGGGCGCGGATCCCGCGGAGATAAAGGTGCGGCTGGAAGCGCGCCTGGCCTATGCCGGCGCGGATGCGGCCTTGCCCTGCGTGTGGGGGCCTGCCGCCGCCATGCAAACTGCGTTTGAAGCAGCGCATGAGCGGCTGTTCGGCTTTATCCAACCCGGCGCGGCGATCGGGTTTGAATCCCTCGCCGCGACGGCGACCGCCCCGGCGCCGGGCGGGCGGGCGGCGGATTTCAGCGTGCCCCCCCATGCGGCGGCGCCGCAACCGGTGGCGGAGGCCGCCTTGTTCACGGGCGCGGCACGCATGCCCATGCCCGTGTTCCAGGCCGCTGATCTCGGCGCTGGGGCGCAGATCGAGGGCCCTGCGCTTCTGGTGGAGCCGCTCAGCCAAATCATGGTGGAGCCCGGTTGGCGGGCCCAGCGCCAGGCCGATGGCATGTTGGCGCTCCATACCATCGCGGCGACCGAAGCTTCCGTGGCCCGTCATGACGATGCGGGCGGCGCAGGCATGGCCCATGCCTCGCCGGATCCGGTGCAGCTGGAGCTGTTCAACCGGCGTTTCATGGCGGTGGCGGAGGATATGGGCGTCACGCTGGAGCGCACCGCACGCTCGGTCAACATGAAGGAGCGGCTCGACTTTTCGTGCGCCGTGTTCGATGCCCAAGGCGGCCTTGTGGCGAACGCACCGCATATGCCGGTGCATTTGGGCTCCATGGGCGCCAGCGTGCGCGCCGCCCTGGACGCCTTCCCCAATCTCGGCGCGCGCGACGCGGTCGTGGTGAACGCGCCAGACGCCGGCGGGACGCATTTGCCGGACATCACCGTCATCGCGCCGGTGGTCGAACATGACACAGCGCAAACGCCCGGCGCGCGCCAGTTTTTCGTCGCCGCGCGCGGCCACCACGCCGATATCGGCGGCATCGCGCCGGGATCCATGCCGCCCTTCTCACGCACCTTGGCGCAAGAGGGCGTGGTGATCGCCCCCAGCCTGTTGCTGCAGGATGGTGTTTTCCAAGAGGACGCCTTGCGCGCGCAGTTGGCTTCAGGCCCCTATCCCGCGCGCAATCTGGACCACAACATCGCCGATCTGAAGGCGCAGCTCGCCGCCTGTCGGCGCGGGGCGACGCGTCTACAGGCGCTGTTGCGCGCGTGCGGGACGGCGGTGGTGCGCGCCTATCTCGGCCATGTGCAGGACAACGCCGCGGCGGCCGTGCGCGCGGTCATCGACCGGCTCAGCGACGGCGTGGCGGAGGTTCCATTGGACAATGGCGCTGTGATCCGCGTGCGCCTCAGCATCGACCATGCGACCCGCAGCGCGCGGGTGGATTTCACGGGCACATCGGCGCAAACGCCGGATAATTTCAACGCCCCCGCAGCGGTCAGCCGCGCCGCGGTGCTCTATGTGTTTCGCTGCCTGGCTGATGCCGACATTCCGCTGAATGATGGCTGCCTGCGGCCGCTGGAGATTCGCATTCCGCCGGGCTCGTTGCTCGATCCCGACCGCGATGCGGCGGTCGTGGCCGGCAATGTGGAAACCTCCCAGCATGTGGTGGATGCACTCTTCACCGCCGCCGGGGCGCTGGCGCAGGGCGCAGGGTCCATGAACAATCTCACGTTCGGCGATGCTCAGCGGCAGTACTACGAAACCCTCGCGGGCGGCGCCCCGGCCGGCCCGCAGGCCCAGGGCGTCGACGCTGTGCACACCCATATGACCAACTCACGTCTCACTGATCCCGAAGTGTTGGAGCAACGCTATCCCGTTCGGGTGGAGGCCCATGGCGTGCGCAGCGGCTCCGGCGGCGCAGGGCGGCGACCGGGCGGCTCGGGGGCGGTGCGGCGGCTGCGCTTCCTCGCGCCCATGGATGTGGCGCTGCTCGCCACACGGCGCGATCATGCGCCCCAAGGTCTGGCCGGCGGCGGGCCCGCCCTCGCTGGCGCTCAAACGCTCATCCGCGCGGACGGAACGCGCGAGGCGTTGGCCGGCTGCTTTCACGTGTCTGTTCAGCCAGGCGACTGCATCGACATCGCCACGCCCGGCGGCGGCGGCTGGGGCGCATCGGCTACGCCTGACGCGCCCGACACGCACGGATCGCCGCGCTGATTCCCTTTGCCCGCAGTGCAGCGTAAAGTGGGACGATGAACAGCGCGCTGATTCGCGCCGCTGATCCTAGGCGAGCGCCATGGATATCCGCACCCGCGTGGGGCATGTGCTGAATTTTTTGGGCAACCAGCGTTACGCGTTGGATGTCTATCAACGGGGGTATGTCTGGACCGACCGGGAAATCCGCAAGTTCCTGACCGATTTGGAAGATCATGCGGTGGATTGGATCGCCGACCCACATGTGGCGGCGCCGTTGTTCTTGGGCACTGTCATCCTCGAACGGCGTGGGGAGACCCATTACCTGGTCGATGGCCAACAGCGCGTGGTCACGTTGGGGCTGTTGCTGCTGGCGTTGCACCCTAAGGCCGACAAACACCATCGCCGCGATATCGAGCTGGCGCTGAAGGGCGACAACAAACAGATGACGCTGCCGGTGGCGGTGGGGCGCTATCAGTTGGCCTTCACCGCCCTCGCGCAAGGCAAAGCGGTGGAGTCCTTCGGCGCGCGCGATGAGGATCAGCAACGCATCGCAGCGGCCTTCTTCCGCATGAAGGACTGGATCGAAACCTCCATCCGCAAGGAGGATTTGCCCCTGCTGATTGAGGGGCTGTTGCGCCGATGCCTGCTCAACATCGTCACCGTTTCGGACACGGATTTGGCCTACCGGCTGTTCAACAGCTTGAACTCACGCGGCAAGCCGCTCTCCACCATCGAAGCGCTGAAAAGCGTCCTGCTGACCGATTTGGACCCTGCCGAGCGTGAAGCCCTTGCGGCGGCCTGGGATCGCGCGCGCACCGAAGCCGAAGCCGGCCGCAGCGGCGATGCAACGCTCAACGCGCTGCAAAGCGCGCTCATCGCGCGGGTGGCGCCGGCGGTGACGCATGGCTCGGCCTTCGCCGCCTCCGCCGATGTGAAAGCGATCCGCGAAAACCCGTTCCACTGGCTCACCAGCGAGGGCGAGGATCGCCCGCCCGCCGAGCAGGTGGCGCGCGAACTGCCCTTTTTCATCAGCCTCAACGCCCAGCTGGCGCGGGCGGCCGAAACGCCCCTCAGCGGGGCCGAAGCGCTGCACTTCGTGAACGCGGCGGGGCTGCCCTTGTCGCAATGGGCGCCGCTGGTGATGGCCCCGCTTACGCCGCTCTATGCCGACAACGAGGACAATGCGCGCAAGGCGGCCGCGGCCATCGCCTTTCTCGACATCGCCGCGGCGCGCCTCACCTGGTCGCCCCAGGGCGCGACGCCGGCGCAAATTCGCGATTTGCTTGCGGGCCTCGCCCCCCATTTGCGCGATGCGGATCCCGAAGGCCTCGCCATGCGCTTGGCGGCCATGCTGGAGGGGCACGCGCCCAATCCGTTCCACGGCGCCGTAGACGCGCCCCGCGTCGGGCCCGACGGCCTTGACCCGGTGGCCACCCATGCGCTCTTGGCGCGGCTGACGGCGTTTTTGGAAACCTTCGTCGCGCGCCCCGCCGGCGATTATGGCTTTTTCGCCCAAGGCGGGGCCGGCGGCTTCACCCTCACCACCATCGCGGCGGTGCACAGCGAAGCGGTGAGCGCCGCCGCCCACGCCCGCCCCGGTTACGATCCGCTGGCGGGCGCGCGCGATCGGCTCGGAGCCAAGGTGCTCGCGCCCCGCGCTCTGACGCAGCAGATGGACGAAGCGCCGCTCAACCAACACCCAACGCTGCTCAGCGAGGCCGGCAATCTCCTCGCGCGCACGGCCGCCGCACTGGAGCCACGCACCGCCAAGCGGTTGCAATCAGTGGCGCGGGGCTTCAACGCCCCCGCCGGACCGCCGGAGTCCCTGGAGGACATCGATCAACGCGAGGCGTTTTACGCCGCCCTGGCGGCCGAGCTGTGGTCAACCGAGCGCATCCTGGACGCCGCCGCCGATCCCTCGCCGCGCCTCACCGCTGCGCTGGGCCTGGCGGGACGCGGATAAGGCCGGCCCGAAGCGCTGCGCCTTAAACTTTGGTAACCTCGCCAACCGCGCTCGGGGAGGGCGCGTATCTTCCATAGCGTCTGATCGAGACGCAGCTCTGGCCGGCGGGGACGCCGTCAACGAACGATTGGAAGACACAGATGCACATTCGCACCCTGATGGCGGCTGTCGCCGCGACCGCACTGCTGGGCGCCCCGGCGCTCGCCCATGATCATGGGAACACCAAGGCCGCC
Source organism: uncultured Caulobacterales bacterium (assembly GCA_964524065.1). Lineage (GTDB taxonomy): Bacteria > Pseudomonadota > Alphaproteobacteria > Caulobacterales > Maricaulaceae > CAZADA01. Next base: position 4,984 of record CAZGCB010000017.1, on the reverse strand, counting down.
GCCGCCACGCAAGTGGGCGACATCGTCGATGTGGCCGCCGCCAACGGCTCCTTCACGACATTGGTCGCCGCTGTCCAAGCCGCCGGCCTGGTGGATACGCTGAAAAGCGACGGCCCCTTCACGGTCTTTGCGCCCACCGACGCGGCCTTCGCCGCCCTGCCGCCCGGCACGCTGGACAGCCTGTTGGCCGAAGAGGGCCTCGCCACGCTGACCACCATCCTGACTTATCATGTCGTGCCGGGCAAAGTGAAAGCCGGCGACATCACCGGCGCCACGCTGGAGGCCGACACCGCCGCCGGCATCAAGCTGCCCATCGACGCCACCGACGGCGTGAAAGCTGGAAACGCCACAGTCATTTTGGCGGATGTGCCCGCCTCCAACGGCGTCATCCATGTGGTCGATGCGGTCATCCTGCCGCCCGACGACCACTCCTAAAGACGTCCAGCCGGCGCGCTTGGCGCGAGGGGCCCCTCGCGTTCCAGGCGCGCAAGAGCTGATCCGTGGTTACTGGGCCGCGCGGGCCAGACGGGAGCGTTCGAAGGCTCGGGCCTTCCTCTCCACGTGGGCGATGATGCGTCCCGCAACATCTTTACCGGTGGCCGTCTCCACCCCTTCCAAGCCCGGCGAGGAGTTCACCTCCAACACCTTCGGCCCCGATTGGGCGCGCAGCAAGTCCACGCCGGCCACCGACAGGCCGATGGCCTTGACCGCCCGCGCCGCGATGCGGCGCTCGTCTTTGGTGAGCCGCACGCGTTCGGCGCGCCCACCACGATGCAAATTCGACCGAAACTCGCCCGGCTCACCGGCGACACGCCGCATGGCCGCCACCACCTTGCCGCCCACCACGAGGCAGCGAATGTCTTGGCCGGCCGCCTCGGTGATGAATTCTTGCAGCAGAAATTCCGCCCCCACGCCGCGGAACGCGTCCACCAGCGCACTGGCGGCCTTGCGAGTCTCCGCCAGCACAACCCCTTTGCCCTGGGTGCTTTGCAACAGCTTCAACACCAAAGGCACGTTCCCGGCGATGTCGAGCAAATCCTTGCTGTCCTGCGGGCTGCGTGCAAAGGCGGTGCGCGGCATATCGATGCCATGCTGGGCGAGCAATTGATGGGCATAGAGCTTGTCACGCGACGCGCCGATGGGTTCGGAGGCGTTCAGCACATAGGTGCCCATGGCCTCAAACTGGCGCACCACCGCCAGCCCATAGGACGTCACCGAAGCGCCAATGCGCGGAATGACCGCATCATAGGCCGGCAATTGACACCCATCATAGTGGATTTCAGGACGCGCGGCGTTGATCGCCATGTAACAGCGCGTGGTGTTGATGCAATCGACAGTATGACCGCGCGCTTCAGCCGCCTCCACCAGTTTGCGTGTGGAGTAATTCTCCGGCTCGCGCGTCAAAATCGCCATGCGCAAAGGATCAGGCGGCGTCTCGACGACCGTGAGGTGCGGTGCGGCGGTATAAGGGGCGTAGCTGGACTCGCCTTGCAGAAACGACGAAGTGGGATTGACCATGACGTCTTCCCTGATTGCTCGCCGGCCAAGCAACATTCGGTATGCCATGGAGCCGCGATCGGTAAGGGTGAACTCGGTGGGCCATTCTCGCCCGCCAATCTTCACCTGTGTGCAAATCACATACCGAAGTTCACGTTCCCCATTTGAACTCACCACGAAACGGCGTGAAACCAGTGGGGCTGTACAGGTTATGGCGATGGACTCATCGCTGGGATCGGGCCTGCAAACAAAGCGAACATAGGGTTTGGACTGTGGCCCGATGAGTTCGACCGTATCGGCATGTAAGGCGGATGTATCCGCGCCGGTATCGACTTTCGCCTTGATCGCATGGAGGCCCAAATCAGGCAGCGCCGCCCATTCCGCGTGCCCCATCACGAACATCTCGGAACCCGCAGGTCTGGTGCTCGACGGTGTCATCACGCCCATGACCGCCCCCATCTTTGATGCAACTCTACGCATAACGAGCGCTAGCGATGTTTTCAGGAACTGTAAAGGTCGCCATTGCGTCTGAGTCTAGATTTCACCGCAGTTCTACAAAACACACCCTTCCCTGCGTCGATACAGGACAAATAATAAATGAAACCTTACTGGCTGTTTCACCATGATCCGCTTGGTGTGTCTCGGATCAGCACGGTGTTCGGTCACGCACAGCCCTGATGCGCCACAAGCGCGCGCGTTCGCCAGCGCGCGGACGCGGCGTTGGGACGCCGGGCGCTGGATTCTCGATCCGGCTTGGGGGAATTGCGCGGGGTCTATTCCGCGGCCGCAACAATCACACTGTTCTGCGGCTCGTAGCCGAGCACGGGCCCAAGCCATCGTTCCGCTTCCGCAACGTTCCATCCTTTGCGCGCTGCATAGTCCTCGACCTGGTCGCGATCAATGCGGCCCAAGGCGAAGTAATGGCTGTCGGGATGGCCAAGATAGAGGCCGGACACGCTGGCCGGCGGCGTCATGGCGTAGCTTTCGGTGAGCGCCACGCCCACCCGTTGCTCGGCCTCCAGCAGGGTGAACAGCGTCCCCTTCTCCGTGTGATCGGGCTGAGCTGGATAGCCCGGCGCCGGCCGGATGCCGGCATAGGCCTCCGCCACCAGCTCCGTATTGCTGAACGCCTCATCGGGCGCATAACCCCAGATCTCTTTGCGCACGCGTTCATGGAGGTATTCCGCGGCCGCTTCGGCGAAACGATCCGCCAGCGCCTTCAGCATAATCGCGTCGTAATCGTCATTTTTAGCTTCAAACTCGGCCGCTTTCTCCAGCTCGCCATGGCCAGCCGTGACGCAAAACCCGCCCACATAGTCCGCCGCGCCATGCTCCAGCGGCGCAATAAAGTCGGACAAAGCCACATTGGGCTGACCGCCTTGTTTGGGCATTTGCTGGCGCAGGGTATGGAACACTGCGCGCTTTTCGGCCCGCGTTTCATCCGTCCACACCACAATGTCGTCACCCTGCGCATTGGCGGGCCACAGGCCGACCACGCCGCGCGCCTGCAGCCAGCCCTCCGCGATGAGTTGATCCAGCATGGCTTGGCCGTCTTGGAACAGGCCCGTCGCCGCTTCGCCGCTGACCGGATCCTCCAAAATTTGCGGATACCGGCCCTTCATGTCCCACGACATAAAGAAGGGCGTCCAATCGATGTAATCGCGCAGAACGGCGAGATCGAATTCAAGCGTGGTGAGCCCCGGCTTCAAAGGTTTGGACGGGGTGTAAGCGGCCCAGTCGATCGGGACAGCGCGACGGCGGGCTTCAGCCAGAGGGATGCGCGGCTTGGCCGCTTGGCCTGCGGCGCGGGCCGCGCGGGTGCGGGCATATTCCTCTCGGATATCAGAGATATAGGCTGGCTTGTCCTCGGCATTGAGGAGCGTGGACACCACGCCCACGGCGCGGCTGGCGTCGGCCACATGGATGGTGGCGTCATTGTGGAAGGCCGGCTCGATCTTGACCGCAGTGTGTGCTTTGGACGTCGTGGCGCCGCCAATCAGCAAGGGAATCTGCATGTTCTCGCGCTGCATTTCAGACGCGACAAACACCATTTCATCCAAAGACGGCGTGATCAGGCCTGACAGGCCAATGACATCCACCTCTTCTTTGCGAGCCGTCTCCAGGATGGTTTCACAGGGCACCATGACGCCAAGATCCACGACTTCATAGCCATTACACTGTAAGACGACGCCGACAATATTCTTGCCGATATCATGAACATCACCCTTCACGGTGGCCATCAACACCTTGCCATTGGACTTTCCCACCATGCCGAGGCGTTCTTTTTCTTCTTCCATAAATGGAATGAGGTGCGCCACCGCCTGCTTCATCACGCGGGCGGATTTGACCACTTGCGGCAGGAACATTTTGCCTTCGCCGAACAGGTCGCCGACCACATTCATCCCGTCCATCAAAGGGCCTTCAATGACATGCAGCGGCCGCTCCACGCCCTGGCGCGCCTCCTCGGTGTCCGCCACGATCCAATCGGTGATGCCGTGGATGAGTGCATGGGACAGGCGCTCATTGACGGGCCTTTCGCGCCAACTCAGGTCTTTTTCGACGCCTTTGGCGCCCTTTTGGCCACGATATTGTTCGGCAATGTCGAGCAGCCGCTCCGTCGCCGTCTGATCGGTGTCCTTGGGACGCCGATCGAGGATCACATCCTCGACGCGCTCACGCAGCTCCGGATCGATATCATCATAAATGTCCAGCTGGCCGGCATTGACGATGCCCATATCCATGCCGGCGCGGATGGCGTGATACAAAAACACCGAATGCATGGCCCGACGCACCGGTTCATTGCCGCGAAAACTGAAAGACACATTGGAGACGCCGCCCGAGACATGGGCGTGCGGCAAGGATTCGCGGATTTTGCGTGTCGCGTCGATAAAGGCGACGCCATACGAGTCGTGTTCTTCAATCCCCGTGGCCACCGCGAAAATATTGGGATCGAAGATAATGTCCGCCGGGTTGAAGCCGACCTTGTCCACAAGTGTGTGATAAGCGCGTGTACAGATTTCCACCTTGCGTTCGGTGGTGTCCGCTTGGCCTGTCTCATCAAAGGCCATCACCACGACAGCCGCACCATAGCGCTGGCACAGCGTGGCCTGTTCTAAAAATTGCGCCTCGCCTTCCTTCAGGGAGATGGAATTGACGATCGCCTTGCCTTGCACGCATTTCAGGCCGGCCTCGATCACCTCCCATTTGGAGCTGTCGATCATCACCGGCACGCGGGCGATGTCGGGCTCGGCCGCGATGAGGTTGAGGAAGCGGACCATCGCCGCCTCCGAATCCAGCATGCCCTCATCCATGTTGACGTCGATGATCAGGGCGCCGTTGGCGACCTGTTCGCGGGCCACGTCGAGGGCGGTATTGTAGTCGCCTTCGGTGATCAGGCGGCGGAATTTGGCGGAGCCGGTGACGTTGGTCCGCTCGCCGATGTTGATGAAATTTGAAATCATGATGCTAACGCAAAGGGTTCCAGGCC
>CAZGCB010000016.1:0-34672 GCA_964524065.1 uncultured Caulobacterales bacterium | reverse complement strand
CCGGCCCCTGCCTCCCGAAGACAGTGCTCTACCAGGCTGAGCTACACTCCGATGACCGCCGTCCTTAGCGAGCCGGGGCCGGATTGGCAATGCATAAGCGGCGCCGATCGCGCTGGGTCCGGGGCGCGGCATCGATAAGGTTGCAAGGCGGGGCTTTTAGCGCTATCGCGCGATCCTCGCGTTGGGGCGTCGCCAAGTGGTAAGGCATCGGTTTTTGGTACCGACATTCCCAGGTTCGAATCCTGGCGCCCCAGCCATCTCCGCCTTTGCCCGGCTGATGTGTCAATTGTGTCTTGTAAAGACGAAGAATGACAGGCGCTTAGCCACTTTCGATGCATTAGAAGGCGCCAGCGGTGTTGATCCCAAAGAACCCGTGGTGCTAACGTTTCTCAAACGGGTCAGGGGGACACGCGCGCAGCGCCCGTGAAACGACGTTATCGCTCGGCTAACGGGTTCTATGGTTCACAACCCATAGAGCGACCGGTCAACATCGGAGACGGAACTCCCCGTCCGGGGACTCGGCGTGGGCTCCACGCCGACTAGGAGGGTAAGGCAGAGCATCCATGGTGAAACTCACTTCTTATCTCGCGGCGGGCGCAGCGTTCGCCGTCTGCGCCGTCTCCTCGCCGGCGATGGCGCAGTTGAATCAGACCTTGCAAGAGTCTGAGAATGCGACCGCGGCGGAGCGGCAATCCCAAGAACGCATCAATGCGTTGGAGGAAGATCGCACGGATCTGTTCCGCGAATACCGCGCCACGCTACAGCGGATTGAGAGCCAGAAGCTGTTTGTGGAACAGCAGCGGGTGTATCTGCGCAGCCAGGAAAACGAGATTGAAGATCTCCAGCGTCAAATCGAAGAAGTTGATGATGTGACCATCAGCCTTCTGCCGATGCAGCTGGAGATGATCGACAATCTGGAAGAATTCATCCGTTTGGATGTGCCGTTCCGGTTGAATGAGCGTCTGAACCGGGTCGAGGCTCTGCGTGAGCTGATGGATCGTCCGGATGTGCCGTCCTCCGAGAAGTACCGGAAAATCGTCGAGGCGTACGAGATTGAGGCTGAGTTCGGCCGGAAATTGACGCCGTGGGAAGGCCGTTTTGGCGACGGCCCGGACGCGCCGCTGGTGGATTATCTCCTCATTGGCCGCGTCGCCTGGGTGTACATGTTCAAAGATGAAAGCCGTTTGGGCGTCTGGGACGCCGAAGCGGGCGAATGGCGCGATCTGGGCGGCGCGTATCGGACGGATATCCGTCAAGCCATGCGCATGGCGAATGAAACCGCGACGCCGAATGTGTTCCTCGCGCCGGTCCCCGGCGCCATCGACGCCGAAGCGCAGTAGGCCGGAAAGGTTGGTGTAAGATCATGAGCGTCATCAAAAACATCAGCGCCGCTTGCGCCGTCGCCCTTATGGCGGCGGGAGCCGGCCTCTCTGCGCCCGCCGCCTTCGCCCAGCAACCGGCGACGTCCCTGTCGGCCCTGTTGCAGCGAGTGCAGAGCGCCAGTCGTCAGCAGTCCGCCGAAGCGCGCGAGCGGGAGAGTGCGTTCCGCAGCCGCGTGTCGGAGCAGGCTCAGCTTTTGGCTGACGCCGAGGCTGAATTGGCCGCTCTGGAAGAAGAGTCGGCGGCTTTGGAAGAGCAGTTCAAAGCCAATGATGAGCGCATCCTTGAGCTGGACGGTGAGTTGCGCGCCAAGCAGGGGGATTTCGGCGAATTGTTCGGCGTCGCCAAACAGGCGGCCGGCGATTTGCGGTCTCTGGTGACCAATTCCGTCGTGTCGGCTCAGTATCCGGGTCGCACGGACACGGTCGGTGCTTTGGCCGACACGCGCCGCCTGCCGTCGCGTCGGCAAATGGACAGCGTTTGGAAGACCTACATCGACGAAATGATCCGCCAGCGTGAGGTGGTGACGTTTGAAACTGAGGTCGTCTCACGCCGTGGCGATACTGAGCCGATGCCCGTGACCCGGTTGGGCGCGTTCAATTTGTGGACAACGCAAGGCGGCACGCGCTTCTTGCAGTTCAACCCGGCGGAAAATCCCGAGGCTCCGCTGACAATTCTCGCGCGCGCGCCGAGCGGCGCCTTGGTGGGGGCGGCGTCGAGCGTGTCGCGGGCGCGCCCCGATCAACTCGTGCGCGGCCCGCTGGATCCTTCGCGCGGCGAGTTGCTGGGCTTGGTTGTGGATACCCCCACGCTTATGGAGCGCATCAATCAAGGCGGCGCGCCGGGTTACACCATCCTGGTGCTCTTGGCGGTGAGCGGCGCCTTTGGGTTGTTCCGGTTGTTCCAGCTCGCCATGGTCAACATGGCCGTGCGCGGTCAGATTGGCAGCAGCCGCGCCAGCAAAGGTAATCCTTTGGGTCGCGTGATGTTGGCGGCCGCCGATGCGCGTTCAAGCGGCGGCGGCGGACAGGAAGTGTTCGAGCTTAAATTGGACGAAGCCATCATGCGTGAGACGTCGGGGCTCGATTTTGGCCTCAACTTCTTGAAGCTGGCCGCGGCCATCGCGCCTCTGCTGGGGCTGCTCGGCACCGTGGTCGGCATGATTGTGACCTTCACACAGATCACGCTGTTCGGCGCGGGCGATCCGCAAATCATGGCCGGCGGCATCAGCCAAGCCTTGGTGACGACGGTGATGGGCCTGGTGGCGGCGCTGCCTCTGCTGCTGATCCACTCCTTCTGTGCGTCCTTTAGTCGGGCGGCGCAGCAGGTGATTGAGGAGCAAGGCGCGGCGTTGGCGGCTGAGTACGCGGAAAGCAACGCGGGCGGTCGTGGAGCGTCGGTGTAAACCGGCGCTCTGCGCGAACGCGGGAGCAGCGGCATGCTTGAATTCTTGAACCCGGTGCGGGCGTGGGAAGGCTTGCAAGCGTTCTTGGAGACCGGCGGCAATGTGCTGGTGGTCATCATGTTCGCCACCTTCATCATGTGGGCCTTCATCCTGGAGCGCCTCAGCTATTGGGGCTTTGCATTCCAGCCATCGGCGGATCGGGCCGTGCGCGCCTGGGAAGCGTGGAAGCGGGAGCATCCGCTCTTCGCCATGGCGGCGTCCAAAGGGCGTAAGAACTGCGATGACAGCGAAAAACGGGCGTTCTTCAGCGGCGAGCTGGAGCGTCAGAGGCTGTTGTCGCAGGTGCGCCAAGCGGCGGAACAGAATGTCGAGGTGGTGAAGATCCTGGTGGCCATCGCCCCGATGCTCGGCCTGCTGGGCACGGTGACGGGCATGGTGGAGGTGTTCGACGTCATGGCGGTGTCCGGTTCGTCCAACGCGCGGGCCATGTCGGCAGGGGTGTCGAAAGCCACCATCCCCACCATGGCGGGCATGGTCGCATCGCTGTCAGGGCTGTTCTTCAGCAATCAATTGGAACGGAACGCGCGTGATAAGCTGCGCGAGTTGGAGGATCATCTCACCTTCGACTCCACCAGCCGCACGGCGTAACTGCGGGAGGCGCGCACCATGCGGCGTCGGTTGAAACGCAAACAGGACAGCGCCGAGGTCAATATGACCCCGATGCTGGACATCGTCTTCATCCTGCTGATTTTCTTCATTGTCACGGCGACGTTCCTTCAAGAGAAGGGCTTGCAGCTCTACTCACCGCCTTCGGACGAGGAGAATGAACCGCAGGACGACACGCCGTCTATCTTGATACAAGTCGATGAGCGCAATCTCGTCTTTGTGGACTTTGAAGCCACGGATGTGAGCCGTGTCGCAGCGCGGGTGCAGCGCAAGATGGTCGATACCGGCGGACGGGCCGCGGTGGTGATCCAGTCGCATCCGGACTCCCAGCATGGCGTGGTCATGCGGGTGCAGGACCAGGCGCGCGAGGTGACCAGTCAGGTGGTGGTGCGCAAGCCGGAATAGGGCGACGGACGCGTCGGTTTAGGCCTGGCGTGATCCATGCGCAGCGTATGCCGCCAGTGCGGCGTGGGAGGTGAAAATGGCGCGACGCAGCACGCGATATGGCGATGATGAGGACGCCGCAGAGCTGAACATGACGCCCATGCTGGACGTGGTGTTCATCCTGCTGATTTTCTTCATCGTTACGGCGGTGTTCGTGAAAGAGCCGGGCATCGATCCCCAGCGGCCCGACGTGTCCACCTTTGAAGACAATCTGCGCCCGACGGTGTTGGCTGCGGTCTCCGACGAGGATGTCGTGTGGATCAACAAGCGCGAAGTGGCGCTGGAGGATGTGCGCATCGAGTTGGAGGCGCTGAGGGCTGAAAACCCAAAGGGCGAACTGATCGTTCAGGGCGATGAAACGGCGAAATTCTCCACCGTCTACGCGGTCATGGAGGCCGCAGGAGAGGTGGGCTTTGAGGTGCAGTTCGTGTCCGTCGATGAGGATGCGGGCCCCTAATCGGGCCCCAGAGCCGTTGCGGCCTGCGAGGTGCTTGCGCGTTTTTCGTAGGGTTTGTTGGGAAAACGGCGTTCTTCGGCTAAACTTCTCGAAGAATGGCGTTGATGAACGCGCAAGAGCGCGCTTGGGAGGAGACATTGATGGCGGGATCGGGTCTGTTGCGCCTGGTGTCAGGCATCCCCATCGCAGCGGTGGTGACGTTTTCCCTGTTCATGTTCATGCACGCCATGATCCGGGCGGGTGATTTGGACTTGAATGAACGCACCGCGCCGCCGCAGCTCGATATTGTGAGCAGCAAGCAAGATACGGATGTGGTGCTGCGCGGGCGCGAGCCGGAGCAGCCGGACGATGTCGCCAAGCCGCCGCCGCCGCCGGAAATTGAAGTGGAGAAGGCGCAAGCTCCCGAGGAATCGCTCGACTCAGCGTTGGGGCGGCTGCCGGACATCAACCCCGATGATGTGGGCGGCGACTCCTTTGACATTGCCGTGGCGGACCGTGAGGAGCAGCCGCTCGTGCGCATTGAGCCGGTGTATCCGCAGACCGCGCTGCGAGCTGGTCGCGAAGGTAAGTGCCTGATGACATTCGATATTAATCCGGATGGTTCCACCTCCAACGTGCAGGCAAAGTGTCTAACGGCGGAAGGGCGCAATGGCAGCGTGTTCGTGCGTGCGGCTGAACGGGCTGTGGCGCGCTGGAAGTATGCGCCGCGGATACGCGATGGCGAGGCCGTTACGCGCTTCAATCAACGCACCGAATTGGTGTTCCAGATCGCTGATTAATGAGGCTGATGATGATGGCAGGATGGTCGGCAGGGATTGCGGCGGGTGGCCGCAAACTGGCATCCGCAGTGGGACTGGCGTGCGTGCTGAGCCTCACCGCCGCAGCCGGCGTTGTGTTCACCCCCATGGCCGCCGAAGCGCAGCGCGATCGGGACCGCGATCGCGATCGTGATGAGGAGGCTGAAGCCTCCAATCGCGTGTTCAGCCCGGAAGTCGGCGAGATGGTGCAGGAGGCGTTGGCGAGCCAGGAAACCGAGGACTATGCCGGCGGCATCGCAATTCTGGAACGCGCCCTGAGCCGGCGGCGGATTTCAGAGTACGAAAAAGGCGTCGTCCTGCAAATCCGCGCCAGCTTTGAATTCCAATTGGGCCAACCGCGCAAGGCGATCGCCACGTATGACCAAGCCTTGCGTGAGGGCGAATTCACCACCAAAGAGCGCTTGGATATCCGGTTTAATATTGGCCAACTCTACCTTGTCGAAGGTGATTACCAGCAGTTCGTGACGCGGATCGAAGCGTGGATCACGGATGGCGGACAGGCCAATGATAAAGTTCATTTGAATTTGGTGGGAGCATATGCGGAGTTGTCGCAATTCCGTAATGCGTTGCGGCATGCGCGCTTGGCCTATCAAAAGGCTACGCCGCGCGAGCGTAAACACTACGACGCGCTGAACTTCTTGTATTCGGAATTGAACATGCCGCGCGAGCGGCTGAATTTGATCCGTGAAATGGTGGGGGTGTTTCCCACGGACAAAGGGCTATGGCTGACCCTTGCGGCGCTTTACGCCCAGGCCGGAGACACCGATCAAGCCTTTGAAATCAATAAAGTCATGTACCTCAATGGCATGCTCGAAGATGAAGGCGAGATCATGCGCATTGTGGACTATTTTAGTTACTACGACGCCCCGTATCGTGGCGCGCGTATCCTTGAGCGCGAAATGAACCGTGGCCGCATCACGCGTTCACAAGAAAACTATGAAAAATTGGCGCGTTTCTACCGACAAGCTCGCGAGTTCGGCCGCGCCGTCGCTCCGTTGACCGAGGCGGCGAACCGTTCGGGCGATGGTGAGTTGTTCAAACAGCTGGGCGAGGCTTTCTATGCGCGCGGTGAGCTGGAGGACGCTGAGGGGGCCTTGCGGCAAGCTTTGGATCGCGGCGGCCTGAATCGCACGGGCGACGCTTGGAGCCTGTTGGCCGCCACACTGTACGAGCAGGATGCCCGATTGGGCCGCTACGAAGCCCGGGAAGCGGCCGTGGAAGCCTATAATCAAGCGCTGGACTATGACCATTCGCGTCGCGCCGCCGAAGGGTGGATTAGCTTCATCGAAAAAGAAGTAGAGACATTCCGCGCGCGCGAGAGCTTTGCAGCGCAGGTGCGGCGCGACGAAATCCGCGTGGTGTGTGAACGCTATGCGCGCGACGTCATCACTGCGGGTGGTGGTTTTGACGATGTCGATGTCGGCGCAAGCGATTTGCCGCCTGTGCCCCGCGCCTTTGCCGATGATCCCCGGTTCGATGGTGTGGACTGTTTCGCCTTAGCCGAGAATCCCACCCAGTATTTCGCGCGTTTGGAAGCAGAGCGGGCGGAAGCTGAGGCGGATACAGCCGGCGCGGACGAGGCGGACGAGGCGGACGATGCACCCGCGGCCGGAGGCGGCGACGGCGTACAAGAGGGCTGATGGCCGTCAACGTTGCCGATGAGCGCTGCGCGAGGGTCAGCGATGGCGCGACATCGGGCTGGCGTCGTGTTTGACGGAAAGACAAAACAGGCGGGATCACTCCCGCCTGTTTTTTGTTGATTGATTGGGCGCGCGCCTGTCTGTCCCGTACAGTCCCGGTCTTCAGCACGCGGCGCGCGCGCCAATGACGGCTAGATGTGCTGCCGCTGCATTGGCGCTGTGCACACTTCCCAACGCTTCGAAGCTCAAAGGTCCGCCAGGCCGCAGACTTTCAGAAGAAACGCGTATTCGAACACGGACTCTTTCAAGGCGTCGAAGCGGCCCGACGCCCCGCCATGGCCGGCATCCATATTGGTCTTCAGCAATACCGGAGCGTCGCCGGTTTTTAGGGCCCGGAGCTTGGCGGCCCATTTGGCCGGCTCCCAATAGCTGACGCGGCGATCGGCGATGCCGGCCGTGATCAACAGGGGCGGATACGCGGCGGCCCGCACATTGTCATAGGGGCTGTAGGCCGCGATGGTGTCGTAGGCGGCTGCGTCCTCGAGGGGATTGCCCCACTCCAGCCATTCTGGCGGGGTGAGCGGCAGGCTGGCGTCGGACATGGTGTTGAGCACGTCCACAAAGGGCACTTGGGCCAAGGCGCCGCCAAACAGATCGGGGGCTTGGTTGAGCACGGCCCCCACCAGGAGCCCGCCGGCGGAGCCGCCGGCGGCGATGATTTTGCCGCCGCTGGTGTAGCGTTCCGCGATCAACGCCTCGCCGGCGGCGATGAAGTCGCTGAAGGTGTTTTGTTTTTTTTCCAGCTTGCCGTCGAGATACCATTGATAGCCCTTGGCTTTGCCGCCGCGAATATGGGCGATGGCGTAGACCATGCCGCGATCCACCAGCGACAAACGTCCGGTGCTGAAGCCGGCGGAAATGGTGTGGCCATAGCTGCCATAGCCATAGAGCAACAGCGGCGCGGAGCCGTCGAGCGGCGTGTCCTTGTGATGCAAGATGGTCACCGGCACCGTCTCGCCATCGTGGGCCGGGGCGAGGATGCGGCGCGTGCGGTAGTGCGCCGGATCATGGCCGGAGGGCACCTCGCGCTCCTTTAGGAAGGTGCGCTCGCGGGTGTTCATGTCATAGGCGAAGACCCGGCCCGGCGTGGTGGGCGAGGCGTAACCGAAGCGCATCACATCGGTGTCGAAGGCGTAAAGCCCCGAAAGGCCGAGAGCGTAAGCCTCCTCCTCCAGAGCGATGGAATGCTCCTCCCCGTCCTCCAAGCGGTGGATGACGATGCGATCCAGGGCGTTTTCACGCTCCAGCCGCACATGATGGCGCGCAAACAAGCGCTGGCCGAGGATGAGAACGCCGGGCCGGTGCCCGATCCAGGGCGTCCAGTGTTCACGGCCGGGCGTGGCCAAAGGCGCGGTCATGAGCTGGAAGTCCACCGCGCCATGGACATTCGTGTAGATGAAAAGCTGATCGCCGAGATCGGCCACATCATACTCCACACCGGAATCACGAGCGGCGATGAGGCGCGGCTCGGCCGTGGGATCATCGGCCGCGATAAGGCGGATTTCGCTGGTGGTGTGGTCGTGGGAGTCGATGGTGATGAGGCGGTCGCTCTCGGTTTTGCCGACGCCGACGAAAAAGCCGGGATCCAGCTCCTCATAGACCAGCACGTCCTCGCCCGAGCCGCCGAGCGCCGCGAGTGCGCGGCGGAACACCTTGCGGGGCCGACCATTATCGTCGCACCAGACCCAAAACACGGTTTTGGAGTCCGCCGCCCACACCACGCCGCCGGAGGCGTTTTCGATCACATCCTCCAGCTCGATCCCGTCTGAGAGGCGGCGAAAGCGGATGGTGTAGTATTCGGAGCCCTGACGATCGACGCCATAGGCCAGAAGCGTGTGGTCGGGGCTGTGGGAAAGCCCGCCCAGGGAAAAGAAGGGGCTGCCGAGGGCTTCTTTATCACCATCGAACAGGATTTCCTCCGGGCCTGTGGGCTCTTGCGTCGCCGGGTTTATGGGGCGGCGGACATAGACGCCGTGCTGGCCCTCTTTTGTCTTCTCATCGTATTTGCGCATGCGCGAATTGTAGGCGTAGGGCCCATCGGCGGCGGGCACGCCCTCATCGTCTTCCTTGATGCGTCCGCGCATTTCAGCGAACAGCGTGTCTTGCAGCGCCTTGGTGTCCGCCATCCAGCCCTCGGCATAGGCGTTTTCAGCGTCCAAATGCTGACGGATTTCGGGGGCGAGTTTGGCGGGATCGCGCATGGCCTCACGCCAATTTGCATCGCGCATCCAGGCGTACTCATCCACGCGCGTGCGGCCCAGCTGCTCGGTGCTCACCGGCTCGCGGCGCGGCGTGGGAGGAGTGGCGTTGTCGGCGGCGGGGGCGGGCGGATGCGTGGCGTCGGTCATGGAGACAATCCTGCAGGGGCGCCCCCAATGAGGCGGCGCGGGGATGGTGCGCGCCCAGCCGATCGGCGGGCGCGGTGAGGGAGGCGTCTCCACTATGTGCGTTGTGTCGCCCTGCAGATCCAGGGGCGCCGCAACGCCCTGGAGCGCTAATAATCGGCGGTTTGAGCGTTGTCCCCCTGGGGGCCGTGCAAACGCCCAATGCGGGTGAGCAGACCGAGCCACGCGGCCGTCACCAAGACGCCGGCCATGGCGATGAACGCGCCGGTGCGGGCGTCAAAATGCTGCACCAGAAGGCCCATGGCCACCGCGCCGATGGGCGATCCGCCGACAAAGCCCAGCTGATACACGGACAAGACGCGCGCCAAAGCGCCGGGCGGCGCGGTCTCCTGCACGATGGCGCGGCTCATGGCGATGCCGAGCCCGCCGGACACGCCCCAGAAAAACACCAAGGCGACCACGACGGCGAAGGGCGGTTCGAACGCGAACACGCCCAGCGAGATCGCGCCAAGGGTGAGCGCGCCCACCAGCACCGCGCCGGGGCGACTGACATGGAAGCGGGTGAGCGCCACGGTGGCGCTGGCGGCGCCGAGCCAAAACACAATAAGCGCCAGGCCCAGCGCGCCGAGCCCGCCGCCAAAGCTGTCCAACACGAGATCCGGCAGCAGCACCAAAAAACCGCCGCCAATGACAAACACGCCCACGGCCACCATGCACAGCGCCATCGGCCGGATCACCGGCGAACGCCAGACAATGGCGAGACCCTCCATCACTTGGCGCGCGACGCCGGCGCCGTCGGTGCGCGGCGGCGGTTCCAGCTTCGGCAGGAAGTAGGCCGCGATCCAGCCCATCGCTAAGGCCACGGCCTGCAAGGCGAAGAGGGCGCCGGTCTCCCAGCGGCGCACGGTTTCCAGCGCGGTGTCGGGCAGGAGGCTTTCGGCGGCGGTGGCGAGGATGGCCGCACTCATTCCAGCGATTTGCCCTGCGAACTGCACCAAGCTGGCGAGCACCACGGCGCGCTGCACGCTCAAGCGGCCGGCGGAGGCTTGGGCCGCGGCGTTCAAGGCCGCATCGCGGGTGGGCATCATGATGGCGCCAGCGCTGCCAATGGCGAGGCCGAACAGCATCAGGCCGTAAATCGACCACACATCAAACGCCGCGGCGAGGGCGAGGGCCGCCGGCGGCAGCACCGCCGCCATGTGCAGGCGCATCAGCAGGGTGCGCCGATCCGTCCGCTCCGCCGCAACGCCGCCCAACAAAATGAGCATCACCACCGGGGCCAAGGGGGAGGCTTGCACCAGGCCCAATTGCGCATCGGAGGCTTCGAAAATCCGCACGGCCGTGTAGGGGATCAACACGCTCTGCAGGCCGAAGCCGAAAAACCAACTCGCTTGGGTGCCCAAATAGGCCGCAAAGGGACGCGTCGCACTCCGCGGCGGGGGGGGCGCTAAAAAAGCCATACGCAACGCTCTCCACGGCCGTACGCGCCCAGACTGAATGTGCGGCGCGCGACAGCTCACGCAGGCACTTTACTGGCTTGGCGCACGAAATCACGCCTGCGCGATCAGTGCTCTATGTTGGCAAGCTGCCTCGTGAGTGAAGTTGATTGGCGTTTGGCCGGCGCTGGACGCACATCAGAGGCGGATCGAGGCGCTCAACATCAGTTGGCGCTTCTTGTTTGATGGGAGCGGCGCGGGCTCACACGTGCGCGGTCCGCGGGCGCAAAGGGGTAGTGTGATGACAATCGCCAAATGGGGCTTGGCCCTGATTTTAGGACTGTTTTTGATCGCGTTCGGGCTCATGAAATTCACCGGGGCCCACATTTTCCAATTCATCGAGGCCAATGCGGCGGCCAAGGCGCTGCCCTTTGCGGGGCTGTTCCACCCGCTGTTGAACGGCCTGGTGGGCGTGGCGGAGCTGGGGGCCGGTCTTTTAATTGTGGCCCCTTTATTTCTCAGCGGGCCTTTGGGCGCTGAGATGGCGAACCGGCTGCGTGTGTTGGGCGGGCTGTTGGGCCTCGGCGTGATTGGCGGCGCCATTGTGTTCCATCTCTCGCCCTATCTCGGGGTCAACACGCCGGGCGGCTTCAGCGCGCAAAGCGATGGCGCGCCGTGGACCTATGCTGACTTCACCGAAGAGCGGGCCCCGGTCTTGTTCATCATGGCGGTGGTCATGGCGGGCGTGGCGGCGGCCAATCTGTGGGTGACGCTGCGTAAGCCGGCCTAACAGCCGCGACACGATGACACAGGCCAAGCCGCGGCGGGCGCATGCGTCCGCCGCTTTTGTGTGCATGCCGGCGATCCAGCGCGGATCGGCCTTTGCGGACAGGTGTGCGCGTGCGGACCGCCGGGCGTCTGGCCAGGGCTGCGAGCGGCGTCTACAAATAACCGTGCGGGGCGTACGGGGTTTGGCCGTTCATGCGCAATAGTGTCGTCATTCTCAGCTTGACTGCTGTTCTTGTGCTTTTGTGGTTGGTGTTGTCCGGCCGCTGGCAGGACACCTTCGTGCTCAGTCTTGGCGCTGGGTCGGTGGTGTTTGTGGTGCTGCTGGTGGGCCGGCTGGGGATTCTGGACCAAGAAACCGCGCCGCAGGCTCGGATCGGGCCGCTTTTGGCCTATTGGGGCTGGTTGGGCGGGGAAATCGGCAAATCCGCCATCGCCGTCACGCGCGTGGTGCTGTCGCCGCAGATGGACATCACGCCGCGCCTGGTGCGCGTGCCGGCGCGCGCCAAAACCGGGTTGGGCCGGGCCACTTTCGCCAATTCCATCACGCTGACGCCGGGCACGGTCACCGTCGCGGTGGAGGCCGATGCCTTTGTGGTGCACGCGTTGAGCGCTGATTTCGCCGATGACGCCGCCTTCACGGAGATCGGTACGCGCGCCGCGCGGGCCGTTGAGGGGGCGGACGTATGATCACCATCGCCATGGGCATTATTCTGGCGGCGATGGCGCTGATGCTGGTGCGGCTGTTCGCAGGCCCGACGCTTTATGACCGCGTGTTGGCGGTGAACTCCTTCGGCACCAAGACGGTGGTGCTGTTGGTGTTGTTCGCCTTTGTCATCGATCGGCCCGACGCCGTGGACATTGCGATTTTGTATGCGCTGATCAATTTCGCCGCGACGATCGCGATTTTGAAGTTCTTCCGTTACCGCGATCTCGCCGCGGCGTTGGACACGCCGCCCGCCCGCCAAACCGACCCGGCCTCCACCGCCCAAGCGCCGCAGGGGCCTGCGTCCAGCCGCGATCAGAGCGGAGGCGCGTGATGGTGGAGGCGTGGGATTGGGCGCTGCTGCGCCACGCGCTGGCGGCAGCGTTGGTGCTGGCCGGCTTGTTTTTCGTCTTTGTGGGCGCCATTGGCGTGTTGCGCCTGCCGGATTTTTACACCCGGCTGCATGCCGCTGGCGTCACCGACACGCTGGGGGCGGAGCTGGTGCTGCTGGGACTGATGGTGGAGGCGGGCTGGTCGCTCACCACGGCGAAGCTGGCGGTGATTGCGCTTTTCCTCTTTTTGACCAGCCCCACCGCCACCCATGCGGTGGCGAACGCCGCCTATCAGGCGGGCGTGGCGCCGATGCTGAACCGGTTCCGCTCCACGCGGCCGGGGCAGGAGGGTACGCCTGACGCGTCTTCTGACGCGTCTTCTGGCGGGGTTTCTGACACCGCTTCCGTCGGGGCCTCGGGCGCGGAGGGGCGGTCATGAGCGGGGTGCATGGCGCGCTGGCCGCCGCTGGGGCTGCGGCGCAAGACGCGCTGACCAACGGACCGGCGCAGGCGTCCGCGGCCTTTGGCGACATCTTACTGTTGGACGTGGTGCTGCTGGCGTTTTTGGCGGTGGTGGCGCTCGGCATCATCCTGACGCGTCAGCTGTTCACGGTCGTGATGCTGTCGGGCGCTTACAGCCTGCTGTCGGCCGCGTTTTTCGTCACCCTGGACGCGGTGGACGTGGCCTTCACCGAAGCGGCGGTGGGGGCGGGCATCTCCACCACCCTGATGTTGGCGGCCATGCTGCTCACCGCGCGCGAGGCGCGCAAAACCCGCGCGGCGCAGCGCTGGGCGGCGTTCATCGTCACCACTGTGGTGGGGGTGGTGCTGCTCTATGCGACCGTGGATATGCCGGTGTTCGGCGATCCTGAAGCGCCGGCCAACGCCTATGTCGGGCGTGCTTATCTGGTGCGGACGCCCGATGAGGTGGGCCCGCCCAATGTGGTCACGGCGGTTCTGGCCAGCTATCGCGGCTTTGATACGCTGGGCGAGACTTTTGTGATTTTCACCGCGGGGCTCGGCGTGATGCTGCTGCTCGGTCTGCGCGGGGCGGATCTGAGGGCGGGAACGCGGGCGCCCATCGCGCCCAGCGCGGCGCCCACGGACGGGCATATCGTGCTGCGGGTCGTGACCAAGAGCCTCATCCCGCTGATTGTTTTGTTCGCGCTTTATGTGCAGTTCCATGGCGATTTCGGACCTGGCGGCGGGTTCCAGGCCGGGGCCATCATGGCGGTGGCCATTCTGTTGCACGGGCTGATTTTCGGCTTTGACGCCACCCGCCAGGCCGTGCCGCCCAGCGTGGTGCGCTTTGTCGCGGCGTGCGGGGTGACGCTGTATACCGGCGTTGGGTTTGCGACTCTGCTGATGGGGGAGAAGTTCCTCGATTATGACGCCTTCGGCCATGGCGCGCATGGGCAGCATCTGGGCATTTTGTTGGTGGAGTTGGGCGTTCTGCTGACCGTGGCGGGCGTCATGGCGGCGATTTTTTACGCCTTCGCCGGCCGACGTCCCGACATTCCCGAAGATCAGTGGTGACGCCGATGCTGTCCTATCTCTTCGGCTATTATAATTATTGGATCATCGTCTTGCTGATGATGATGGGGCTCTATGCGGTGTTCGCCGCGGGCAATCTGGTCAAGCGCCTGGTGGGGCTGGGCGTGTTCCAGACTTCGGTGTTCTTGCTCTACATCACCATCGGCAAGGTGGCCGGCGGCATCCCGCCGATCCTGCCAGAGACCCATCATGGCGGCGGCCATGGCGCGGCTGAGATGCATGAGGCGCATGAGGGGCACAGGGCCGCCGAAGCGCATCAGACGGGAGAGGCTCATGGCGCGATGCCGCTGCAGGCTGACGGGCAAGCGGGGCAAGGGCCGGGTGACGCGCACGCCGGTTCGGCGCTGGATCCGCAGCGGCAAGGGGACGCCCCGACCGATGCGGCGCCGGCCGAGCTGAGCGCCGGCGACGATCATGGCGCTGACGCTGACGGACACGCCGATCACAACGCCCCCGCAGCCCATGATGCGGCTCACAGCCAGGACCATCATGGCGCTCCTCTGGATCACGGGGCGCATGCGGATCATGGCGGCTATGGCGATCAGGTGCGGTTTGCGGCGTCCGATCTCGACGTCGTGTACTCCAACCCGCTGCCGCATGTGCTAATCCTCACCGCGATTGTGGTGGGGGTGGCGACCTTGGCGGTGGGGCTGGCCCTGGTGGTGCGCATCTGCGACGCCTATGGCTCCATCGAGGATGAAGACATCAACCGCGCCGAGTTTGAGACCGAAGCGCAGGACGCGGCGGTGGAGGCCGTCGCGGCGCCGCCGGCGGGGGGGGACGCCTGATGGTGGACGCTTTTCCCGCTTGGCTGGCGCAGAGCGCTCCGTTGTGGGCGCGCGAGCACGCCATTGTGTTGGTGATCGCCGCGCCGCTGCTGGCGGCGGCGATGACCGGCTTTGCGCCGCACCGCCGGGTGTCGCTCGCCATTGCGCTCAGCGCTGCGGCGGCTTCGCTCTGGTTTGCGTTCATCGTACTGGCGCAAACCCAGGCCCAAGGCGTGGTGAGTTATGATCTGGGCGGATGGATCGCGCCCCTGGGCATTGAGTATCGCGCGGACGGGCTCAACGCGCCGGTGTTGCTGCTGATTGCGGCCATGGGGGTGTTGGCGCTGATTTATGCGCCGGCGACGCTGATGGGCGAGGTGCATCAAGAGCGACACGCCCTCGTCTATAGCGCGTTTCTGGTGTGTTTCGCCGGATTGCTGGGCGTGGTGGTCACGGGCGATGCGTTCAATCTCTTTGTGTTTTTGGAGATTTCCTCGCTGTCCACCTATGTGTTGGTGGCGATGGGCGCGCAGAAGGATCGCCGCGCTTTGACGGCGGCCTTCAACTATTTGGTGCTCGGCACCATCGGCGCGACGTTTTTCGTCATTGGCGTTGGGTTTTTGTACATCGCCACCGGGACGCTCAATCTGGTGGATATGGCCGGCCTGCTGGGCGAGGTGGAGGGCGCCTCCACGGTGCGGGCGGGCTTTGCGTTCATCGTGGTCGGGCTGGGGCTGAAGGCGGCGGTCTATCCGCTGCATTTATGGTTGCCCAACGCGTATGCGTTTTCGCCCTCCTTCATCACGGCGTTTTTGGCCGCCACGGCCACCAAGGCGGCGCTCTACGCGCTGATCCGGTTCTTGTTTTCGGTGTTCGACACTGACTTTACGTTTGAGGCGGCGACGCTGGCGTGGCTGTTTGGGCCGCTGGCGGCTGGCGGCATGTTGATCGCTTCGGTGCAGGCCAGCTTTCAGACCGATGCAAGGCGGGTGTTCGCCTATTCGTCCGTGGCGCAGGTGGGGTACATGCTGCTGGGCGTCTCTTTGGGGACGGCGGCGGGTGTCGCGGCGGGCATGCTGCATCTGTTCAATCATGCGCTGATGAAGGGCGCGTTGTTCATGGCGCTGGGCGTCGCCGCCTCGCGTTTGGACATTCGCAGCACGCGCGATTTGAACGGGCTCGGCCGGCTGATGCCGGTGACCTTTGGCGCGCTGAGCCTGGGTGGTTTCAGCCTCATCGGCGTGCCGCTCACGGCGGGGTTCATCTCCAAGCTGTATTTGTTCGGCGCGGTGGCGGAGCGCGGCTGGTGGTGGGCCATCGCCGCCATCGCCGTGTCGTCGGTGCTGGCCTTTGTTTATGTGGGGCGGATTTTGGCGGCGGCCTATTTGCAGCCGGCCGGCGAGGCGCAGCGTCAGGCCGCCGCCCAGCGCGCCGCGCCGCTGACGGTGATGGTTCCGCTGCTGGTTTTGGCGGGGGCGAATGTGTGGTTCGGCGTCGACGCCGCGTGGCTGGAAGGCCTGGCGCGCGATGCGGCGGCGACCATTCTGGGCCCGACGGCGGATATGAGCGTTGAGCCTTTGGTGAGCGCGCCGGGCGCGGGGGGCGCGTCATGAGCGATCAAGCGCTGATCCTGGCGGCTCTGGGGACGCCCTTGCTGGGCTGTCTCGCCATCGTGTTGTTGGGACGCGTGCCCAATCTGCGCGAGGCGGCGACGCTGCTCACCGCGGGGCTGATGCTGTTCATCACCATCAGCCTCGCCCAGCGCGTGGGGGCGGGCGCCACACCAAGCTTGGTGCTGGTGGAGGTGACGCCATTGCTGGCGCTGAGCTTCACGCTGGAGCCGTTGGGCGCGGTGTTTGCGGTGCTGGCCAGCGGGCTGTGGATCCTCAACTCGCTTTATTCCATTGGGTATATGCGCGGCGGTGGGGAGAAGGATCAGACGCGGTTTTACGCCTTTTTCGCCATCGCCATCGCCTCGGCCATGGGCGTCGCCATGGCGGGCGATCTTTTCACGCTGTTTGTTTTCTATGAGGCGCTGACGCTCTCCACCATTCCGCTGGTCGCCCATAAGGGCGACGCCAAGGCGCGGCGCGGCGCGGGGATTTATACCGGCGTGTTGCTCGTGGCCTCATTGGGATTGCTTTTGCCGGCCATCATCCTCACCGGCTATGCGGCGGGGGGGCTCAGCTTCACGGCCGGCGGGCTGTTGCCGGATTTGACGACGGCGGATTTCGCGGCATCGGGGGCGGGCGCCTTTGGCCGTGTCGGCTTTTACGGGTTGATCCTGGTGCTGTTCGCCTTCGGCCTTGGCAAGGCGGCGCTGATGCCGGTGCATCCCTGGCTGCCCAACGCCATGGTGGCGCCGACGCCGGTGAGCGCGCTCCTGCACGCGGTGGCCGTGGTGAAGGCGGGCGTGTTCACCATGCTGAAGGTGTCGGTCTATGTGTTCGGGCCGGATGTGATGCAGGTGCTGCCGGCGGCGGACGGGCTGACAATTGTGGCGGCGGTGTCCCTCGTTCTCGCCTCCGTCATCGCGCTGACACAGACCAATTTGAAGGCGCGCCTGGCCTACTCCACCATCAGTCAGCTGGCCTATGTGACGCTGGGGGCGATGTTGGCGACGCCGGCGGCGCTGATGGGTGGGGCGCTACAGCTGGTGTTCCACGCCTTTGGCAAGATCACGCTCTTTATGTGTGCGGGCGCGATTTATGTTGGGGCCAAGCGCACGGAGATTCCCGATTTGGCGGGGCTGGCGCGCGCTATGCCGTGGACCTTTGGCGCGTTTGCCGTGGGCGCCGCCTCCATCATCGGGCTGCCGCCGCTGGCCGGGGCGTGGCCGAAGCTGGCTTTGATGCAAGGCGGGTTGGAGGCCGGCATGGCCTGGGTGCTGGTGGTTCTGGTCGTGTCCTCGGTTTTGAATGTCGCTTATTTGGCGCTGATCCCCGCGCGGGGGGCGCTGCTCGGCGGCGGTGTGACGCCAAACATTAAGGGCGCGCCCTTCCTGGCTGTGGCGCCGCCGGTGCTGACGGCGGCGGCGTGTCTGATTTTGTTTTTCTATGTCGGGCCCTTGGCGCGCTTTTTGGAGCCGGCTTTTGCTGTGGCTGAGATCGTTGCGCCGGAGCTGAACGCTGGCGGGACCGACCTGGCCGGAGAGGCGCCATGAGCGATCAGCCGACACCAACGGGCGCGCGGGGGACTGCGGACTCCGCCGCTGCCGCAATGGCGGGGAGTGAGGACATCATGCATCCGCTGTCGCGGTGCTTTGCGTGGGTCGACTCACACTCCGTGCGCAACGCCATCGGCGTTCTGCTGGGTGTGGCGGCATTGGTGTTGGCGCTGTTGGACTTCATCATCCACCGCCACGCCTATATCGCGCTGGAGGGAACGCCGGGCTTTTACGCGCTGGTGGGCTTTGGCGCTTTCGCCTTTGTGGTGCTGATGGGCTGGCCATTGCGGCGTCTGCTGTCGCGCCCGCCCAATTATTATAGCGATGAGGATCAACGCTGATGGGCGCGGGGTTGGTCTCAGCGCCGGATGTGGGCTTGTGGGGGCATGTGACCCCGGCCGCGCCTTTGATCGTGGCCGGATTGCTAGCGTTCCTGCCCATCGGCGTGTGGTTGCGCAAAGCCCTGTCCTTGGCGGCGCCGGTGGCGGCCTTGGCGTTGTGGCTCAATGCCGAAGTGGGGACTTATGGCGTCGTGACCCTGGGTGGGTTCACGCTGGAGACGCTGCGCTTTGATCCGTTATCGCGGATTTTCGGGCTGGTGTTCATCATTGCGGCTTTTCTCAATGGCGTTTACGCGCTGCATGATCGCAATCGGGCCCAGAATGCGTGCGCCCTCGTTTATGCGGGCGCGGGCGTCGGCGCCGTGTTCGCCGGGGATTTGATCACGCTGTTCCTCTATTGGGAGCTGACGGCGATTTCCTCGGTTTATCTAGTGATGGCGCGCGGGGGCGCGTCCAACATCAATGCGGGGCTGCGCTATCTCGCCATCCATGTGGGCTCGGGCGTGTTGTTGCTGGCGGGCGCGGCGGCCCATGCCCAGGCGACGGGCTCGTGGGCGTTTGGCGGGCCGGTGATGGGGGAGGCGGGCGGTCCCTATTTCGATCCGACGACGCTGGGCGGGGCGCTGATCCTGCTCGCCATTGCGATCAAATGCGCGTTCCCCTTCCTGCATAATTGGCTGCAGGATTCCTATCCGCGGGCGACGCCGGTGGGCGCAGTGGTGTTGTCGGCCTTCACCACGAAGCTGGCGATTTATGCCTTGGCGCGCGGTTTTGCCGGCTATGAGCCGCTGGTCTATATCGGCGCGGCGATGACGGTGTTTCCCGTGTTCTTCGCGGTGATCGAGAACGATCTGCGCAAGGTGTTGGCCTACAGTCTCAACAATCAGCTGGGCTTTATGGTGTGCGGGGTGGGCATTGGCACGTCGCTCGCGCTGAATGGCGCGGCGGCGCACGCCTTCTGCCACATTATCTATAAGGCGCTGTTGTTCATGAGCATGGGCGCGGTGCTGCATCGCACGGGCACAGTGCGCGCGAGCGAGCTGGGCGGCCTTTACAAAACCATGCCCTTCACCGCGATTTTCTGCATCATCGGCGCAGCGTCCATCTCGGCGTTTCCGCTGTTCTCCGGCTTTGTGTCCAAGTCGATGATCCTCGCGGCGGCGCTGAAGGAGCATTATGAAATCGCCTGGGCGATGCTGTTGTTTGCGTCCGCCGGGGTGCTGGAGCATTCGGGCATCAAGATCCCGTATTTCACGTTCTTCGGGCATGATAGCGGGCGACGCCCGCAAGAAGCGCCGTGGAACATGCTGTTGGCCATGGGGGCCGCGGCGGGGCTGTGCATTTATCTTGCGCTGCCGCTGCCGGCGGGCTGGGGCGGCATGCAGGCGCTCTATGCGCTCTTGCCGTTCACGGTGGATTACGCCGCCTACACCGTCGATCATGTGTTGACGCAAATGCAGCTGCTGGTGGCGGCGGCGTTTGCTTTTGCTTTGCTGATGCGACTGCGGCTTTATCCCCCGGAACGCCCGGCGGTCATCCTCGATTTCGATTGGGTCTATCGCCGTTTTGCACTGGGGCTGACGCAGTGGGGCGCGGCCATGTCCGCCCATCTCAGCGCCCACGGCGCGGCCGCGGCGGGACGTGCGGCGCGCAGTGTGGGCTCCCGGCTGTTCGCAGCGCTGTCCCCGGCCGGGGCGCTCAACCGCGCTGTGCCCAGCGGCTATCTGGCGGTCGCCACCGCCATCGTCTTAGGCGTGGCCTTGATAGTCTCGTTAATCGCCAGATAGAGCCGCCAGGCGCCCACACTCCGTGCTTACCTAAGTATTGTGAACCCGCATGCGTTTCGCCGCATGTATTGCGGAATCGTTTAGGGAGTATTAGGGTCCCGCTTTCTGTTGCGAGAAATGAAAAAGTACAATGACACCACGCCTAGAACTGATTGAAATGACATGTGAAGTGGTCGGCTCTTATGTTGGGTCGAACGCGCTAGCGGCTGCCGATCTGCCCAAGGTCATTGAGATGGTGCATAGCGCCATGCATGGCTTGTCCGTGGACGGGGAGACAGGTGCTGACGTGCAGCTGACCCCCGCGGTCCCGGTGAAGAAATCGGTGAAGCCCGATCATATCGTGTGCTTGGAGGACGGCCGTAAGTTCAAGTCTTTGAAGCGCCATCTCCGCACCAAGTACGATTTGTCTCCGGACGAGTACCGCCGCCGCTGGGGCTTGCCTGCGGATTACCCCATGGTTGCGCCGGATTATGCCCGCGAACGCTCTGAGCTGGCCAAGCGTATGGGGTTGGGTCTCAACTCCAAGGGGCGGACGCCGAAGAAGACTTCTTAAGAAGTTAACGCGCGCTGGATTGGTTAATACTTTATCCCCTGATTAGCGGAATCTTATCCACCTCTATGGTAGTGTAGTTATTCATTGCCATCTCACGGTTGAGTTGCACCATGGAGGCTGATTGGTATGGGGAACAGGGAGCAACGTGCGGTCGAGGATGATCGGGCGAGGGCGCGTTTGGTTCAGCATGCGGTGGCGTTTGCGTTTCGCCAGCCCTTGGAGGAAATCGCGGCGCCCACGCGGCGATCCAAGGACGCGGCGCTGGCGCGCCAAACGGCGATGTATTTGTCGCATATTGCGTTCGGCATGAGTTTAGCGCGGGTGGCGGCGGCCTTTCACCGCGATCGCACAACGGTCTCGCACGCCTGCCACGTCATTGAGGATCGACGCGAAGATCCGCGCTTTGACGCACATTTGGACCGTTTGGAAGCGTTTCTCCGCTCCGCACCCGATCCCAGTCTGCAGCTGGCCGCCGCATGAGCCACAATGCGCGGGTGCGGCGTGCTTTGACGCGCTTGGCTCAACCGGGAGCGCTGCTGGCGGTGGGGGGCGGATTTCGTGAGCGCGTCTTTGGCGTGTTCGCCGATGGTGATCGGCGTCAACGTCCGTTGGCGCGGCTGGAGATGCAGGAGGTGCGAGGCCTGGAGCGCGATGGCGTGCTGCGGCGCGATGGTGATCGCGGCGGCTTCGTGCTGACGGAAGCGGGGTTGGCGCGGGTGCGTCGGCGGGAGATGGCGGCGGGGGAGGACGCGTTCCAGGCTCAGCATCGTGTCCATGGCCGCAAGGCCGTGCCCGATGATGCGGGCGGCGTGCAGGCGGTGACGGTGAACCGGGCGGAAAGCCCTTTGATGTGGCTGAAGCGCCGCGGCTCGGACGGACAGGCTTTTGTGTCGGAGCGGGAGTTTTGCGCGGGTGAGCGTTTGCGGCGCGATCACGCGCTGTCGGTGCGGCCGGCGCGCGTGACGATGGATTGGAGCGGGGCGCCGGCGGTTGGCGGCCGGCGCGCTCCTGGCGCGTCCCCTCTGGCGGCGGGCGAAACTGCGGCGGCCGCGCGCCAGCGGGTGGAGGCGGCGCTGGCCGCCCTCGGACCCGGATTGGATCATGTGGTGCGGGCGGTCTGCTGTGATGAGCGGGGGCTGGACGCGGTGGAGCGGGCGATGAGTTGGCCACGACGCTCCGCCAAACTGGCGCTGAAGCTCGGATTGGCGCGCTTGGCGGATCATTATCGGTTGGCGCCGGATCGCAACGCAGGCGCGAGGACGCCCTGAGGGTCGCGGGCGTCCGCCATTGCGGCGTCCGTTCGCTTGGCCTCAGGTGGAGGGGGCGAGGGTGTCGGCCCCCGCACGGATTCGCGCGATCATGGCGGCCAGGCCGTTGGCCCGTTGCTGCGTCAGATGTTCCTTCAGGCCCAGCGTCACAAACAGGCCGGGGGCGTCGAAGGCGCGGGCCTCGTCCGGCGTCATACCCGTATAGGCGCGCGCCAAAATCGCCAGCAACCCTTTGACAATATGGGATTCGCTGTCGCCCCGGATCCGCAGGGTGCGTGCGCGGCCGGCGCCGGCCTGTGTGTCCATCACCATCCAGACGCGGCTGGAGCAGCCGGGCACGATGGCCGTATCGGTTTGTTCGGTTTCGCTGAGCGGGGGCAGCGACTTTCCCAGATCTATGAGATGCCGGTAGCGATCTTCCCAGTCGTCGAAGAACGCGAATTCATCCAACAACTCTTGTATTTCGGCCTGTTTATCCATGGCGCCCAGCTATCGCGATCAGGCGGTTGATGCAAGCGGCGCATTGGGGCCTGAAGGATGTGTCGGGGCCGCAGGTTAGCGCGCGCCGTCCAAGCAGCTGGCCATATCGCCCAAGCCGTGGCGCGCCAAACAGTAGGCGTCCTCATGGGAGGCGCGGGCGGCGGCGATGCAGGCTTTGGTTTGCAGCCGCGCCATGACGGCGCAGCGGCGCACGCCACGCGGTGCGGCGGCGGCGACGTCCTGCGCCGTGGCGGCGTCAAGGGTGATCAAGGCTGCGAGAGTCAGGGCTTGATCGATGGCGGCGTCGTGACTGCGCCGTCTGTCGTAGTTTGTCTTGGCGCCGCCGGTGGACGCTGAGGCGATGGCGAACAACGCCGGCACGCCCGAACGGGCGGGGCTTGGCGCGCTGGCCACCCGTTGGCGCAGGCTGGAGGCGTGGATGGGCGTCAGCGCCGGCGTGGGCGCTGTATCGGCGTCCAGCGCGGCCAGGGCGGCGCGGGCGTTGGCGCGGCGCGCGGTCAGCGTGGCGTCTTTGCGCATGGCTTGGGCTTGGGATTTCACGCGGGCCGCCGCGTTGCGCAGCGTTTCGCCATCCTGGCGCGCGGCGGCCAACACGCGAGCTTTCGCACGCTTGGCGCCGGGCAGTTTGGCGACATAGCCGGGATCGAGCCTCAGGCCGCGCGCGACGGCGGCGGATCCATAATGAGCTGCGGCGCGGCGAACGCCCGTGGTGAACTGGGGATCGCGCAAGGCCACCAGAGCGGCGTGGGAGACCCAGCCGATGGCGATGGCGTCTGATGAAGGCCCCGATACGGCGCGCAAGCTGTCGAGCACGGCCTGGCGATTGTCGAGGACAACACGCTCCAAGCTTTCCGCCCGCGACAGCACCACATCATGGGCCGCGCCGATGCGCGACAGCGCGTCGGGGCTCAATGACGCCGGCGCCGGGGCATCTGCATAGGCGGCTCCCACATGCAGCACCGCTGCGGCGATCGCGAGGGCGGCGATTAGGCTATCCATGGCGAGCTTGGCGGCGCCATAATTCATCAGCAGACTCCCTGGAGCGTTCTGCACGGGGCGTGCGGGCTGTTGTGTCGTTACAATGGCGACGCTAAGCGCCGGGAGTTTCGCCGACTGAAAGGGTTTTCAACGGGTTTGAAGCAAAATCGGCCGTTGAGATGGTTTTAAATTTTTCCGGAGATTCTCCGCGCATACGGTAAGACTGCGGGACGCGCGGACACCGCGTGCAGTCGCCAGGTTGGCTGGGACAACGGGACGATGAGGACGATGAAAGCGACGGTGGAGCGTCTGGACTCCCGGCGTGCAGCGCGCCGGGCGCATGGGGCGTGGCTGATCGGCGTGGTGGCTGGGGCTTTGGTGTGTGCGTTGGCGGGTCCTGGCCCGTTCAGCGGTGCGCTCGCCCCCTTCGTCATCGCCGCGACGCCAGCCCTGGCGGTGCTGGCGGCTTTGGCTTTGGGCGATGACGGCGTGCAGCCGCCGCTTGCGGGCATTTTGGTTGTGGTCTGGGCGGCCGCCACCTTGGTGGCGACTCTGAGCGCGGGACCCCATTGGCCGGTTTTTGCCGCGTGGTTTTTGGCGCCCGTGGCGGCCTCGGCGCTGCTGCGGCCGACGGCTCCATTGTGGGAAGGGGCGGCGCTCAGCGCGCTGTGTTTGACGGCGACCTTCGGTTTGGGGTGGACCCCCGGCTGGGGCGCGGCGGCGATGGTGGGGCATGAGGGCGTCATCGCGGCCAGCGCCATGCTGGCGCCGATCGCTTTTGTGACCGCCGCTTTGTGGGGCGTGCGTGCTGAATATGCCGACCAAGCTCGCCGTGATCGCCGCGCTCAGTATGAAGCACGCACGATGTTCGACGCGGCCGGCGCGGTGATGTTGCGGGTCGCCAGCAATGATCTGGTGCGCGATGCGGGTGGCGGCTGCAAGACATTGATGGGCTTGGAGCGTCAGGAAATCGTCGGCGAGCGGGCGGTGCATTTGGTCGACCCGCCGGCGGCGCGGGCGTTCGCGGACGCTCTGGCGCATGTGCGCCGCACGCAGAATGTGGGGCATGCGCGGGTGACGGTGTTCGGCCGTCCGGTGCGTGCGCGTCTCACGCCGACCAGCCGTGCGGATGTGTTTGTGGAATTGACCCGCCCGGCCCCGCAGGAGGTGAAGGTCGCCGCGCTGGAGCGTCGCCATGCCGAAGCGGTGGCGGACGCAGAAAGCAAAGTGCAGTTTTACGCGCGCCTCAGCCATGAATTGCGCACCCCGCTGAACGCGGTGCTGGGTTTTGCCGATATTATGCGGGCGAAAGTGTTTGGCCCCATGCCCGTCAAATATGACGAATATGTCGGCCACATCCATGAAAGCGCCAGCCATTTGCTGGGCTTGGTGGATTCGGTGATGGACCTGTCGAAAATCGAAGCGGGCGCCTATCCGCTGGAGATGGCGCTGTTCGATGTGCGCGATGTGGTCGACGCCGCCATGCGCATGACCGCCGTGCTGGCGGAAAAACAGGGCGTGGCGCTGCGTGCTGACGTTCCCACCGCGCCGCTGGTGGTGGAGGCGGACGCCCAGGCCTTGCGGCAAATCCTCATCAATCTCATCGGTAATGCGGTGAAGTTCACGCCCGCCGAAGGCCAGGTCACGGTGCGCGCCCAGCGGGCAGGCGAGGATTTGGTGCTGGAAGTGGCCGACACGGGCGCCGGCATGTCCCCTGAAGAAGTGGCGCTGCTGGGCCAGCCCTACACCCAAACGCGCACGGGCCGCGAAAGCAAAGCCCCCGGCGCCGGACTTGGCCTCGCCATTGTACGCGCGCTAGCGGCCATGCATGGCGGGCGGTTTGAGGCCGAAAGCGTGCTGGGCGAAGGCACCAGCGTGCGTGTGCGCGCGCCGGTGATCGCGGCGGCGCCGGATATGGCCTCCATCGCGTGACAAACGAGCCGCGTGGGCGTTGCTTGAAAGCCGATAAACGCCACAACAGCTCCTTAAGGCCCAGCGCGTAAGGTTCCCGCGACACAAGCGCATGTTGCGGGAAAGGGCGTTTCGCCATGGCCGGTCGGTGGGGTCTTACCTCCTGGATTGCAGTCAGCCTCGCGGCGGCGGTGGCGGCGGTGCTGCTGCTCGCGGCCGCGGGGGTTGCCGGACTCGCCTTCATGCATGTGAGCGCGGGCGAGACCCGGGCCGGCGCGCAAAGGCTGGCGGCGATGACGCAGGCGGGCGTGCAGATCGCCGAGGCGCGCCGTATCGCCGCGCGCTACGCCCAAACGCCGGCCATGGCCGCCGCCGCCGAAGAGGTCAGCCAAACCGCGGCGACGGATCTGCAGGCGGCGATCGTGGGGATCAACCGGGCGTTGGATACCGTTGCGGCTCAGCCCCTGACCGATGATGCCGGCCTGGATCTGGCGGCGTTAAGCGATCAGACCGGCGCGTTCGCGGACGCTTTTGCTTTGGTGAGCGAGCGCACTGCCGACAGCGCTGCGGCTCAGGCTCAGTTGCGCCGTGCCTGGGTGCGCTTGGAGGCGCGTTTGACGGAGGTGGCGGTGCTGGCCGCCACGGCGGGCGATGCGGATGCATCCTACCGCGCCGGCGCGGCGCTGGCGGGTGGTGCGGCCGCCGCTTTCCATGCGCAGCGCTATCTTACCCAAGGCGATTTGCGTGATGTGGAAGCGGCCCAGCGGCGCACCGCCGAAGCGCGCGGCCTACTCGAGACGTTACAGCGGCGCGGCGTAACGCCCGGCTTCGGCTCGGCGGCGGACCAGGCTCTCGGCGCGTTGCGCGAGCACGGCGGCGCTTTCCAAAGGGTGCGCGACACGTCGGCCGCACGCGACAGCCTCATTCGTGAACGCTTGCAGAGCGCTGGCGCCGAGCTGGCCCGTATGCAGGCGCAACAACACAGCCTCCTGACGCGTCAAAGTCCCGTGGTCGATGCGGCCGGCGCGCGCATGGGCTGGCAGATGCTGACAGGTTTCGCTGTTGTGGCGGTGGTGTTGTCCGCCGGTCTTGGCGTCGCGGGCGTGCGTGTTGGCCGCGGCTTTGTGCGGCATGTGAACCAGCTGCGCGATGCAGTGGGGGCGGCGGCCGCCGATGCGGACTTCCAGCGGTCCATTCCGGCCATGGCCGGTCCGCTGGCCGATGTGGCTCGGGCGGCCGGGCGTATGCAGGCGCAGGCGCAACTCGCCAAAGAGTTGCAAGTTGAGTACGAGCTGCAGGCCTTGGAGGCCGAGCGTTCCAACTCGGACATGTTGGCGGCGCTGCGCGACGCCTTCAGCCAAGTGGTTGAAGCGGCGGTGGAAGGCAATTTCACCGCGCGCGTGAAGACCGATTTCGATCAGCACACGCTCAATCAGCTGGCCGATGTGATCAATCAGCTGCTGGTCTGCGTCGATGACAATGTCTCGGATGCGTCTAACGTGGTTGCGGCGCTCGCGGCGGGGGATCTCAGCCGGCGCATTGACGGTGTGCGCTTGGGCGTCTTTGCGGAGTTGCAAACCAGCGTCAACGCCACCGCCGATCAGCTGAAAGATATGGTCGATCGCCTGAAAAACGCGGCGCGCAGCCTCGATGACGCGAGTGGTGAATTGGCCAGCGGTGTGGACGATTTATCCGATCGCACCGCCAAACAAGCCGCCACTATTGAAGAAACGTCCGCCGCGATGGAGCAGTTGGCCGACACGGTAAAGCAAAATGCGGAACGCGCGGGGCAGGCGCGCAGCGACGCCAGCCGCGCCCATGAAACGGCCGAAGAGGGCGGCGCGGTGATGCGTGACGCCACCCAGGCCATCGATAAGATCGCCACATCCTCGGCCAAGATTTCCGAAATCATCGGCCTCATCGACAATATCGCCTTCCAAACCAATCTCCTGGCGCTGAACGCCAGTGTGGAGGCGGCCCGTGCGGGGGAGGCCGGCAAGGGCTTCGCTGTGGTCGCCGCCGAGGTGCGGCGCTTGGCGCAATCGGCCGCCGAAGCTTCGCGTGAGGTGAAGGCGCTGATCCAGACCAGCGTCAAGGAAGTGCGCACGGGCGTGGATCTGGTGGCGCGCGCCGCCGACAGCCTGGGCGCCATTGTCGACAGCGTGCGCGATGTCACCAGCCTCATGAACGCCATCGCGGATGACAGCCGCGAACAGTCTTCCAGCTTGGAAGAGATCAATGTCGCCGTGCGTCAGTTGGACCAAATGACGCAGCACAATGCCGCCTTGGTGGAGGAAACCCATGCGGCCTTGTCGCAAACCTCCAGCCAAACTCGCGCGATCACCGATGTGGCGGAAGCGCTGTCCACACCGCGGATGCCGGACGCCTTTTCGGCCGATGCGCTGGATGTGGATGCTGGCGCCGCACCCGAAACGCCTGATGCGTCCCTGGCGGCCTAAAAAGTGTCGGCCGATGGCAACTGTCCATCGTGGCGATAGCAGCCTTTTAACCGGCTCAGCCTACCTTAGGTAGTAAGGGAGCGGATCATGAAGCCCATCGCACTCGTTGTCGACGATCATCCCGTGAACCGGCAGGTCCTGCATGTGGCCTTGTCAGCCTTCGCCGATGTGCTTGAAGCGGGCGATGGGGCTGAAGCCATGCGGCAGATCGCCGCGCAACCGCCGCATGTGATCTTCTTGGATTTGATGATGCCGGTCATGGACGGATTTCAGGTCTTGGAGGCGCTGCGCGCCCAGCACCCCGAGATTCTACCCAAGGTTGTGGTGGTGACGGCGAAAGCGGATCCCGAAACGCGCGAGCGTGTGTTGGGCCAAGGGGCGTGCAGCTTCCTGACCAAACCCATCGTGCTGACGGATGTCCTGGCCGCGTTCCAGGATGTGATCGCGAACCAAACGGTCGGGTCAGACGGTGACGCGCGCCTTGGTGGCGCTTAGCGCGCCTCGTCGTCATGTATCGACGGGGATGCTGCTTTTATGACGCGTCGCTGATGGGCCGCCGCGCTTCCTGCTCATGCTTGCGCCGTAGTCCCCGGAATTGATGGTAGGTGAGGCCGAGCCGCGCGGCGGCTTTGCCCTGATGGCCCCCGCTGGCCTCCAACGCTTCGCGCACCAGCCGCCGCTCCAGCGCCGTGACTTGGCTGGTGAAGTCCGTGCGGTCGGGGGGGAGGGCCGTGTTGGGGCCGGTGCTGTCCTGAACCATATCGCTGCCGTGCGAGCCGTTTGGTTCTCGCGCCACCGGCTCAGACAGCGGGGGCGCGGACGGGCTGTCTGAGGGGATTGCGGAGGCGACCGGTGTGGCGTCGGAGAGCCCCGCCGCCGGCCGCCAGGGGGACTCAAAGGGATCAAGAATGATGGTTTCAATCGGCGCGGTCCCGGCGGCGTCCTGCTCTGCGGCGCGGTATACGGCGCGTTCGATGACGTTTTTCAACTCCCGCACATTGCCCGGCCATGCGTGGTTCACCAGCGTTTCCATGGCCTCCGGCGCGAAACCGGCGAAGCGCACTAGGGCGAGCTGAGCGGCCATACGGCGACCGAAATGATCGGCCAGTAAGGGGATGTCGTCGCGTCGCGCGCGCAAGGGCGGCAGGGTCACCACATCGAAGGCGAGGCGATCCAGCAAGTCGGCGCGGAACACCCCCTGCGCCGCACGCGCCGGCAAATCCACATTGGCCGCCGCGACAATGCGCACATCGGTTGTGAGCACACGATCCCCACCGACCCGCTCAAAGGCGCCATACTCAATCACGCGCAGGATTTTCTCTTGGGCGCGCAGGGACGCGCTGGCGATTTCGTCCAGGAACAGCGTGCCGCCATCGCCACGTTCAAACCGGCCGACATGGCGCTTTTGCGCGCCTGTGAACGCGCCCGGCTCATGGCCGAACAGCTCAGAGTCGAGCAACTCCTCCGATAATGCCGCGCAATTCAGCGTGAGATAATCGCGCTCCCACCGGCGCGACAGGAAGTGTACGCGCGCCGCCACCAGTTCCTTGCCCGAGCCACGCTCGCCGACAATCAGCACGGGACGATCCAGCGGCGCCACAGCGGAGGCTTGCTCCAGGGCGGCGAGCCAAGCGGGGGATTCGCCCACCAGCTGCGGCGCTCCGGCCTCGGGACTGGGATCCATTCTCATGGCTGAGAAGACTAATTCATGCGGCGAAAAACACCAAATTTAGCGCATAAGCCCAAATTGCGCGATGGTCGAATTTGCCGTGTTTGGCTATAAATCATATATATATCAATATGTTATTCTGGTTCGTTTCGAATTGGCACGCAAGCTGCAGCGGCTTAGTCACGCGCTTCTGTGTTCGGCTGACCGCACATGGGGGCTTCTCAGCGGCGGAGGGGTTCTCCGGCGCCGCACGCAGGCAGGGACGATCCATGACGCACTTCGATCCTCACGACAGCACCGAGCGCCGCCGTGACGCGGACGCCGAAAAATGGCGGCGCCGCGGCGCATCCGCGATGCATTGGCTGCGGACGCGGCCGGCGGAAAGCTGGCTGTTTTTCGGGGTCGGCGTCGTGGTCGGCTTGATCTTGTCCTAATCACGTAAAGAAGAAAGGAGACAACGCATGGGTATTTTTTCGCGCCTTAGCGATATTATCAACTCCAACATCAACGCGATGCTGGAGAAAGCTGAAGACCCGGAAAAAATTGCGCGTCTGATCATTCAAGAAATGGAAGACACGTTGGTGGAGGTTCGCACCAGCGCCGCTCGTTCCATTGCAGACAAAAAGGAGTTAGGCCGGCGGTTGCAAGGCTATGAGGCTGCGGCGGGCGAATGGGCGCAAAAGGCGGAACTCGCGTTGGAGAAGGGCCGCGAAGATCTGGCTCGCGGAGCGCTGACCGCTAAACAGAAAGCCACACGCTCGGCGGATGTGGTGCGCCGGGAGCTGGGGATTGTCGAAGACGCCATCGCCAAAGCCGATGACGATCTTGCGAAGCTTCAGGTCAAGCTGGACGAAGCCAAGGCCAAGCACAAAGCGCTGATGATGCGCCGGCAAACGGCCGAGGACCGCATCAAGGTCCGCGAAAAAATTGCGGACACCAAAGTGGACGACGCCTTGGAGCGCTACGCCCTTGTGGAGCGGAAGGTCGATGAGTTGGAGGCCCGCGCCGAATCCTTCGATCTCGGCCGTCCGGCGGATTTGGAGCAGGAGTTTGCGGCTTTGGAGGCCTCGGACGCCGTTGAAGAAGAGCTGGCGGCGCTGAAACAGCGGCTGGGCGGTGCGCGGGCGTTGCCGGTGAAGTCCTCCGGGGGGGAAGACGATGGCGTCATTTAACACGCGGTTCGGCCTGAGCGCCGTCGGTCAGGGAGGCTGAGCGTCATGGTGGAAGAAGTGCTGTTGCCCATTGTGGTGGTCGCGTTGCTGTTTGTCGGCGCGCCGGCGGTGATCCTCCACTACGTCACGAAGTGGAAAAGCACCGGCGGCCTCAAGCCGGAGGATGAGCACATGCTCGAGGATCTGTGGCGCTCGGCGCGGCGGATGGAGCGACGCATCGAAGCGCTGGAAGCGATTTTGGATGCCGAGGCGCCTGAATGGCGCCGTCGCGAGCAAGACGGCTCTGTCGAGATTTGACCGGACGCGGGCGCACGCCGTCACGGCGGATGTGCCGCCCAGCAGGGATGGAACCAGAACCATGACGCATGAGGATTTCAGCCAGTCGCCCAATCCGCGGCGGCTCTACAAGAATAAAGACCGCAGGGTGATCGCCGGCGTGTGCGCCGGGCTCGCTGACTATTTCAACATTGATGTGACTTGGGTGCGCATTGGCGCGATTGCCGGGCTGTTCACGCCGGCCAGCAGCTTCGTGTTCATTGGCTACATCATCGCGTGGATCGTGATGCCGGTCCGGTCAGAACGCATGCGGGAGCCCTTGTCGCAAGAAGAGGATCAGTTCTGGCGCGGCGTGTCACGGCGGCCGGAGGCGACATTCTCCAATCTGCGCTACCGCTTTCGCCACATGGATGAGCGCCTGGCCGATATCGAACGGGTTGTGACGTCCAAGGAATGGAAGCTGCGCCGCCAATTTCGCGAGATTGAGTAGGTCTGCGGGGATCCGTGACGCCGACAATGCTGAAGGGGCGTGAATATGGACAACCAATCATCACACGTATCAAAGCGGGTGTGGGCGCGCGTGGGGCTGGCGACTGTGATTATAGCCGGCCTATTGGCCGCCGCCGCGTATTTGGGCGCCCAGGTCGGCGCCGCCTGGGAGGAGGCCGCGGCGGTGCCGCCGGCGGGGCAAGACACGCGGCCGGCGGCGCACAACACGCCATGGGTTGATTACTATGCCTGGGACCAGGCGCCAGGATGGAGTTAGCGCGTGGCCGAAACGGCGTCCGGTGCGCTCACACGGCGTCAAACGCAGCGTGAGACTCCAGTGCAGAGCGTATTAGCCGAACCAGCGTTGGAACAAGCCCCGCTTGGCGTGCGGTTGGCGCGGACGATGATCCTTTTCGTGATCATCCAACACTTCGATCAGCAACAAAGCATGGTCGCTCACATCGGAGAGGAATTGCTTTTGCTGACGCCCTTCCAATTCCGGCCAGCCGCGCACGGCCACCGCATAGGGCGTGTTGTCGGCCCGCCCGCCCAATTCGCGCAGACGGATGGGCTCGCTGGTCAGCACATGGTCGAGATCCGACTCGCCGCGTGAGCCGGACCACGTTTTGTCGATGCTTTTGGGTGCGAGGCGCAGTTTGGTTAGATCGCTGAGCGACGCCACTTCATTCTCTGAGCTGACTTTTTCATTGCTTTTGCGATCACGTGGATAGCGCAGGCCAGCTGTGTTCAGATCCCCCAGCACAATGAAGCGGGCCTCAGCGTCTTCGGATTTTTCACGCGCCTGTTTGCCCTTGTCCAAGCCGCGCTTCATCTTGGCCACTTTTTCAAACATGGCGCTGCGGGCGCCAAAGCCGGTGGGATCGCTCATGGCGGCGGTGTGCAGAAACAGAATGTGGGTGAAGTCCGGATCGCCATTGGCGCGTACGGAAATCAGCGAGCCGGGACGCATATGCTCGTTGCCGC
This sequence comes from uncultured Caulobacterales bacterium, assembly GCA_964524065.1. Lineage (GTDB taxonomy): Bacteria > Pseudomonadota > Alphaproteobacteria > Caulobacterales > Maricaulaceae > CAZADA01. The sequence continues at coordinate 2,322 of CAZGCB010000016.1, read as the reverse complement.
CTTTGAACTCGCGCTTTTGCGTGATGGTGTACTGACTGAAGGCGCCGCGGCGTACGCCCACCAGGATTTCTTTGTTCTGGCGGCCATCGGTCAGGTGAAAATCATATTCGGGGAAGTAATCACGGGCGAGGGTGACCATATCCACGCCCTCCACTTCCATAATGCCGAAAATATCCACCGGTTTGCGTTCCGGATGGGCGAAACCGAGCCACGCGGCCATGGCTTCCAGCCTTGCCCGCGAGCCCTTGAACGCTTCCACGTTCCAACTGGCGACTGTGATTCCCATAATGTGTAGCAGTGCTGTGATTCGCGCACAGGCGGGAGAGTCCGCCAAGGCCGCACGGTGCGGACGCCACAGGCGTCATCACGTACAGCCAGGGTAGGTGTCGTCAAAGGGGTGGGCGGGGGCACAGCTTCCCAGCATCAAGCGCTCAATGCGGGCCAAACGCCGGGCCAACAGCGCCTCGCCGCCGCGGCGGCTGAACCGGTCCGGATCGATGAGGCGGGCCGTGAGATTGACAAACTGCGCCTCGGCGAGGTCCGAGCTGTTCACCCCGAAATAGGCCTGTGCGGCGTCGGGAAAGCCGTAAATGCGCCGGCCCTGCGCCACGCCGAGCGGCGCGATGTTGAGATAAAGCGTCAGCTGTTCGTCCTTGGGCATCCGTCGATCGATTTCGCGGGCGATAATGGCGCGGCGTAGGGGCGCGAGCCCCGGCGGTGGCGGGCGCACGACAATCGCGTCGGCCAGACTTTGGGTGATGGTGGCGCGGCCGACGCCGGGGGTCGTGAAGTCGAGCCCGTTGTGATGGAAGAAATTGGGGTCCTCCACCGTCAACAGAAGTTGCTGGCGATTGTCGGGCAGGTTCACCCAAGCCAGGCCGGTCTGCGCGGAGAACGTCGCCGCCGAGCGCGCCTGAGCGATCACGGGGCCGGCGCGCTGCGCTTCATAGGCCGCATAGAAGAAGCCGAGGCCCGCCATCAACGCCAGCAGCAGCGCCGTCCATATGAGCAGCCGTCCCATCGACGTCGTCCCCTGTTTCCCCGCTGCCGACGTCGCGTCGGCGTGAGGCACTAGAGCCATCGGCTTCGGGCGTAAAAAGGGCGCCGCTTCCATGAGTCGCAGTGCTGATCTTGGCGCGGCGCGCCAACTTGACCTTAGCGAACGGCGCCCTAGGGTCCGCGACAGTTTGTCCCCACAGCGCTCGCTCTGCCGAAGCGCTTTCCAATGCGAGGCGCCCGCCATGGCGAACACAGACCAGACATCGTCCGGATCGTCCCCGTCAGGACCGCCGCTGTCGCCACACCTGCAGGTGTGGAAGTGGCACCCCACCATGGCGAGCTCGATTTTTCACCGCGCCACGGGTGTGGCGAACTATGTCGGGGCTTTTTTCGTGACGCTGTGGCTCTTGGCGCTGGGGGCGGGCCCGGAGGCCTATGCGGCGGTGGAGATGGTGTTCCTGTCGCCGGTGGGGCGGTTGATCCTGTTCGGCTTCACACTGTCCGTGATCTACCATTTGTTGAACGGCTTGCGGCACATGCTGTGGGACGCCGGCACGGGGTTTGATCCGCAATTCGCCAACATCATGAGCGTCGTCATCATCGCCTCCAGCGTCGTCCTGACGGTCGGGGTATGGTTCGCCGCCTACAGCTTGTGAGGGGATGATGAGCACGCACACGCCGCTGCGCACGCCGCGCAAAGCCGCCAAGGGTCTCGGCGCCGCCAAAGAGGGGGTGCATCATTGGGTCGTCCAACGGGTCACCGCTTTAGCTTTGGCGATCCTGGTGCCCTGGTTCTTCATCGCGTTCATCGCCGCGTATAAAAGCGGCTATGAAAACGCACAGGCCTGGCTGGCCACGCCCATCACCGCCATTTTAATGCTGCTGCTGGTCAGTGCGGCATTTTATCACATGCGCCTCGGCATGCAGGTGGTGATCGAGGATTATGTCGCCAAACACGGATCGCGCTTGGCCTTGCTGCTGCTCAACACCTTCGTGACGGCGGCTTTGTGGGTGACGGCGGTGTTCTCCATCTTGAAAGTCGCCCTCTGAGGCCAACCATCTGAACTGAAATCGGTAGGAGCGGGGTTTCGCCATGAGCGCTTATGAGTGGGTCGATCACACCTTTGATGTCGTGGTTGTGGGGGCCGGCGGCTCCGGCTTGCGGGCCGCGTTGGGAGCCGCGCAAGCGGGCTTGCGCACCGCCTGCGTCACCAAGGTGTTTCCCACCCTCTCCCACTCCGTGGCGGCCCAGGGCGGGATTTCCGCCGCGCTCGGTAATATGAGCGTAGATGATTGGCGCTGGCACATGTACGACTCCGTGAA
>CAZGCB010000015.1:26571-37198 GCA_964524065.1 uncultured Caulobacterales bacterium | reverse complement strand
GCGTGTGCATTTCGTCGATGAACAGGACAATGCCGCCGGCGGCGTTTTGAACTTCCGACAACACGCCTTTAAGCCGCTCCTCGAACTCGCCGCGATATTTCGCGCCGGCGATCAAGCTGCCCAGATCCAGCGCCAAGAGACGTTTGTTCTTCAGGCTTTCGGGGACATCGCCATCAATGATGCGCAGCGCCAGGCCCTCGGCGATGGCGGTTTTACCCACACCAGGTTCGCCAATGAGGACGGGATTGTTCTTCGTGCGACGCGACAGCACCTGCACCGCACGGCGGATTTCCTCCTCGCGGCCAATCACGGGATCCAGCTTCCCATCGGCGGCGTCGGCCGTGAGGTCGCGGGCGTATTTCTCCAGCGCCTCATAGGCGTTTTCCGCCTGAGCGCTATCGGCTTTGCGCCCCGCGCGCATCTCGGTGACGGCGCGCTCCAAGGCTTGGGGATCGGCGCCGGCGCTTTTGAGGATGTGCGCGGCTTGGCCTTTTTTGTGGCTGGCCAGCGCCAACAACAACCGGTCGGTGGTGACGTAAGAGTCGCCGGCTTTTTTGGCGGCCTTTTGGGCTTCCTCCAGCAGAGCGATAGCGGGCGTGGGGGAGAAGCGGGCGGCGCCGTCGCTCTGCACGCTGGGCAGGGATGACAGCACTGTGGCGACGGCGTCGCGCGCCGTCTGGGCGGAGCCGCCGACCAAATCGATCAAGCGCGCCGCGACACCGTCGGACGCGTCCAACAGGTCGGCCAGAAGATGCTCCGGCAGTAATTCGGGATTGCCCGCTTGGCGCGCACGCTCTTGTGCAGCGCCAATCACGGATTTGGATTGGTCAGAAAAAGCTTCGAAGTCCATGGGTCTCCTCCTCAGAAGCGAGACGATTGGCGAGACGCCCGGCCTCCGGCGCGTCTTCGACTATGGAAGTGGGAAATGTCGCCCAAGCAAACAAGCGTGGTGTGGGCGATTGGCCCGGGGCGATATGCCGCTGTCATGACTTGGCTTTGGTGTGCGTATCATAAGGGACGCGACGCACTCTGCTGGAGGAACATCGTGGACCGATTGTACGCCAGCGCTGTGGTTGTCAGTGTCTTTGCGTTGGGCGGGTGCGCCCGCATTCTTTGCGGAAATGAGGGGTGCCGCCCCGAATTCGCTCAACCCGTGCAGGTGGTGATCGACAAAGTCGATAATGACGAGTGCCACATCCTCAGAACGTCCGGACCGTCTTGCCGGCGCGATGATTATCGCCGTGTTTTGGAGCAAGACCGCAGCGGCGCCGCACGCGGGGAAACACGTCCAGCTGATTGCGCGGCCGTGACGTCTGAGGATCTGACCCGCCCGCAAGCTTGTGAGATTGGCGACGAGCTGTTAGCGCCCTCGCGGGAGGCTGAGGGCTGAGCGCCCATCGCCGTGGGAGCGTCGGGCCTTACTCGTCTGCGTTGAACACCCGTCGCCACCAGGGACGACGGTGTCCCTTTCAAGCGTTGGTGTCGGCGTCCGTCGCCGCGTCAAGGGCCTCGCGCGCTTCGGCGGCTGCTGCTGCGGCGGCGGCCGCGCGACCGCGCGGGCGGCGCGTCCGCGGGGCGCGACGCGGCGGTGTGGGTTCGGCTTCGGCGTCGACCAGCGCGTCGGTGTCCGGCGCTGGGGCGAGGTCCAGCGGCCCGGCCTCATCCAGGATCATGGGCTGTTCGCCGGCTCCGTTCATCTCCGTCGCGCCATTTGCGGGCGCGCCATGGGCGGCCGTGGCCGCCTCGGCGTCGTTGTCCTGGCGCTCGCGCCCGGGGCGCGGGTTGGGTTGGGCCGGCTGGGCGGCCTGCACGACCCGAAAATAATGCTCGGCGTGCTGGAGATAGTTCTCCGCGCGCACACGATCGCCGGCTGAGGCCGCATCGCGCGCCAATTGCTGGTATTTCTCGCAGATATGGGACGCCGAGCCGCGGATTTTGACGTCCGGGCCATTGCTTTCAAAGTGCCGATTGGCTTGACCATTGGGCTTGCGTCCGCCCCGACCGCGTTGCCGCTTCATATGTTGTTCCTTACGAGCAAAATCGCCGCACATCCCGCGGCGCGCCGTTTCGCGTTCGCGTCTTCGCGACGCCAGCCTCCCACGCCTGTGCGGTGTCAGCCTTTGCGGACCGTCGCCCCTTAACCGGTGCGCTGTTCCTGGCGCCCCCGCGAGTGCGAAGGCGACGACGCCACTCGCACCTTGGACGCTGGGACGGTATCGCGCGCTGCACACGCGTGACAAGCGTTTTCCATCGTCGCCGCGTTTAGCCCACAACCGCGGCGCGTATCAACCATTTCTCGCGGTCACGACCCGCTCGTGACCCGCCAGATCGCGCCCGGCGCTGATATCACGCCAGCCCGCCTCCGCCGCGAGGGCCCTCACCGCGGCGCTTTGGCCGGCGCCGACCTCAAGGGCCAGTGTCGCGCCCGCCGCCGCCACATGCCTGGCGCCAACCACCAGCCGGCGATAGGCGTCGAGCCCATCTGCCCCGCCATCCAGCGCCAATCGAGGTTCATGGTCCCGCACCTCGGGTTGCAGACGCGTTAACGCTTCGGACGTGATGTAGGGCGGGTTGGCCGCGATGAGATCAAAGCCGGCGCCGCTCTGGGCGTGGACTAAAGCGCTGTCCCAATCCGCGGCGAGCAACGCACAGCGGGCGGCGAGCGTGGGATCGTTGCGCGCCAAGCGGGCGCGGTTGCTGGCCGCCACCTGGAGGGCCGGCCAGGAACGATCAACGCCAAGGCCCCAGGCGGCGGGGCGCTCCGTCAGCACAGCCAGAAGGATGGCGCCAGAGCCGACGCCGAAATCCACCAGACGCAAGGGCCTGCGCGGCTCCGGCGCGGCGTCCAGCAGCGCCTCCACCACATGCTCGGTTTCCGGACGGGGGGTGAGGACGTCGGGCGTCACGGCCAGCTGCACGCTCCAGAAATCGCGTCGGCCGATCAGCTGGGCCAACGGTTGACGGGCAAGGCGTGCTGCGGCCCAGCCGGTCAGCTGCGCAACCTCATCTGCGGTAAGGACCGTTTCCGGGGCCAGGCGCAGATCCGCCGGCGGCGTGCGCCGTTGCAGCACTTCGTGCACCAGCAGCCGGGCTTCACGGGCGGGGTCCACCTCCTCAAGGCGGGCTAAGCGCTGCGCCAGGGCGCGCGCGGCGGCATCGGCGCGCAGGCCGGCGTGCAACGGCGCGGCGTCCGTGGCTGTCGGCGGTGTGCTGCTGGCGTGGTATGGTGAAGGGCGCGACGGATGTGTCATTGCTGTGAGCACGGATGGGGAAAGTCGGGTGAGCAGAGGCGCTGAACTGGCCTGAATGTGATACGACCCCCTGTGTAGTGCATGAGTGTAGCGCGTGATCGCAAGCGCGGCGAGGGCCGCAGGCGGCCCGCGCCGCGGGCGTGAATGCTTTTTGTTTAGCGTTGCGTGCATTGGGCTGCATGAGATGGGCGGCACGGGATTTGAGCGCAACCGGGACGACGGGCGCAGGCCGAGGGGACGGATGATGATGAAGACAGCAGCTTTAGCGGCGGTGGGGCTGGTCGGCTGCGCCCTAGCGAGCGGGTGCAGCGGCGCGCTGGAAGGTTCCGCGCGGGCGGTGACCTCCAGCGGGCCATTTGTGCAAGCGAACCGCGTGGATGACTTGTCCGCAGCGCTGGCCGAACACATGACCTTTGTCATGCCCGAGGGCGAAGGACCGTTTCCTGTGGTGCTGCAATTCCATGGCTGCGGCGGCTTGGAAGGCCCGCAAGGCCAGCGCCAGCCGATTATGGACGAGTATGCGCAAGCCGCAGCGTCCGTCGGTGTCGCGGCGGTTATCGTCGACAGCTTCGCCCATCGCGGGATCACCCGCGCCGAAGCGCTCGAGCGCGTGTGCAAAGGGCGCTTGCTGCGCGGCGTGGAGCGGGCGAGCGACGTCTTGGCCGCCCTCGACCATGTGCGCGGTCTGGAGACGATCGATGGCGAGCGCATCGCGCTCGCCGGTTGGAGCCATGGCGGCTGGGCGGTGATGGATTTGCTGTCCATGGATTTGGAGCGTCGCCGGCCCGGCGGCCTGCGCGACGTGCCGCAGGACGGCATGGCCGGCGTGGTGGGCGCCTATCTCACTTATCCCTACGCCGGTTTTTTCTCCCGCACGAAGGAGGTGGGCTGGGCGACGCCGGTGACGGCGCGCTTCGTCATGGCGGGCGAGGATGAAGTGGCGGACAGCGTCACCATGAAGGAGGCCATCGCCGAAGCCTTTAAGAGCGGTGCTGCGATTGAAGTGGTGGCGTATGAGGGCGCGACCCATGGCTTTGATGAGCGCTATCAGGAGGCGGATTCCAGCGCCGTGTTCGACGAGGCTTTGGCCGCCCGGGCGCGCGCCGATTACGCCGATTGGTTGCGCGGGCTGTTGGTGGAGCGCGACTATGCCGCCGGCGGCGATGAGCTGATGATTTTCGCTCAGCGTACGGAGACCGTAAGCGCGCAGCTGGTGAGTTTCACCGAGAGCGATCTGGGCGCGGTGGTGTTGGATGCCGGCGAGACGGTGTCGAATTATGTGGTGGCCTTGGGGGACACGCTGTGGGGCATTTCCAGCCGGTTGCTGGGCGCCGGCGCGCGCTACCCCGCTATTTATGACGCCAACACGGACATCATCGAGGATCCAGATCTCATTTTCCCCGGCCAGGTTTTGGACGTACCGCAACAGGGCTGAGGCGCGTGACGCCGCGCGCGCGTTAGCGCACTGGGGCCATGGCCGACGCTAAAAGGCTCGGCGCGCTGTCCGGCGCCACCGAGGGGCGCAGGCGCGGCGCGGCGCGTAGCGCGTCGATGGCGGCGCGGGTTTCGGCGAACGCGGCCTGTTGCGATGCAGGCAGAGTGGTCCCTGTGAGGCCCTTCAGGCGCATGGGGTTTACGTGTTTGCCGCGCTTGATCACTTCATAATGCAGATGCGGACCCGTTGAGGCGCCGGACGTGCCCACATAGCCGATGATGTCACCCTGGCGCACGCGCTTGCCGGGCCGCATGCCGCGGGCGAAACGGCTCATATGGGCGTAGGCGGTTTGATACTCATTGGCGTGGCGCAAGCGGATATAGCGACCATAACCACCATACCAATCGGCGCGCTCCACCACGCCGTCGCCGGCGGCGTAAATCGGCGTGCCGATGGGCGCCGCGAAGTCCGTGCCCTTATGATCGCGTCGGTAGCCGGAAATGGGGTGGCGGCGGGGGCCGAAGGGCGAAGAGAGCCGCGCGCCGTTAATCGGCGTGCGCATCAGCATGCGCCGGGCGCTGCGTCCATCGGCGTCGTAAAAGCCTTCACCGCCATCCGGCCGGACATGGCGCCAATACGCCAAAGGCTCCCCGCGCGGCGCAAAGCCCACATACAGCAAATCGCCCATGCGCACGGATTCCCCATCCGCGGTCACCCATTCCTCAAACAGGATCTCAAACGGATCGCCGGGATGGATCTCGCGTTGGAAGTCCACGGCGAAGGCCAGCAAATCGGCGATGCGCGCCATGCCGGCATGGGGCACGCCGGCCGCGACCGCGTCCACATAAAGGCTACGGCGGACTTCGCCCACGGCGCGTGTGATGCGGCGGGTGACGGGGGCCTCAAAGGTGCGGGCTTGAAAAGCGTCGGCCGCCGCGCCTGTGCGCGAGACTTGCGCAATTTGGATGGCGTCGGGCGCCACGGCGAGGCCTGAGAGGCGCGCGCCGCGATCTTGACGTTCCAGATACACAGTCAGCTCTTGGCCCGCCTGCAGCGTGCGCGGATCAAACACATCGCCCAGCGCTCGCACGGCGTGGTGGCGCTCGCGGTGATCGCGCACGCCCAGCCGGTTGAGCACGCCGTCCAAGGTTTCACCCCGACGCACGCGCACCGTGCGGGTTTCGTGCACGGCCTGCAGGGGCGCCAAAATCGCCTCCATGGCGACGCGCTCCACCGCCATGGCCGGCAGCGTCCATTCCGCATCGCGATCCTGGGAAGGTTCCGCGTAGTCAGCGATAGCTGCGCCCAAGCCGGGTGCGATCAGCAACAGTGCGACGAGGATGGCGCGGGCCCCACGGCGTCGCCGCGCGGCGCGCGCGCAGGCGCTGCGCATCCAGCGCACGCATGTCTCACGGTTTATCGTCGGCATATTCGACACCTTGCGCTGAGACTTCCTCAGCGTACAGCAACACTGGCTGTCATGCTTGACCCAATTTCATTAATGGCGCCTTGCGCCGGCGCCGCGCGTGTCTAAGGTGCGACCGGCGGGCCGCCGAAGCGGGGGCGTGCATCCATCGCCGCAGCTTTGATTCAAGGGCGTCTCGACTTGGTGATGACCTTCTTCGCCGTGCATCGCCGACTTCTTATCACGCTCGGCTGGGCGCTGGGCGCGGTGGCGGTGGTGGCGTTTGCCTGGAGCGTACGCTTGCCGGTCGCCGGCCAGGTGCTGCAGGCGCTGACCGCGCACCATGGTTATGAAGCGCGTTTTCGTGTCACGGCGCTGCATTTTGGCCGTGTGGCCTTGCGTGATGTGCGCTTCGGCTCAGAAGCCGCGCCCGATCTGGTCGCGGGCGAGCTGGAGGCGCGCTTTCGGCTGACCGATGTGTTTGCGCCGCGTTTTCGCGAGTTGATCGTCCGCGATGCGGAGGTGCGCGCCCGTTGGACGCCGGGCGGGCTGGTCATGGGCGGGATCCGCGTCCCCGGCCCAACGCCTGGCGGACGTCCGCCCAAGATCGACGTGCAGGACACCCGCATTTTGTGGGAGTTGGCCGGCGGGGTCGTGCCCCTGGATGTCATGGCGGTGGGTGATCGCCGCGAGGGCTGGCGGCTGGAGTTGCTGGGCGCGCCCGGCGGCTACGGGGCTGGCGCGGAAACCTTGGAGGTGGACGCGCTGCGCCTGGCGGCGGTGCTGACGCCGCAACGGGCGGAGATTAGCTGGGATGTCCGGCTGACGGATGTGGCGCTGTCCGACGGGCGCGCGCAAGCGGTGCGGCTGGCCGGTGGATTTGACGGCGTGATGGATGATCCCGGTGACTGGACCAGCTTGGCTGGCGCCGGCTCGCTGCGCGCGGCGATCAGCGGCGGTGGTCTGAACGACGCGCACGCCACGGCGAGCGCCCAGATGATGGCCCCGCCGGCGCCGGCATTGCTGCAGCCCGCGCTGGGGCCGCATCTGCAAGAGGCCCGGTTCGCGGTGGAGGGGGCGCTGCGCAATTTCGAAGCGGCCGCGGATCTCAGCTTTGCGCTTCGCAATGGCCGCGCGCAGCTGACGCTGAACGCGCCGCTGCGGGTCACCGGCGCCAAGGGGGTCGAGGCGCGGCTGAGCCCGCAAAATAATGCCCAGGTGGAGATTGACGGGCGCTCGGGGGAAATCGCGCTGCGCCGGCTCAGCGCGGCCATTACGGGGCCGGGCTTGCCAATGATGGAGGCGTTCATCGGCTCGACCTTGGCGGATGTGCGGCCCTGGCGGGAGCGCTTGCTGTCCGTGGACGGCGATCTGCGCATGGAGCCATGGACGGCGTCCGGCATCGTCCTGGGCGCGGACGCGGATCTGGTTCGTCTCAACGCCGATGCGCGCGGCTGGGAGCTGGCGCTGGGCGGGCGTGTGGCGGCCGACGGACGACGCGGCGCGGTCATGTTGCAGGGCGCGGGCCTCAGCGCGGAGCTCGACATCACGGGGCGCGACGGCGTCATTGCCGGCAGCGCGCGCGAAGGCGCGGCGCCGCGTGTGACTGTGGAGGACGCGGCCTTAGACGATGTGGCTTTGCGCGATATCTCCACGCGTTTACGCCCGGCCTCCGATGGCGCGCCGTATTTTCGGTTTGGGCCCGACGGCGTTGACTTGGCCGCCGTGTTCCGGGATGTGGATTTTCTCGCGGCGCGGCCCGATCTCGGTGCGCGGCTGCGCGCCTTGGCCGTGGAAGTGCGCCATGAATCCCGCGGCGTCGATTACGATCAGGCCGATCAGATCTGGGAGGTGCGCGCCCAGGGCCCGCGTTTGGATGGCCGTTTCGCCGACGGCGCCCGCGCGCGGCTGGATGGGCGGGTCGTGGATGTTCTGTTGCAGCAGCGCACTGCGCGCCTCGCGGCGGATGCCGAGGCTGGCTCCGCCAACGACGCCCCCGCGACCACCGGCGCGATCGACGCGGATGCGCCGCAACGCGTCACCCAAGCGGCCATCACCTTTGAAACCATCGCCATTGATGCTGAACAGGCGCCGGTGCTGTTCAGCGAGGCGGCCGGGGAGATCACCTTAATGCTGCGCCAGGGCGCACCGATCACCGGCGCCATTACGCTCTCGCGCAGTCAAATCGCCGATCGCGCGCTTCTGGCGCAATTCGCCCCCTTGGGCGTCAGCTTCATCGGCGATCTTGATGGGCCTCACATCGGCGGGACGGCCCAAGTGGCGCTGGCCACCAGTGGGCGGGCGCTTGCGGAAGTGGGGCTGCGCTATGATGTGGCCACCCGCGCGGGGGACGCGCAATTCGCCACGCCGCGGGTGTTGTTCACGCCGGATCGGCTGCAGCCTGTCGATATTTTCCCTGTGACCGGGCGCACGGTGCGCGGCGCGCGTGGTGGGTTGCAAGTCTCCGGTTTGGCGCGTTTTCAGGCACCGGCCGCTGACGGTGCGGCCTTTGCGTTCACGGCCTCCAGTTTGAATTTGGATGCCGATGATGTGTCTCTCACCACCCCTCTGGGACGCATGGAGTCCATCTCTGGCGTGTTTGAATTCGCCGACATTATCACGCCGCGCACCGCGGAACCCCAGCTCCTGAGCATGGGCGCGTTTGATCCGGGGGTGCCGATCACCAATGTGGAGATGACGCTGAATCTGCCCGGTGATGGTTCGATCCATGCGGAGCCGGTGCGCGGCCTGTTGGCGGGCGGCGAGGTGACGGTGGGCCCGCTCGACATTGTCTTGGACCGGCGCGAGGCGCGCGCCTTCGCGGAGGTGGAGGGGCTGGATTTGGCGCGCTTGGCCTCGGCGCTGGGCGTCAATGGTCTGGCCATGAGCGGACGCGTCTCAGGCGGAGGCCATGTGGCCATCGATCCCTTGTCGCTGCGGTTTGAAGACATGCGCTTGGCCGCGACGGAGACGGGCGCATTGGCTTATCGCCCGGCTTCCGGCGGCGCGGCGAGCCCGGACAGCGTGCTGAGCCAGCCGGTAACCTACGATATGTTGGCGTTGGAGATGGACGGCGATTTGCGCAATCTCACGTTACGCCTGGACGTCACGCCCGTGGGGGCGGCCGAGCCGTTGCGCGAGGCGCTGTTGGTCAATGCGGCCGATGTGCTGCGTCGGGCGGGGGCCACCGATATTGGGCGGTGAGCCGATGGAAAGCGCTTCCGCCGCAGAGGAATCGTGACTAAACTTTGGCCATGTCTTCCCCGGTTCTCAACGCTCCACAACTCGCCAGTCTGCTCGCCGCGCACATCTGCCATGATGTGTCATCGCCCGTGGCCGCCATCGGGGCGGCCATCGGCGTGTTGGACGATCCGGACTCCGCTGATATGCGCGATGAAGCGCTCAACCTCCTGCGCGGCTCGGCCCAGCAAGCGCATGCGCGTATCGACTTCGGCCGCCTCGCTTATTCGCCCCAGCCGGGCAATCTCACCATTCCAATGGCGGAGTTTCAGCGCGTGGTGGAGGCGATGTTCTCCGAGAAGAAAATCGTCGTGACGTGGAAGACGCCGCCGGGCGAGCCGCCGCGAACCTTCGCTCAACTCATCGCCAATCTCACCTTAGTGTGCGTCAACGCGTTGCCGCGCGGCGGCTCCATCACCGTAGAGGCGGGCCCGGCCGGTGATCGTTTGCGGGTCACCGGCGAGGGGCCCCGCGCCAAGCTGGAAGACTGGGTGGTGGCGGCTCTTGAGGGACGCATGCCCGAAGGCGGTTTGGATGGGCGGCGCATTCAGCCCTATTATGCGGGTGTTTTGGCCCGTGAAGCCGGCGGTCGCGCGTCAGCCCGCATTGATGGTGATCGCGTCGAAGTGGCGGCCTTGGCGCCCGTGCAGGCGTCCGGCGCTTAGCAAGCCTGACCACCGCGCCCCGCGCCGGCGTTAAGCCACTCTGCGGGGTTCATTTAGGGCGGCCTTAACTCGCCTCAGCGCACAACAAGCGCGATGTGTCGGCGGTCTTGAACCCGCGACGCGGCGCGGAGTGCGGGCTCGATGGACGATCTTCTCAGTGAATTTTTGACCGAGGCCGCCGAGAGCCTGGAAGTCATCGACACCGAGTTGGTGAAGTTTGAGTCCGATCCCACCGATCGCGCGACGCTCGACAACATTTTCCGGCTTGTTCACACCATCAAAGGCACATGCGGCTTTCTCGGCTTGCCCCGTTTGGAAGCTGTGGCCCACGCCGGCGAGACCTTGTTGGGCCGCTTCCGCGACGGCGGCTTGGAAGTGACGCCGGCGGCCGTCACGGTGATCCTGGAATCCATTGATTGCATCAAGGGGCTGTTGGCCCATTTGGAGCGCGAGCAGGCTGAACCCGAAGGCAATGACGCCGCGTTGATCGCGCGTCTGGAGGCGGCTTCGGCGGGGCAGTTGCCGGAGACCAACGCCGCGCCGACCGCCGTGGATGCGGCTGCACCGCAAGCACGGTCCGAAGCGCCCCCGCCCGCCGAGACCGCTCCGGCGGCCGAGGCTGACGCGGCGC
>CAZGCB010000015.1:0-26471 GCA_964524065.1 uncultured Caulobacterales bacterium | reverse complement strand
CCGCGGACGTCGCGTCGTCGGACGACCAGGACCGGTATGACCATGATCTCGACCGTGCTTTGCGGCCGGGTGAGGTGTCTCTGGCGGAGCTGGAGGCGGCGTTTCAGCAGACAGAAGGCCCGGACATGGCCATGCTGCAGCGCGAGGCCGAACAAGCGCGCGCCCGTGAAGAGACGCAGGCCCCGCCCGCTCTGGACGCGGCGCCAGCGGCGGCGGCGCTGGGCGAGGAGCGCGGCGATATCGCCGAGCTGGGCCGTGAAAGCGCGCTCGCGGCGCAAACCATCCGCGTTAATGTGGATGTGGTGGAAAACCTGATGACCATGGTGTCGGAGCTGGTGCTGACGCGAAACCAGCTGCTGCAAATGGTCCGTCATAAGAACAATTCCGAATTCAAGGTGCCGTTGCAGCGCCTGTCCAACATCACGGCCGAGCTGCAGGATGGCGTCATGAAGACGCGCATGCAGCCCATCGGCAATGCGTGGAAGAAATTGCCCCGCATCGTGCGTGACGTGGCCCATGATCTGAACAAAAAGATCAAGCTGGTCATGGAAGGCCAGGACACCGAACTCGATCGCCAGGTGCTGGAGCTGATCAAGGATCCGCTGACGCACATGGTGCGCAATTCTTGCGATCATGGTGTGGAGAAACCGGAAACCCGCGTCATGGCGGGCAAGCCGGAAACGGGCAGTCTCACCTTGCGCGCTTTCCATGAAGGCGGTCACATCATCATTGAGATCGCCGATGATGGTGCGGGCCTGAACACCGAAAAAATCCGTCGCAAGGCGGTGGAAAAGGGCCTTGTGGGCGCCGATGAAGCCGCCGGCATGAGCGACAATCAAATCCACCGCTTCGTTTTCTCCGCGGGCTTCTCCACGGCCGCGAAGGTGACCAACCTCTCCGGCCGCGGCGTCGGCATGGACGTGGTGCGCACCAATATCGAGCAGATCGGCGGGACGGTGGACCTCAACTCGGTGGAGGGGCGCGGCACCACCTTCACCATCAAAATTCCGCTGACCTTGGCCATCATCTCGGCCTTGGTGGTGGGCGCGGCTGGTCAGCGCTTTGCTATTCCCCAGCTCAGTGTGCTGGAGTTGGTGCGCGTGGGCGCGCGCTCGCAAAACCAGGTGGAGATCATCAACGCCACCCCGGTGATGCGCCTGCGCGAGCGGCTGCTGCCGCTGGTCAACCTCACCGAGGTGCTGGATATGCCGGCCTCCCAGGAAGAACGCCGGGCGTCTTTCGTGGTGGTGATGCAGGTGGGCGGCCAGCGCTTCGGTGTTGTGGTGGATGAGGTGTTCGACACCGAGGAGATCGTGGTCAAGCCTTTGGCCTCGGCCCTGCGCGGCTCCACGGCGCTGTTCTCCGGCAACACCATTTTGGGTGATGGCTCCGTGATCATGATCGTCGATCCCAACGGCGTCGTGCAAAATGTCCGTCGTCATCAGGACGAATTGGAGCGCGATGAGGCGGCCGCCCAATCACGCGCGACGGCGGCGGAAGAAACCACGTCCATGCTGATTTTCCGTGCGGGCGGTGACGAACCCAAGGCGGCGCCGCTGTCGTTGGTGACGCGCCTGGAAGAGATTCCGGTCGAGAACCTCGAGCAAGGCGGCGGCCGATTGCTGGTGCAATATCGCGGCAAGCTTATGCCGCTGGCGCATATCAGCGATTACGGCGAAGTGAAATCAGAGGGCGCCCAGCCGGTGCTGGTGTTCACCGACAATGATCGCAGCGCCGGGCTCGTCGTGGATGAAATCGTCGATGTGGTGGATGAGCGGGTCAACATCGAACTGACCGCCGACACCCCTGGCGTCGCCGGCACTGCGGTGCTGCGCGGTAAGGCGACCCAAGTTATTGATGTGGGACATTATCTCACACGAGCGGAGCCGGATTGGTTCTCCCGCACGCCCGAAACGGTCGCGCGCCCGCCGCGTCGCGTCTTGCTCGTCGATGACAACGCCTTTTTCCGCAACGTGATGAAGCCCCTCTTGAATGCGGCCGGGTATGAGGTGATTGCGGTGGAAAGCGCCGCCGAGGCTTGGACCTTGAACGATGCGGGCGAGGACTTCGACATCATTGTGTCGGATCTGGAGATGCCCGGGCAGGACGGCGTCGCTTTCGCTGAACGTCTGCAAACGGATGATCGGTGGGCGCATATTCCACGCGTGGCGTTGTCGGGCTTGTCGCAGAACGAGTTGCCGGAACGGGCTCGCTTGGCCTTCGCCCACTGCATTCCCAAAAATGACCGCGCTTCCCTGGTGGCGGCGCTCGACTACGCCCTCGCGGCGGAAGGGGAGGCGGCATGAGCGCTCAGGATGGCCAACCGAAGCAGGCACGCGCGCCGACGGCTGAAGGGGAGTTGCGTGAGTTCGTCACGGTGCACATCGCCGATCAGCTGTTCGGCGTTGAGGTGAGCCGCATCCATGACGTGTTCACGCCCGTCGGCTTGACGCAGGTGCCTCTGGCGCGTCCCGAAATCGCCGGCGTGCTGAATTTGCGCGGGCGCATCGTGACCACTTTTGACGGGCGCGCGTGCCTTGGGTTGCCGAAGCGCGAGGATGACCGCAAAGGCTCCATGGCCATCGGCGTGGAGAAGAACGGCGAGGCCTACGGGCTGATCGTGGACAGCGTCGGCGAGGTGTTGCGGCTGTCGGACGATCGGTATGAGGCCAATCCCAGCAATCTCGACCCGCGTTGGCAGGACGCGGCCCTTGGCGTCTATCGCCTGGAGGAGCGGTTGCTGATCGTTCTCAACCTCGACGGCATTTTGGAGATCGCCCCGCAAGATTTGGCGGCGGCGTCGTGAAGACGAGGGGTGTGACTCGTGGCGGAAGGGTGTGAACAACCATGAAAAGCTGTCTGATCGTCGACGACTCGCGTGTGATCCGAAAGGTCGCGCGGCGGATTCTCGAAGACATGGAGTTCGAGTGCACCGAGGCTGCCGACGGGCTGGAGGCGCTGGAAGCGTGCCGTGTCGAGATGCCGGACGCCATCCTGCTGGACTGGAACATGCCGGTCATGACGGGCATCGATTTCCTGCGCAAGCTGCGTGTGGAGGAGGGCGGCGACAAGCCTGTGATCGTCTTCTGCACGACCGAAAATGACTTGGACAGCATCACCGAGGCGCTCGGCGCCGGGGCGAATGAGTTCATCATGAAGCCCTTTGACGGCGACATCATCGAATCCAAATTCTCCCAAGTCGGTCTCATCTAAGCGGGTGTTGCGGTGAGTTTCGCAGCATTCTCCCCCCGCGCCGGCGCGGCGGGCCCGGTTCGGGTCCTGTTGATTGATGATTCCGCGGTTGTCCGCGGCCTCATGAATCGCTGGATCGGGCGTGAGCATGATTTGCAGCTCGCCGGCTCCGCCGCCGATGGCGAGGAGGGCGTGCGCCGCGCCAAAGAATTGCAACCGGACGTGATCATCTTGGATGTGGAGATGCCGCGGTTGGACGGCGTCTCGGCGCTGCCGCTGTTGCGCAAAGCCGCGCCGCAGGCCCGGATCGTCATGGCCTCCACGCTCACGCGCCGCAATGCTGAAGTGACCCTCAAGGCGCTGTCGCTCGGCGCGGCGGATTATGTGTCTAAACCCGCGGTCACGGCGTTGGCTGGGGCGGAAGACTACCGGCGCAACCTGCTGGAGAAAGTGCGCGCTTTGGGGGCGGTCGCAACGCTTGGCGCGCCAGCCGGTGGGCGCGCCGCGGCGCGCCCACCGGCTGGCCGCACGCGTCCAGCGCTGTCGAAAGTCCGCCCCGAAGCCTTATTCATCGGCGCATCCACAGGCGGCCCGCAAGCGTTGCGCACCGTGATGACCGATTTGGCCAGCGTGCGCGCACCCGTGCTCATCGCGCAGCATATGCCGGCCACATTCACCACCATTTTGGCGGAGCATTTGGACAAGCTGTCCAATCGCACCGTGCTGGAAGCGCGCGACGCCATGCCCGTTAATGTCGGCCACGCCTATGTGGCGCCGGGCGATCACCATATGTCGGTGCGCCGTCGCGGGACGAGTTTAGCGATCGCCCTGGACCAGCGGCCGCCGGAGCATTTTTGTCGCCCGGCTGTGGATCCGCTGTTCCGCTCGGCGGCTGTGGCCTGCGGACCGGCGGCGTTAGCGTTGGTGCTCACCGGCATGGGCCAAGATGGCAAGGCCGGCGCGTCCGACATCGTGAAAGCCGGCGGCTCTGTGTTGGTGCAGGACCAAGGGTCGAGTGTGGTTTGGGGTATGCCTGGCGCGGTGGAAGAGGCCGGCCTGGCCGCCGCGGTGTCACCAATCAGTGAAATCGGACGCGCCGCGGCGCGGATCCTTGATGGGAAGGCGTTGTGATGCAATCGGATTTGGCGCTGGTTTCCGATCTTGTGCGGCGACGGTCCGGCCTCGTGCTGACCGAAGACAAGGGGTATCTGATCGAGAGTCGTTTGGGCCCCTTGGTGCGTAAAAGAGGCTTTGGCTCCATTTCCGAGATGCTGGCCGCGGTGCGCGCCAAGAACGATGACGCGTTGGCCTGGGCCATTACGGAGGCCATGACAACCAACGAGACGTTTTTCTTCCGCGACAAGACACCGTTTGATCAGTTTGAATCGGACATCTTGCCGGCCCTCTTAGCGCAAAAACGCCGCGGCGAGCGTTTGCGGATTTGGTCCGCGGCCTGCTCCAGCGGCCAAGAGGCGTACTCCTTGGCCATGATCTTGGACAAGCACGCCGGATCCTTCAATGGTGTCACGCCCGAGATCATCGGCACCGATATCTGCGCGAAAGTGCTGGAGAAAGCCAAGGCCGGCCTCTACAGCCAGTTCGAAGTTCAGCGCGGGCTGCCGGTGCGGCTTCTCGTGGAATATTTTGAAAAGCAGGAAGATACGTGGCGGATTAAACCGAAGCTGCAGCAGTATGTGCGCTTCCAAAAGTTCAACTTGCTGGACGACTTTGCAAAGCTGCCGCGCTTTGACGTGATTTTTTGTCGTAATGTGCTGATTTATTTCGACAAAGCGACAAAGTCCGATGTGCTCAGCCGGATGGCGCGTCAGTGCAGCGAGGGGGCGCATTTGGTGTTGGGCTCGGCTGAGACGGTGCTCGGTGTCACCGACGCGTTTGAGAACGTGCCGCATATGCGCGGTCTCTACCAACGTCCCCTGCGCAACGCGGCATAACCTGTCCCGCCCAAAAGCCGAGGCTCATAGTAGTTGTTGACGGGCTGGGCCGCGCGATGCGCGGCCTGTCCACGGCGCTCCTGCACCATAAAATGCGCCATACAAAAAGCCGCGTTCCCGAGGGGGCGCGGCTTTCGTGTGCGGTTTTGATCCGCCTGCGGAGCGTCGTCGCCTTGCGACGGCCGCTGCCCACAGTTCTGGCTAGGCCGCGCGTTCCTCGGCCGGGTCGCGCAGCACATAGCCGCGGCCCCACACGGTTTCGATGTAGTGATTACCGCCGGTCGCCGTGGCCAACTTCTTGCGCAGCTTACAGATAAAGACGTCGATAATCTTCAGCTCCGGCTCATCCATACCGCCATAGAGGTGATTCAAGAACATTTCTTTGGTGAGCGTGGTGCCTTTGCGCAGGCTGAGCAGCTCCAGCATTTGGTATTCTTTGCCGGTCAAATGCACGCGTTGGTTTTCAACTTCGACGGTTTTGGCGTCGAGATTGACCGTGATGTCACCCGTCTTGATCACCGACTGGGAGTGACCCTTGGAGCGCCGCACGATGGCGTGGATCCGCGCGACCAACTCGTCCTTATGGAAAGGTTTGGTCATGTAGTCGTCCGCGCCATAGCCCAGGCCACGTACTTTATTTTCGATTTCGCCAAGTCCCGACAAAATCAGAATGGGCGTATCCACTTTGGCGACGCGCAATGTCTTCAGCACGTCAAAGCCGCTCATGTCCGGCAAATTGAGATCAAGGACAATGATGTCGTAATCGTACAGTTTGCCCAAATCGACGCCTTCTTCCCCCAGATCGGTGGTGTAGACGTTTAAGCCTTCCGATTTGAGCATCAACTCGATCGATTGCGCCGTTTGGCGGTCGTCCTCGATCATTAAAACCCGCATAGCACCCCTCCAACCGCCTCGGCAGTGATTGGCATGGTTAAACCTTCACCATCGTTTAGAGGCCGATGACTTAAGAAAGGTTAACACAGCGACGATCGTTGCGGCGATTCAAATGCCCGAACAATCCCCAGCCGCGCTCTGCGGGCCCAGAGGGGCGCTGCAGTCTTTCTCACCAGCCCTCGTCATGCGGCTGCATGAGTCGGCGATTTTCCCCGGAACACAAGGGGGGCGACCGTCGCGCTCACAGGCGCGTGCGAGGCCCCATTCACGCCAGATAAATCACGCTTTGTTAGGCCTGAGCGCACGCAATCAGGGCCAGACCGACGCATGACGCGCCGGCGAAGCGAGAGACGTATGCACGCGCTTGTGGAGGATATCAGCACCATCGCCGATCGCCGGTTTGGCGGTCGCGTCAGTGCCGTCAAAGGCCTGATGGTGGAGGTGCAAGGCCCCCCGCCGGGGCTGGCGTTGGGCGCGCGCGCGTGTGTCCAGACTGCGCATGCCGAGCGTTTGTGCGAAGTGGTGGGCTTTCACGATGATCGCGCCGTGCTGATGCCCTTTGACGCGGTCGAGGGGGTGCGCCCCGGCGATCGCGTGCGACTCGATCCCACACCGCTCTCGGTGCGCCCGAGCGATGCCTGGCTTGGCCGCGTGGTGGACAGTTTCGGGCATCCTGTCGATGGAGGCCCGCCGGTGCTCGATGGACCGCGCCGCACGCCGGTACGCGCGGCGCCGCCCCCAGCGCAATCCCGCGATCGGGTCGGCGATCGGCTGAATCTTGGTGTGCGCGCGCTCAACGCCTTCGTCCCAGCCTGTCGGGGCCAGCGTTTGGGTCTCTTCGCCGGCTCCGGCGTTGGTAAGTCCGTGCTGATGGGAATGCTGGCGAAAAATGCGGCTGCTGATGTCATCGTCATCGGCCTCATCGGCGAGCGGGGCCGGGAGGTGCGCGAGTTTGTCGAAGATGCGCTGGGCCCGGAAGGGCGTGCGCGCTCCATCGTGGTGGCGGCGACGTCCGACGAGCCGGCCTTGCGGCGTCGACAGGCCTGTTATCTCAGCTTCGCCATCGCCGAGCATTTTCGCGATGAGGGCCGCCATGTTCTGCTTTTGGTGGACAGCATCACCCGTTTCGCTTTGGCGCAGCGGGAGATAGGCCTGGCCGCGGGTGAACCGCCG
This sequence comes from uncultured Caulobacterales bacterium, assembly GCA_964524065.1. Taxonomy (GTDB): domain Bacteria; phylum Pseudomonadota; class Alphaproteobacteria; order Caulobacterales; family Maricaulaceae; genus CAZADA01. The sequence continues at coordinate 19,260 of CAZGCB010000015.1, read as the reverse complement.
ACCACTAAGGGGTACACACCCTCGGTGTTTGCCGAGTTGCCGAAGCTGCTGGAGCGGGCCGGACCTGGCGCGGAGCGCGCGGATGGCGCCCCGGCGGGCGCTGTGACGGGGCTGTTCACGGTGCTCGTAGACGGCGGCGATATGGAAGAACCCGTGGCTGACGCCGTGCGCGGCATCCTGGATGGGCATGTGGTGATGGAGCGCGCCATCGCTGAGCGCGGCCGCTATCCCGCAATCAATGTGTTGAAATCGGTGTCGCGCATGATGCCGGGCTGCTGCAGCGCGGATGAATGGGCGTTGGTGCGCCGCGCCCGCGGTCTGCTGGCGGCCTATGCGGACATGGAGGAGTTGATCCGCATCGGCGCCTATTCCCGCGGCGCCGATCCACAGGTGGATGCGGCGGTGCTCGCCCATCCCGCGCTCGAGGCGTTTTTGTCCCAGAACAAGGACGACGCCACGGACATATCCGAAAGCTTCGCGCGTCTGGAGGAGGCGCTGAAGAACGTTCCCTCAGAATGAGTTGAATGGAGGTTCCCATGAAAAGCATGGATGCCCTGATCCGCTTGGCCCGGTTCCAAGTGGAGGGCTTGCAGAAGCAAATGGCCGGCCTGGATGCGGCGCGTGCGGATTTGGAGGCCAAAGTCGTCCAGTTGGATGAGAGCGTGCCGGAAGAGCAGGTGGCCGCCAACGCCTCGCGTGATGGTTTTGTGGCCTATGGCAGCTACGCCCAGGCCGTGATTAAGCGCAAACAGAACTTGCGCGCCTCCATTGCCGAGGTCGACCAACAGGCGGACAAGCTGCGCGAGGAGTTGGAGGCCGCGTTCCAGGAGCTGAAAAAATACGAGCTCATGGAAGAGCGGCGGGTGGCGCAGCGCCTGGCGGCGGTCAAAAAGCGCGAGCAGGACCAGCTGGATGAGCTGGCGCAGACGCGCTTGGCTCGTGCGGGTTGAGGCGGGCGTTTGAAGCGGGGTCCGGCGGCCCCGCACACCCTTGCGGTTAGAGGCTATGTCTTTGGGGGCGTCAGACCCGCCTTACAACTTTTGCGTGGTGAACAGAAAGTTGTTCACGAAGGGGCGCTCGCGGTCCCATTGGCTGCCGGGCGCTTGGTGCTCAGCAAAGGAGAATGTGCTGACGGGCCGCCAACTGTTCTCCAAGAGAAAGTAGCCGCCATAGCCGCGAGGCTCTAGCAGGCCGCGGATCTCGTCCATTTTGGACTCGCCGTTACGCTCCACAATTTCCACCAGAATGTTGGGTTGGTGGGTGGAAATGATCCGGTATGCCCCCGTATGACGCTCGGTTCGTGACCTTCGACGTCGATTTTGATGAAGCCCACCGGCTCGCTCAGCACGTCGTCCAACACCACGGTGCGCACATAACGCGTCACCACCTTGTTGTCGGGGTCAAAGTAGGTCGGCTGCTCCAACGTGCCCTGGCCGAGACCGAAATAGCCACCTCCGCGCGGGATGTGAAACGCCAGCTCGCCCACGGTGTTGGAGGCGGCGAGGTTGTGCACCTCCACCGTGCTGGGCATGACATGTTTCAAATATCGATAAAGGATTGGGTGCGGCTCAAACGCGTGCACTTTTTTGGCTTTTTGCGCCAGTACTTGTGAATAAATACCACGATGGGCCCCAATATCGATCGCATCGCGTTCGGGGTCGACGAAGCCGTTGACAATTTTAAGTTCAGGTTCCCCGTGTCCGAGGTTGATGGCGTTGTAGATGCGGAAATTATGAGAAACAACGGGTGCGACGTTGTCGAGAAATTCGAAAATTACGCGTTGTGTCGCCTGTTTCATTTTGCGGCCACTGTCTGCTGGCCCGTTCCTGTACAAGGTCTGCGGCCATATCATCATGGAGCAGCTAAGGCGGTTGCGCCTTAGACTTGGGAATTCGGTTGCTTTAACGTTTTGTCTGGCGTCGTTCAACAGGGTCATGCGCCAAGCAATGCACACGCGGCGCCAACACAGCGGGTCGTAGCAGCAAAGTCTGAAGGTTCCCTCGCCGCCGCGTGGCGGGCTTAAGCGCTTGTACGTTAAGCCGGCGGGCGGATGGGCGGCGTGCTTACCAGGCCGCGATGAGATCGCCCATCATCACGCGCATCGCCTTGGGCCGATAATCGGCGTCATAAGGGGCGGGGCGCGGGCGGAACTCGGCGGTGGGATTGACGTCCATAGCTTCGGCGTACTGCGTCGTCCGCAAGTCCGACAGGCCCCACCACATGATGGTGTCGATGATGCGATCATCCATCAGCGGCTGGAGGTAGCCGCGCACAAACGCCGCCAGCCTTTCGTCCCGCTCTTCGTTGGAGAGGCGCGAAACCGGCTCCTCGACATCCATTTCGGTAATGAGGATCTTCACGTTGCGCGCGCGAACTTGCTCCACATAGGCCATGAACGCATCCTGACTGAGGTGATCATCCACAATCAGGTGGCTTTGAAAGCCCACAGCATCGATCGGCGCGCCGTCATCCAAAGCGCGATCCAAGATGCGCAGGAAATTGTCCCGCTGGCGTTTGGCCCAGGGCGAGGCCCAGGCGAAGGCGAAATCGTTCAACACCAGTTCCGCTTGCGGGTCGGCGGCGCGGGCGCGCTTGTAGGCTTCAGCGACATATTTTTCGCCATAGGCCGTGAAGTACGGCCCGTCGCGGTAGTCCTCATTCGCGCCGGCGCCGTTGCCGGGCACCGCCGGCTCGTTGACCACGTCCCAGGAGGCGACGCGCCCGCGATAGCGCCCCACCATGGTCTCCACGTACCAGTCCTGGAAGCTGGCGATCTCGTCGGCGCTCAGTGTCTCAAAGAAGGGCAGATCATCCACATGCCGGTTCCAGATGATGGTGTGCCCGCGCACGGCGATGTTGCGACGCCGAAAGTGCTGCACGAAGCGATCCGTCGGCGCCCAGCGTATGGCCGGGCGCGGTGAACCGGACTGGGTCACATCGATCATGCGATGGATTTTGAAATCGTTTTGCGTCACCACCATGTTGCATTCGCGCGCCACCAGCTCCGCGTATTGCGGGGCGTAGCGGCGATCATTGGGGTTGAGCAAATCGTAGGAAAACACAGTCCCGATGTTGAAGCCCTTGGGGTCGGCAAGCGCGCGCATGGGTGTCAGCGTTTCGCCCAGAGGCATGCGGGTTTCAAACTCGCGGTTGCATGAGCCGAGGCTGGGCCACACGCCTGAGCACGCGGCGCCCAAAAGGCCTGCGCCGGCGACACCGCCCGTGAGCACCGCGCGACGTTGAAGTTCCTTGCCTGTCATGCACCCCTCCAGCCGTTGCCCAGGGGTAACAAGCCTTATTGCACGGCACAATCCAGCGCGTGCACGCGAGGCAGGGCCTCTTGCAGAACGCGCAGCGGGGGTTAAGCGAGCCCGGCCCGCAAGCAATCGTGCAGATGCAGGACGCCGGCGGGCCGTCCCTCATCGTCGACGGCGAACACCACCGTGACTTTGCGCGCCTCCGCCGTCATGGCGCGCAGAGCCGTGGCGGCGAGATCGTTCGGCTGTACGGTTTTCGGCGCGGGCGTCATCACATCGCCGGCCGTCTGGGCCAGCAATCCGGCGCCCATATGCCGGCGCAAATCGCCATCGGTGATGATGCCCGCCAAACGTCCTTGCTCATCCGTCACGCCGGCGCAGCCAAAGCCCTTGGCGGTCATGGCCACCAGCGTGTCGCTCATGGGGGTGGCGGCGTCCACCAGGGGTAACGCGTCGCCGCTATGCATGAGATCCGCCACCTTGGCCAGGGCCGCGCCCAGCGCGCCGCCGGGATGGAAGACGCGAAAATCAGAGGCCGAAAAGCCCCGTGCTTCCAACAGGGCGACAGCCAGCGCATCGCCCAGGGCCATCATCATGGTGGTGGAGGTGGTGGGCGCATTGGTTTCGCCGCAAGCCTCGGCGGCGTCTGGCACGCGCAGCACCACATCGGCGGCGCGGCCCAATGCGCTGTTGGCGCCCGCCGTCATGGCGATAAGGGGCACGGCGAAGCGACGGGTGTAGGCGATGACGTCGCCAAACTCGCTGGACTTGCCGGATTTCGACAGCGCGAGCACGGCGTCGCGCGCGGTGATCATGCCCAGATCGCCATGGCTGGCCTCGTTGGGATGGACAAATTGCGCCGGCGCGCCGGTGGAGGCGAGCGTGGCGGCGATTTTGCGCGCCACATGGCCGCTTTTGCCCACGCCGACCACCACGATGCGCCCGGTGACGGCCAAGCACAGGCGCGTGGCTTCGCGGAAGGGCGCGGCCAAGGATCCGGCGATGGCGTCCGCAAGGGCGGTGAGGCCGTCCGCCTCCAGCCGCACGACGCGTTCGCCCACCTGCGGGGCCTCGGCCGCGCTGGGGGCGGGGGCTGAGCGTGCGGGGTCAGGGGCGGGGCGTTTGTCCATAGTCATCAGCTCTATCGCGCCCCCCGGCGGAGCGAAAGCCGCACGTCCAGCCCCGCATGCGGCTAGGCGTGCGGCGCCAAGGCTCGCCTATTGCGCCGGCGCTGGGGGCTGCGAGTTGTGTGGTGCGGCCGGCCCGCCCATGGGCCCGGTGAAGGCGGCGTCGCGATTATAATTGGAGCCGATGAACGCCAAGGGACGCCCGCCAAACGCCCAGCGGAAATAGCGGGAGAAGTCCGTCCCGACGGCGTAGAGCGCGGGCACGAAAAACAACGTGAGGAACAGGGCGAACACCACCGCAAAGGCGAGCGACACCACCATCGGCTTGAGGAACTGCGCCTGCATCGAGCGTTCGGTCATCATCGGCAACACGCCGAGAAAGGTGGTGAGCGAGGTGAGCAGAATGGGGCGAAAGCGTGCCGTGCCCGCTTCCACCAGGGCTTGCAAGGCGCCCGCTCCTTGGCGACGCAGCCGGTTCACATAATCGATCAGCACCAGATTGTCGTTCACCACCACGCCCGCGGCCGCGCCCATCCCGAAGAAGGAAAACAGCGCTAGCGGAATGTCGAATGCCAGGTGGCCGACCACCGCGCCCACAAGGCTGAAGGGGATCGCGGTCATCACCAAGAAGGGCTGGAACACGGCGCGGAAAGCGATGGCCAAGAGCAGATACATGGCCACCAACATGAGGCCCATCAGCACCATGACTTCCTGTAGGAATTCGCCTTCCTGCTCGCGATCGCCGACGACGTCCCGCAGCACGTCGGGGTGGCGGGCGTCGAAGTTGGGGAAAAAATTCTCCTGCAGGTCCCGATTGATCGCGTCCTCCCCATCATTGCGCACATCTGCGCGCACATAGACGGCGCGCTGGCGGTCACGCCGCTCAATCCGGTCGATGCCGGGAGCGAACTCCACCCGCGCGACGGCGCCCAACGGTACGGAGCGTCCGTCTTCGGTGCGGATACGGATGGCGCGCAGGGTGTCCAGCGACCGTCGCTCCTCTTGCGTGAGGCGCACGCGCACCGGCACGTCCTCGCCATCGCGCGGCAGGCGTTGCACTTCCTCACCGAAGAAGGATTGGCGCACCTGGCGCGTGACGCTGTTGAGCGTGACGCCGAGGCTTTCGGCGTTGGGCAGCAGGGTGATGCGCGCCTCATCGGCGGCGGCTTGCATGCTGTCGCGCACCTCGAACACATCGCCATAGGAGGCCAGCTGGGCTTTCAACTCCGTCGTCGCGGCGGTCAGGGCCTCGCCATCCTTCGACTGTAGGGCGAAGCGCAGGCCACCTTGGCTGTCGTTGAAGGTGTAATCGAGTTCGATTTCTTCGGCGTCCGGCACAGGGCCAAGCTCGGTGCGCAGCGCTTCCGTAATATCGCGCAGCGACAGATCGCGCGGGCGTTTTTCGGGAGGCACAATGCTTAAGTAAGCATCCACCCCGTCATCGGATGCGAACAGCGCCAAATCCGCGATGATCTCCAGGCCGTCATACTCAGCATCCATGCGCTCGCCATAGCGCAAGACCGCTCCCTCCAATTGACGCTTGACCTCCAAGACGCGGTCGAACGCGACGCCGTCGGGCATGTCGATTTCCACCTCGAGGAAGTCGGATTCCACCTCCGGCATGAAGTTGAACTTCAAAAAGCCGAGAGAGACCGCGTTCACCGACAACGCAAACAGACACACAAACAGCGTCACCGTGATGTAGCGTTGGCGCACCGCGAGTTCGGCGACGGGGCGATAGATGTTGCGCGCGACCCAGATGAGACCGTCGGCGATGCGCCGCTGCAGGCGCACCAGCGGCCCGAAAAACCCATCGGTGCGTTGGGGCTTCATATGGGACAAATGGTTGGGCAGGATCAGCAAGGATTCCAGGAGGGACAAGGTCAGCGCTGCGATCACCACCAATGAGATCTGACGGGTGAACGCCACTTCTGGGCCCGATAACAGCATCCACGGCGCAAAGGCCATCATGGTCGTGATCACGGCGAAAATCACCGGCTTAGCGACCAAACGCGTGCCCACAACCGCGGCGGCATGTCCGGTGTGGCCGCGCTCCACCTGATTGTGGATGCTCTCCCCGACAATGATGGCGTCGTCCACCACCACGCCGATGACCAGCAGAAAGGCGAAGGTCGACAGCATGTTGAGCGATACGCCCAGCACCGGCAACAGCGCAAAGGTGCCCGCGAACGCCACCGCGATTCCCACCGTGACCCACAGCGCGACGACGGGCCGCAGAAACAAGATCAGCACGATGAACACCAACAGAAGGCCCAGCGCCGCGCTGTTGGCGATGATGTCGATGCGATCCTCAAAGGACGCGGATTCATCGAACCAGATGCTCAACTCCACGCCTTCAGGCAGCGACAGATCTTCAAGGTACGCATCGAGGCCTTGGCGTGATGCGACCACGTCCATGTTTTCTTCCAGCGTCACCAAGCCGATCAAAACCATGGGCTCCCCATTGAAGGAGCTGACGAAATTGGCGTCTTCAAAACCGTCAATGACCCGGGCCACATCGCTCACGCGCACGTCCGCGCCGTCGGCGGACTGGCGGATCACGATGCGTTCAAACTCTTCCGCGGAGTCCGCCAGATTGCGTGAGTTCAAGCTCACCGAACCGGTTTGCGTGCGCACGCGGCCGGCGGAGGTGTTGATGGATGAGCCCGCGATCGCGCGCGCCACTTCATCGAAGGTGAGATTGTAGCGCCGCAGCGATGTTTCGCTGACCTCGATGGCCACTTCCTCGCTCAGCGTTCCGGTGGCGATGGCGCGGGAGGCGCCGGGGACGCTGAAGGCGATATCGTCGCGGATATCGTCGGCCAACCGTTTGAGCGTCAGCGGATCAATATCGCCATGCAGCGCCAGGCCCATAAACCAGGACGTGTTTTGGAGGCGGCGCACCACCGGGCGGAAGCTGTCGGCGGGGAAGTTGTTGATGGCGTCGATGCGCAGTTTTATTTCGTCCATGAACACCGCCATATCGACGCTGTTCAAGGCTTGAATCCGGACTGTTCCGCGCCCCTCAAAAGCTGTTGAGGTGATTTGATCGATGCCCGCGAGGTTGGCGACTGATTCCTCAATACGCGTGATAATCTGTTCTTCAACGTCTTGCGGCGAGGCCCCCTGCCACGTGACGGACACCTGGGCGATGTTGACGGAGATTGTGGGAAATACCAGCCGGTCGAGCGTGGTGTATCCGACCACGCCGGCCACGACCGCCACCAGCATGATCAGGTTGGCCGCGACGCTGTTTTGCGCCCACCATGCGATGAGGCCGCGCTCCGTGTTGCGCTCTTCCGCGGCTTGGGGTGATGCGTCGGGGATGTGTGTCGGGGTCATGAGCGATCCTCGTCAGCCGGCAGCTCCGCGATGGCTTCATTGTCCGCGGCGTCAGGCTGGGGGAACAGCAGCGCGCCGTCATTATCAAAGACCTGAACGCGCAGGCCATCGGACGGCGACACGAGCGGCGAGATGATGACATGCTCGCCGGTTTGCACGCCGCTGCTGATGATCACGCCCGCATCGTTTGAGGTGACGACCTCCACCTCACGAATGCTTAAGGTGCCGTCACGATTGGCGATGTAGATCTCGTCATTGCGCCGCAGCGCTTCGCGCGGGAGCTGGTAGGCGTCATTAATCGTGCGCCCGCTGATTTCCGCCTCCACGAAGAGGCCGATGGGAAGCGGCGCGCCATCGGCGGCGGCGCCGGCGCCGTAGGGATCGGCCACCTCGGCGATGGCGAACAGGGTGCGCGTCATGGGATCGATGGCGCTTTCGGTGCGGGCGATGCGGGCCGACCAGCGCCGCTCCACCCCGGCCAAACGCGCGCTCAACACGACCTGCGGGGCGGGCGCGCCGCTGTCCTCAGCCGAGAACGCTGCGGGCAAACCCAGCAACGCCAACTCATCATCGGTGAGCGGCAGGCGCACCTCCACCACATCGCTGGCGAAGACGCGCCCCAGCGACTGACCGGGGGTGATGTACTGCCCCAAATCAGCGTCCTGTGTCCGCACGCGACCGGCGAAGGGCGCGCTCAACACCGTGCGTGAAAGTTGCAAGCGCGCATCGGCGGCCATGGCTTCGGCGGAGGCGAGTTCAGCGCGCGCTTCGGCCAGCTGGGGTTCGCGCAACGTAAGCCGCGAGGCGGGGCCGCGGCCGAGATCCTCCCAGTCGCGCCGGGCGAGTTCAGCTTGAGCTTGCTCTGCTTCAAGGGCGCGCCGGGCGCGGGCGACCGACGCTTCGGCTTGGATGACGGCCAGCTTGTAGTCGGCGTCCTCAATGCGGATCAGCGCTTCACCCGCGTCAAAAAAGCCGCCTTCGATAAAGTTATCGGAGACATATACGATGCGTCCGGCCACTTGCGGCACCAGATCGATTTCGCGCCGTGGACGTGCTTCGCCCTGGGTGGTGACGCTGAGGCGCACATCCTGACGCTGGGCGATTTCGGTGAACACGGCCAGGCCGAGGTTGCGGGTCGGGGCTTTCTCCGCCTCCTCACGGCCGGCGCGCATCCCGGCCGTGGCCAAAAACGTCAGCGCGATGATCCCGGCGATAACGCCCACGGGGATCGCGATTCCGAACACCGAAACGCGCAAGTAAGCCGGCATGGGCATGGTTGTGCTCCTTAGCGCCCGACTGGCGGGCGTCGTCTCTATTCGCGGTCTGCACCTACGGCGGCGGGTGCGGGCGTTGTGCGGGCGGTCGCGTTCCCGGCCGCGCTGCTGTTGTCGATCAAGCCGCTGCGGAAATCCCCGCCAATGGCCACATGCAACGTCACACGGTTCACTACGCGGTTTCGCCGCACGGCGATCAGTTGGCCTTGGGCGGACAGACGCCGATTTTGCGCATCGAGGAGTTCAAAAATCGTCCCCACGCCGCGGGTGTACTCCCGTTCCGCCAGCGCTTCAGCGGCTTCGGCTTCGGCAACGGCGACGGCGAGGGCGCGTTCTTGGGCCTCTAAGAAGCGCTCGGCGTCCAGGGCGTCTTCGGCTTCGCGATAGGCGTTCAGCGCGGCGTTGGCGTAGGTCGCCAGTTGCGCGCGGGCGATGTCGGCGTTGCGGCGCGCCTCCGCGCCGAGCGCTCCGGCGTTGAAAATGGGGGCGGTGAGATTGGCCACCAGATTGCTCACCAGCGCGTCGGGGTTCGTGACATCCGAAAACTCCGACACCCCGTCCGTGCCGTAGCTGGCGGTAAGGGACAGGCGGGGGAACAAAGCGCGGCGCGCGGCGCGCGCGCGCAGGCCGGCGGCTTCCAACCGCGCTTCAGCGGCGCGCAGGTCCGGGCGGCGCGTCAGCAGCTCGCCCGGCGCGCCGGTTCCGGACAGACGCGGGAGTTGCGGCAAGCGGCTGGTTGCGTCGAGCTCCGCCGCAGGATAGCGACCCAGCAGAACCTCCAGGGCGCGCACGGCGCTGTTGAGCTGCTGGCGCCGTAGGGCGCGGTTGGCCTCGCTGGACGCGGCGGCCGAGCGCGCCAGGCGGACATCCAGGGAGGTGGCGATGCCAGCCTCAAAGCGCCGCTCGGTCAGGGTGAGCGCCCTGTTTTGGGTGGCCACTTCGTCGTCCGCGAGGGCCGACAACAATTGCGCTTGCACCAGATCGAACCACGCGATGGCCGTGGATGCAGCGATGGATAGCTGTGCATCGGCCAGATCCGCCTCGGCGGCGACCGCGTCCAATACGCCCGCTTGAGCCGAAGCCGCCAGGCGGCGCCACAAATCGAATTCCCAGCTGGCGGTGAGGCCCAGGCCGTAGGTTTCCGTGACGGCGCCGCGCGAGACGGTGATCAGCTGGTTGGTCTGCGGGTCAAAGGTGGTTAACTCGCCTGGCTCGGCCAGTTCGGTGCGCCGGGCGTCCAGCGTACCATTGACGCTGGGCCAGCGATCCGCCCCGGCGATGCGCGCGGCGTGGCGCGCTTGATCCAACCGCGCTGCGGCCGCGGCGATGTCATAATTGGCGTCCAAGGCCTCACGCACCAGAGCTGTTAACCGCGCGTCCGCGAAGGCCGCTAGCCAGTCACCGCGTGCGGCGGCGGCGGGCGCTGTGGGTGAGGCCCATTGCTCCGGCGCCGTGACCGGCATCTCTAAAGACGGGGCGTCGAAGCTCGCGCACGCGGCGGCGGACGCCGCTGCGCCGGTGGCCAGAATTGCTCGCCGCACGCTTCACCTCATTAGTGTTTGAACCGGACCCTGCTATGCCCTCATATAGCGCAGGTGTATTGTGATTGTCAGTGAATTTTTATTGATAATCAGTAATGTTTTGGCGGCTGACGTGATAACGACGCGATAGTTGCTGGAGCGCAACATGAGCCGGGGAGGAGGCGATGAGCGCAGTGGCGTCATTGGCGCGTGCGGAACGGCGTCGGGCTGTCGTCCTGATGACCGGCGTGGCGAGCGCGATGCTTTTGGTGCTCGTGCTCGGCGGCGCGTTGGGATTCGGCCTTGGCTTAGCGGCCTTCGCCGTGCTGGCCATCGCCGCGCTGATCTATGATCGTGCGGCGGTCGCGAACCCGCCGGCGACCCCTACGCCCATGACGGTCAAGCGGCCGCGCGACGGCAAGCGGGACGTCGCCGCGTTACGCCGCGCTTTGTTGGAGGCGTTTCCGGACCCGGTGCTGATCGTGGATCGCCGCCACCGCATTCGCCAAGCGAACGCATTGGCTGAAGCGATGTTTCGCGTCACGGAGACCCCGACGCCGCTGTCGGCCATGGTGCGCGAACCGGCGGTGCTGCAGGCGGTGCGCGATGCCATAGAGACAGCCGAGCCCTCGCAGGCGGCGTTTCGGGTGATGGGCCCGCAGGAACGTCATATGCGCGCCTTTGTGTCGCCGTTGACGTTGTTGGGGGGCGCGGACGGCGTAAAGCGGGCTTTGGTGGTTTTCCATGATGAGACGGCGATCCGACGGGCCGAGCGTGAACGGATGGATTTCCTCGCCAACGCCAGCCACGAATTGCGCACGCCTTTGACCTCGTTGGCGGGGTTCATCGAAACGCTGCAGGGCCACGCCAAAGACGATCCGCAGGCGCGGGACAAGTTCCTCGCCATCATGGCTGATCAGACCACGCGCATGCGCCAACTGATTGATGATTTGTTGTCTCTCAGCCGGGTGGAGCAAAACGAGTTGGTGCCGCCGGAGGGCTATGCCGATCTGGCCGGGGTGGTGGGCGATGTGATGGACGCCCTGCGCCCGCAGGCGCGCACGCGCGATGTGTCGCTGGCCTTTGATGATCTGGGCGCGATCGAGGTCGCCGGCGATCGCGATGAGCTCGTGCAAGTGGTCCAGAATTTGGTGGACAACGCAGTGAAGTACTCACACCCGGGCGGCATCGTCACCATCAGCGCCGGCCTCGCTCCGGGACCCACCGCCATTGAGCCTCAGCGCACCGAGCCGGGCGCTGCGCCCCGGCTGACCTTAGTGAGCGCATCGGACCATGAAGCGGGGTTCGGCTGGATCACGGTGCGCGATCGCGGCCCGGGCATTGGTCGCCAGCATCTGCCGCGCTTGGGCGAGCGGTTCTTCCGCGCCGAGGAAACCGGCCTTGCGGCGCAAAAGGCCCAAGGTCGCGCCGGTACGGGGCTGGGCCTGGCCATTGTCAAACGCATCATGCGCCGCCATCGCGGCGGACTGACGGTCGCCAGCACCGAGGGCGAGGGCACGACGTTCTCGATTTTCGTGCCGGCTGCGGCCTTGCACGACGACGCCACGCCCGATGATGAGGGGACGGTGAGCCACGCCGCCCCTTAGGCGCTTTTTTGGTCGGGGCGCGTGGTGGAATGTGCGATTGGCGGCCGTTCTGTTGGCTCGTGTCATGAAGCTGTGATGCCGGCGGCTTAGGCCTACGCACTTATGTTGCGGTACGGAGCGTTTGTGGATCGCCGATGGGGCCCCCGATTACCTCTTTTGTGGCGTTAGGCGTGTTGGTGCTGGCCATCGCCGCCTTTGCGTGGGCGCGTGGGCGCGCGGCCGGTTACGCCGCCGATGGGGCACGGTTGCATTCGCGTCCTGGTTATCATGGCGGTGCGCTGGCGCTGGCGGCCGCGGGGCCGGCGGCGTTGGTGCTGATCCTGTACGGCGTGATTGGCGACACCCTCGCCAACGCTTTGACGGTCAACGCATTTCGCGACGCCATTGGCGCGCTGGAGCGGGCGGAGGGGCAGGTGTTCATCCGCGATGCGCGCGCCATCGCCGAAGGCCGCACCGATTTTGCCGCGCAGCTGGATGAAACCCGCCGTGCCGCCGCGGCGTATTTGCGGCGCATTGATTTCCAGTTGTCGCTTGGCGTGTCGGCGCTGGCTGCACTCTTAGCGGCATGGGGACTGTGGCGTGGGGCGCTGCGGGTGTCGCCTGAGGACGCGGCGCGCAACCGTGTGGAGCGCGTGGTGCGTGCGGCGTTGGCGGGGTGCGCGGGCCTCGCCATTCTGGTGACGGTGGGCATTGTCGCGTCGCTTTTGTTTGAGAGTTTGCGCTTTTTCTCCCTGGTCAGTCCGTTGGAGTTTTTCTTCAGCCTGGACTGGGATCCCCAAACGAGCACCCGCGAGGATCAGGTGGGCGCCGCCGGGCGTTTCGGCGTGTTGCCGCTGCTCTATGGCACGTTCTTCATCACCGCCATTGCGTTGGCGGTGGCGGCCCCGGTGGGCATTTACGCTGCGATTTTTCTGTCGGAATACGCCGGCCCGCGGGCCCGCAGCGTGGTGAAGCCCATGCTGGAGTTGTTGGCCGGCATTCCCACCGTGGTTTATGGCTTCTTCGCCGCCTTCACACTCGGCCCCTTGGTGCGCGATGCGGGCGCCTTTGCGGGCCTGGCGGTGCCGGCGCAGACGGCGCTCGCCGCCGGGGTGGTGATGGGGATCATGATCATCCCCTTTGTTTCCTCGTTATCGGATGATGTGATCAACGCCACGCCGCAAAGCTTGCGCGACGGCTCCTACGCCATGGGCGCGACGACGTCGGAGACGGTGCGTTTTGTGCTGTTGCCGGCGGCTCTGCCGGGCTTGGCCGGGGCGCTGTTGCTGGCGGTGTCGCGGGCGGCGGGCGAGACCATGATCGTGGTGATGGCCGCGGGCTTGGCGGACAACATCACAGTCAATCCGTTGGATTCAGTCACCACCATCACCGTGCAAATCGTCAATCTTCTGGCGGGCGACCAGGCCTTCGACACCGCCAAGAGCCTCTCGGCCTTCGCGCTTGGGCTCACCTTGTTCATCATTACCCTGATCACCAATTTCATCGCGCTGCATATCGTGCGCCGTTACCGCGAGCAGTACGAGTAGATGAGCGGTTCTGTTTCCTCCGCTGGCGCTGATCCGAATTTGGACGCCCACGCAGCACGGCGTTTGCGCCGCCGCCGTTGGGCCGAATGGCGCTTTCGCGCCTATGGCGTCTTGGCGGTGCTCATCGCCGGCGCGGCTCTGGCGACGTTGTTGATCAGCATTGTGCTGCAAAGCGCCTCAGCCTTCGCCACCCACCGCGTGCTGCTGGATATCCCGGTGGAGGCGGCGCAATTTGATCCCGATGGCGATGGCGAGGTTGACGCTGCGGGCGTTGATTATCCTGGCCTGATCCGCACAGCGCTGTTCGCCCAGTTGCCGGAGGTGCGCGATCGTACGCGATTGCGCGAGCTCAACCGCCTCGTCCATTCGCTCAACGGGCCGCGGCTGCGTGCGGCGATCGAGCGCCGCTTGCCGGGCGCACTCGGCGGGACGGTGCGCTACGCCGCGCCGCTGGCCGATGATCTCGATTTGTTTTTGAAGGGCCGCGTCTATCCCAGCCGCATCATCGCTGGCGCTGCGCCGCTGACGCCGGACGGCGTCGCGGGATCGGTGAGCATCATCACGGCGCCTGAAGCGCTGGCGGAGGTGCGGGCGGCGGTCCAAACGCGCCTGGCGCGTCTCGCGGATCAGTTGGACGCCCAGGCCGATCTGCATGCGGCGGAGGCGGCCGCTCAGGAGGCCGGTGGCGGGGCGAGCGCCACGGCGCTGGCGCAGTTGGCCCAGCAGACCCGCGCCCGTGCGGCGGCGGCGCGCGCCGAAGCCACAGCGCGGGGCGCGCTGGCGCTGGCGTCCACGGGGCCGAGTGTGCTGGTACGCGTGCATGGCGGTGTCGTGAAAGTGGAGCGTCTGGGCGCCGCTGAGGTCACGGGGCGCGTGCTGGTTCCCTTGCAGACCGATGTCACCGCGTCGGCCGACACATGGTCCATCCGCCTGATCTTAACGCCGGAGGCCGAGCGCGCGCGCAACAAGTTCTCCGATGCGCAAGCGGCTTATGCGTTGGTGCTGCAGGATCGCGGCGTCATCGCAGCGCGCTTCAACGACACGTTGTTCACGGCGGCGACGTCCAATGAGCCGGAGCTGGCCGGGTTCTTGGGCGCTCTTGTGGGCTCCTTGCTCACCATGATGGTGGCGATGCTGCTGGCGGCGCCGGCGGCGGTGGGCGCTGCGGTGTATTTGGAGGAGTTCGCGCCGCAAAACCGTTTCACCGACTGGGTGGAGATCAACATCAACAATCTCGCCGCGGCGCCCTCCATCGTGTTTGGCTTGTTGGGCGCGGCGGTGTTTCTCAATTTCTTCGGCCAAGCGTTGGGCCTGTCGGGCTTTTTCGGCCGCGGCTTTCCCCTTGTGGGGGGGCTGGTTCTGGCGTTGATGACGCTGCCGACCATCATCATCACCACGCGGGCGGCGCTGCGGGCTGTACCGCCGAGCGTGCGCACGGGCGCCCTGGCGCTGGGGGCGACGCCGCTGGAGGCCGTGCGCCACCATGTCTTGCCGGCGGCGATGCCGGGTATTTTGACGGGGGTGATCATCGGTCTGGCTCAGGCTTTGGGCGAGACGGCGCCGCTTCTGCTGATCGGCATGGCTGCGTTCGTGGCGGACATTCCCCAGGGCTTCACCTCGGCGGCGACGGTGATGCCGGTGCAGATTTATCAGTGGGCGAACAAAGCCGAACGAGCGTTTGACCCCTTGTCGGCCGCCGCGATTTTGGTGCTTTTGGTGGTTTTGATGATGTTGAACGCCTTGGCGGTGGTGTTGCGTCGGCACTTTGAGCGGAGATGGTGATGGCGTCCCCAGCAGTCCTTGGATCCGCGCAACAGGCGGCCATGAAGCCGGGCGTGAAGATCGAAACACGTGATGTCAGCGTGTTTTACGGCGAGAAGCAGGCTCTGATCGATGTCACCATGGACATTGCGGATCGGGCTGTAACGGCGCTGATCGGCCCGTCGGGCTGCGGCAAGTCGACCTATCTGCGCTGCCTCAATCGTATGAACGACACCATCAAAGACGCGCGCGTGACCGGTGAAATCCGCATGGACGGTGCGAACATCAATGATCCGGCTTTGGACCCGGTGCCGTTGCGCGCCCGCGTCGGCATGGTGTTCCAGAAACCCAATCCGTTTCCCAAATCGATCTATGACAATGTGGCCTATGGCCCACGTATCCACGGCCTGGCGGCCAATCGGGCGGAGTTGGATGAACGGGTGAAGACGAGTTTACGCCGCGCGGCCTTGTGGGATGAGGTGGCCGATCGGCTCAAGGAGTCCGCGCTGTCCTTATCGGGTGGGCAACAGCAGCGTTTGTGCATTGCGCGGGCCATCGCCATTGATCCAGACGTCATGTTGATGGATGAGCCGGCCTCCGCCCTTGACCCCAAAGCCACCGAACGGATCGAGCAGCTGATCGTGGAGTTGAGACAGCGCTATTGCATCATTATCGTCACGCACTCCATGGCGCAGGCGAAGCGTATTTCTCAGCACACGGCGTTTTTCCATCTCGGCCGCGTGCTGGAGGTGGGTCACACAGAGCAGGTGTTCTCCGAGCCGCGTCGCGCCGAGACGCGGGCCTATCTCACTGGCCAATTCGGGTAGGCGGCGGGCCATGAGCAATCGCGAACCATCTCGACCCAATCCGCGCGCGGAGGCGACATCCTCCTCTGGTGGTCGTTCGTTCAAGGCTGAGCGCGAGGCGCTCAATGATCATGTGGCGCGCATGGGCGGCGTGGCCGAGGCGATGACCATTCAGGCGTTGGATGCTGTGGTGCGCCGCGACACCGCCAGCGCCGAAGCCGTGATTGCGCGGCTGGAGCAACTGGGCGAGATGCAGGCGGAGTTGGAGCGCGCCACGGTGCGGTTCCTCGCATTGTGGCAGCCTTTGGCCGCCGATGTACGCCAAGCGGTGGCGGCCCTGAAAATCTCCGTTCATTTGGAACGTGTGGGGGAGCTGGCGCGTAATGTGGCGCAGCGAGCTCTCGACCTGAACGCTCAAGAACCGACCCACTTCACACGCGGCGTGGATCGTATGGGGCGCTTGGTGGTCAGCCATTTGTCCGAAGCGCTCGACGCCTATGCGCGCCGCGATGGCGAGCGGGCGTTGTCGGCCTATCTGCGCGACGACGAGGTGGACGAGCACTACAACAGCCTGTTTCGTGAGCTGCTCACCTACATGATGGAAGACGCTCGGGCCATCGGCGCCTGCGCGCACATGCTGTTCGTGGCTAAAACCATTGAACGCATCGGCGATCACGCCACCCATGTGGCGCGGCTGTCACATGGCGCCGTCACCGGTCGCGCGCTGGATCGCTTCCAAGGCCCGGGCAAGGCGGGGCCGGAGGCGTCCTAAGGCTCCCGCAACGCGCTTAACGCGAGCGCGGCCTGGCGGCGCATACGCTGCATGCGGGTGGGGGCGGGATGGCGTTCGCTGTCATAATCGGGTAACACAAACGCCTATGGGGTGGTCGTTCATCCGTGTGATCTGCATACGGATAAAGGGGAACGGCCCGCGAGCGCGGAGAGACGCCCGATGGATCCATATGTTTTGGTAGTGGAAGACGAAGAAGCGGTCTCCACGTTGATCGAATACAACTTGGTGCGGGAAAATTACCGCGTCGCCGTCGCCCGCGATGGCGAGGAAGCCCTGATGATGGTCGGCGAGGAGCAGCCCGACCTGGTGGTTCTGGATTGGATGTTGCCCAAAGTGTCGGGCTTGGAGGTCTGCCGCCGTTTGCGCTCGCGGGCCGATACGCGCAATTTGCCCATCATCATGCTGACCGCGCGCGGTGAGGAAACGGAGCGGGTGCGGGGCCTCGACACCGGGGCCGATGACTACATGGTCAAGCCGTTCTCCGTGCAGGAATTGACCGCGCGTGTTCGGGCGGTGTTGCGCCGGATCCGGCCGGGCTTGGCCGAAGACAAGGTGTGCTGCGGCGACATTGAAGTGGATCGCGTGGCCCATCGCGTGCAACGTGCGGGGCAGAATATCCATCTCGGCCCGACCGAGTTCCGGTTATTGGATTATCTGATTCAGCACCCGGGGCGCGTTTTCTCGCGCGAGCAATTGCTGGACGCGGTGTGGGGCTCCGATGTGTATGTCGAGGCCCGCACCGTGGACGTGCATATCGGCCGGTTGCGCAAAGCGCTGAATGTCGGGGAGCGGCCCGATCCCATCCGCACCGTGCGCTCGGCGGGGTATTCGCTAAACGTGCAGGCCAGCCTGGCGGACGCTTGAGCCGCCCATGCTCCCGTGGCGTTGTGAGTTCACCCCGAGGCCGTTGTGACGTTCACGGCCTCGGGATGTTTTTAAAGCGCTGGAATGCTGCAATGGCCTGCTTAGTGATGAGGGTTGTTGCAGGCGAAGGCGAAGGTCGCCCGCATCTTGCGCATATCCCGCGTTCGAGTGGCCACATTGTGCCAATAGGCCGCCCGCGTGCGGCCTATTCTGCGAGCGGCGCCCGGCGACGACGCTGTCGCGCAATGCGTTGAAGCGCTCTTCATGCGTCGCAGCGTTGGTGGCCCCTTAAAGCCAGGGAGCTTTGTGCCACGCTCAAGCTCGGAAATACAAGCAGCGTGACAATTGCTGACGCTACGGCCCCAGACAGTTTCATCGCGCGTTCCCCATAGGGCCCGCACAAGTGGCGCTATCTAAGGGCCGAATCAGCGTCAATCACACGCCGCTTAAGGCCGAGAAATCCTGGCTCACCAATTCAATTTACGGGCGGCGGCGATAGCGTCGAGCGCTGCATCGGCGTCTTCGGGTGCCCGCCGGCGCTTTCGTGTGGGCTGGTAGGCGGCCTGGGCGTGCGCCTCGCAATAGGGCGAGCCGGCCTTGGCTTTACGGCCGCAAAACTGGAAATTTGGATCGCCGGGATCGCCGATGGGCCAGCGACAGATATGGTCGGACAGCGTTAGCACGCTGGCGAACTCGCCATTGGGCTGCAGCGCCGGGGCCACGGGCGGACGAATGGGCGCGACGCCGGTGCGCCGCGTGATGGGGGCGCTGGGCGCTTTGGTGGGCCGCACCGCCGGCCGTGGGCGATTGCCGGCCACGGCGCGCCGGGGCGGGCGTGACGGCGTCGCGCGGCCAGACAGGCCCAACCGGTGTACTTTGCCGATGACAGCGTTACGGGTGACGCCGCCGAGTTTTTTGGCGATTTGGCTCGCCGACAGACCTTCGGTCCAGAGCTTCTTTAACGTGTCTACGCGCTCTTCTGTCCACGCCATGAGCGTCTCCTCGTTGCTGCGGCGCGCCCCATATGTTGTTGGGACCATTCTGCGCTCGCCTTGAAAACACGAGATACAGTATGTAGAAGGGAGGCAGCCACAACATCTGCGGGCTAGTTCTCCCCATTTCTTCCACAGCTCAATATCTTGCTAACCGAGGTTAACAGAGTGTTAACGGGCGTAATTTTGGGGCTTGACACAGGTCGCGGTGCTGATTTGCAACGGCGGTTCACAAAGGGTTCCTAGGCGCTTATCACCCTAGGATTGCGCATGTTCCAGGCCATATTAAAGATAGCCTCAGCATTCTTTGTGCGCTGATTCAGATCGCGGGAGAAACGTTTATGGGCGGGCGAATGTCAGACCGCGTGCGTGATTTCGGCCTGGTCAACTG
>CAZGCB010000014.1:0-37487 GCA_964524065.1 uncultured Caulobacterales bacterium | reverse complement strand
CATCAACGCCTGCGGCCACCATGTTGTGGGCCATATCGGCATTCTCGGCGGCGATAAGCGCGGCGAGTATTTTTATCAAATCACCCTGGGCGGGCGCGCTGATGAGCGCGCCGCCATTGGCGAGATTGTCGGCAAAGGCTTGGAAGCCGGCGACATTCCCGACGCCGTGGAACGCCTGGTGGAACGCTATCTTTCTCTGCGCACGGATGAAACCGAGCGCTTCATCGACACCTATGCGCGCCTGGGTGCGGCGCCGTTTAAGGAGGCCCTCTATGCCCCTGTTTAAAGAAGGCCGCCCTGTGGAGGACGCCTGGACAGTCCTCAATGATGAAGACGCCCTGCCCGCCGAAGGCCCGGTGATGGTGTCCCTGTCGCGGTTCCTCGCTGACGCAGAGTCTCTGGCCCAATGCGCGGGTGAGATTGGGGTGCTGCTCCAGCCCGCCGATGATCCAGCGGCGCTCGTCCCGTATTTTGAGCGGCTCGATCTGATCGCGGTGAACTTTCCCCGCTTTGCGGACGGGCGCGGCTATTCCACCGCGCATGTGCTGCGGGCCCGCTATGGTTGGCGTGGCGAATTGCGCGCGGTCGGCGATGTGTTGCGCGATCAAATCGCCTTCATGGCGCGCTGCGGCTTCGACGCCTTGATGGTGAAGAACGCCGACGCCGCCGGGATTGAAACCTCCCTGCACGCCATCACCGACACCTATCAAACCGCCACCGACCGCGCCGCGCCCGTCTGGCGTCGACGCGTGGCGCACGCCGCGCTCTCCGTCGCGGCCGAGTAGGAGCACACGCCATGTGGGATGCTGCAGAACGCAGGGCCGACGATCAGCGCGAGGCCGAGACGTTAGACGCCCCCAGCGGCGAGGCGTCGACGGACCGCGCCGCGCTGATCGCCACGCTGAACGCGCGCTATCGCCATGCCTCGGCGGTGGAGATTTTGCAGGCCGCCGTGCGCCATTTCGGCGGACGGCTGGCTCTGGTGTCGTCTTTCGGCGCGGAGTCCGCGGCGCTGTTGCACCTCATCGCGCAGGTGGATGCCGCGACGCCGGTGCTGTTCCTCGACACGCAAAAGCACTTCAGCGAGACGCTGGCCCATCGCGATGCGCTGATTGCGCGCCTGGGCCTTACAGATGTGCGCTCGCTGGCGCCGAAGGCTGCGGAGGTTGAGGCCGAAGATCCCCAGGGCGATCTCAACCAAACCGATCCGGACGCGTGCTGCGCGCTGCGCAAGACACGCCCGCTGGATACGGCGCTTGGCGGTTTTGACGCCTGGATCACGGGACGCAAGCGCTTCCAAAACGCCCAGCGTCTGTCGCTGCCGGTGTTCGAACTGGACGCCGACGGGCGGGTGAAAATCAATCCGCTGGCCAATTGGGCGCCGTCGGACATTGACGCCTATCTCGACGACCATGATTTGCCGCGTCACCCCCTGGTGGCGCAGAACTATCGCTCCATTGGATGTGCGCCCTGCACCACCCCCGTGGCGCCAGGCGAAGATGACCGCGCGGGACGCTGGCGCGGCAAGGCGAAAACCGAATGCGGCATCCACATCACAGACGAAGGCCAGGTCGAGCGCACCGGCCCGCAAACGGTCGTGCCAGGCCCCTTCGCTTAGGATCAATCAGACGCATTGCAGCGGGGGCGGCATGTTACGCGTCGCCCCTCTTGCTGAGCGCCTCGCTTATTCGCCGCGATGCACGGGCCGCGCGGCGGGGTAGGCTTCGGAATGGCGCCACACCTCCGGCAGCGTGCAGGCGGCGATATGGCGCTCAAACACCGAGCCGATCAGCATGCGCCGCGTGTCGACATCCACAATGGCGACGCTGGAGCCGGACAGCTCCGCGCCGTCGGTCAGATAAATTTGATCACCGCGCTGCAGCTGCGGTTCGATCAGGATGACTTGGGAAGGCGAGCGCTTGGCCGCATCATCGGCATGCGCGGTGAAATCCAATAGCTTTGGGTGCGCAGCGATCCACAACCGCCCTTGCGGGTCGGTCTCGATATTGTCCACCGCCGTGCCGACGAATTCGCGGCCGGCGAAGCGGAGCGCGTTGGTCTGAGGGTCCCGCAGATACATCGCGATGCTGCGTCCCAACGTCTCCGCCACATAAAGCGTCCCGCCATCGCGGCTGAGCGCGAGGCCATTGGCGAACGCCAAATCCGCGGCAGCTTCGCGCGCCGGCTGATCCGCGTCGACCAGCAGCACCGCGCCATTGCGCCAGCCAAACACCGCCTCCAGCGCCTGGCCAAAACCGGGTTTAAACGCTGAATCCAGGGTGACATATGCCTGCGTCGGGCTGAGCGCGAGCACATCATTGGCGTGGCGCAGTTGGGGATCGCTCAGCGTGCGCTCCAAAACCGGGCGTGGCGCCGCCGGATTTCCCTCTAAGCGCAGCACGAGAATGGCGTCGCCCTCCTCGCCATAATTGATGACGAACAGGCGCCGCACGCCGTCCGCGTCGATGTGGAGGTCCACGCCATGCGGGTAGAAGTCCGCCGGCGCGACGCCTGTGAGATCCAGGCGCTGGAGCGCTTGGGGATTGTCGAAGGGGATCGCCCAGATATCGCCGGTCGCTTTCACCCGTGCGGTGCGCGTGCGCCGATCCCAGCCCGAGGCGTAGACCATGCGCCGCTCGCGGTCGAAGACCATGTCCTCCGCCCCCACCGGTCCTTCAACGGGCGCACAATCGACGCCAGGACGTGGGACCAATGTGGTGAAAGCGCCGAAATCGCTCAGCGTGCGAATGGCGAAAAGGGACACGATCGCAACAAGACTGAGGGCGATGTAAAGAACCAGACGCGGCATGGACGGGGCTCCACACGAAGCAGATAACGGGCGGCGCAGCGGGGCTGCCTGGGCGCGCTTATGCGCCAGGCGGCGACGTCATGCCAGCCTTGCAGCCAGTTAGGCCGAGTCCACGGCAAAAGAAGGGGCGCTCATGCGCCAAAGATGGCCGGTGCGACTTGCCTTACCGCCGTTTATCGCGTAACCGACGCGCTTGGTTTTGACTTCGCCAGCGCGCGCCGCCGCCGGCGCGCCAGGATGCATGACGATGAAAAAAGACGGTCATCCCGATTATCACACCATCACCGTGGTGATGACGGACGGTTCCGAATACCAAACCCGCTCCACCTACGGCAAAGAGGGTGACAAACTGACGCTGGATATTGATCCGCGCGTGCACCCCGCCTGGACCGGCGGCAGCCAGCACCTTCTGGATCGCGGCGGCCGTCTCAGCCGCTTCAAAGACAAATTCAAAGGCTTTGTGAAGTAGGCGCCACGGCGTTTACGCCTCACGCCGACGCATCCGCGAAAGCCGGGACGGGGTTATCCGCCGCGCCCATGACGCCGCGTGCGGCCAGAATCCGCCCAATGGCGTCCGCCGCCCGGCGGCTGGCGGGCGCGCCGTCGCCGCGCAAACGCGCCACCGCGTCGCGCAAGCGCGCTCGTGTGCGCATCGCCAAGTCCTCATCCGACAAGAACGCTGACACCGCCTCGGCCAACGCGGCGCCCGTCGCCTCCTGCTGCACAAATTCGGGAGTCGCACGGTCATCCACGGGCGCATCCAGCGCCATATTCACGAGGGAGATATGGGGCGCCGTGACCAGACGTTTGGCGATGGCGTAGGAGATGGGATCAAGGCGATAGGCCGCCACCGTCGGCGTGTCCGCCAGCGCCAGCTCCGTCACCACAGTACCGGAACAGGCGAGCGCAGCATCAGCGGCGGCGAAGGCGTCCCACTTTTCCTCCGGCGGTGCGGCGATCACCCGCGAGAGGCGCGCATCGTCCTGCAACAGCGCGCGCACTTGATCCGCCACGGCTTCGGCCAAGGGCGCCACAACCGCCAGCCCATAGCCCAAACGCTGCTCCAACGCCGCAATGGCGGCCGCAAAGGGCTCGGCCAAACGCTCCACCTCTTTGCGCCGTGACCCGTACAAAAGCGCCAACACCTTGCGTTCGGGCGCGATGGTGTGGCGCGCGCGGAACGCGGCGGCATCGCCCATGGGCACATCATCAAATACCGGGTGACCGACACACTCGGCCGCGGCGCCATACTTTTCAAAATATGGCGGCTCAAACGGCAATAGCGTCAGCACATGATCCACCGCGCGCGCAAGATTACGCGCGCGCTTGGGGCGCGAGGCCCACACTTGTGGCGCGATATATTTGATCTGGATGAGGTCCGGCGCGCGTTGGCGCAGCCGCTCGGCCACGCGGATCATAAAACCCCACGAGTCGATCAGCACCACCGCGTCCGGCTTTTGCGCCAGAGCATGCTCAACCGCCTGCTCCACCCGTTGGAGAATACGCGGATAGGCTAGCAGCCCCTCCACATAGCCGACGATGGACAACTCGGAGATGTCGAACGGGCTCTGCACGCCCTCAGCCGCCATCAGCGGCCCGCCCAAACCAGACAGGCTGGGCGGGGTCAGGCCGTGCTCCGCCGCCGCGATCCGCAGCGCTGTGATGAGCGCGGCCCCCAATTTGTCGCCCGAGGGCTCGGCCGCAATACAGTGAATATGCGCGCCGCCGCTCACCGTCCTATCCGTCCGCGATGGCTGTACGCCCGGTGACGAACACGCCGGCGATATCGGCGGCGCGCGCCACCGCCGCCCGATCCACGATCAGCGCCCCGCCCTCCTGTACGACAATGCCGGCGAGCCCCGCCTTGGCGACACCTTCCACCGTAGCCACACCGATGGTGGGCAAATCGATGCGCCGATCCTGGCCGGGCTTGGGGATCTTGACCAACACGCCACGCCGTTCGGACGCGTCGCCGCGGATTTCCCGCGGCAACCCCGCCGTGCGCGCCAGCATGGCGTCGGTGCCCTCTTGCGCTTCCACGGCGAGGACGAGGCCATTGCAGGCGGTCACCGCCTGTCCCACATCATGCGCGCCGAGGGAGCGGGCGGTCGCCAGCGCCAGGGCGATGTCCCCCTCATGCTCGGGCCCCGCGTCCAGAGCGCCCACCGGCCCGACCTCGGCCAGCAAAGCCCGTGCGGCCTGTTCAGCGCCGATGATACGAAACCCCTCCGCCTCAAAGGCATCGACAATCATACGCAGCAAGGCGTCATCGCCCTTGCCGGCGGCGGCCAGCGCTTTGGGCAGCAGTTTGGCGCCACGCCAATCCACGCGCAGAGTCTTGAAATCCGGGCGCCGGACAATGCCGGCGAAGCTGGCCGCGTCGCAGCCTTCTTCTTTGAAGCGTTTGAAAATCTTGCCGATCTCACCCACGCTCGCCCAATCATGGGGGAAGCGTGCAATGGCCTGCGGCTCCGCCCAGCCGGTCAGCCCGATGATGAACACCGGCTTGCCTGCGGCCTCACAGCCCTCCGCCACCTGCACCGGCAAGGCGCCGCCGCCAGCGATGAGGCCCAGCTTGCGCCAATCGGCGTCGGGAGCGGCGCCGGGCGCGTTGTTCGGCGCGCCGCCGGTGCGCGCTGCGTCCGCCGGCGCGTCGGTCATGAGTTGCGACCACCGGGTGTGCAGAGCGGGCGATTGCTGGGTTCACGGATAAAGGCGACGATTTCCATCACCTCATCGGAGGCCGAAAACAGCCGCGCCACATCCTCCACCCGCTCCTGGAACGCGCCCTCTGCGGCGAAGAACAGACGGTAGGCGGTGCGCATATCGTGGATGGTGTCGCGCTCGAAACCGCGGCGCTTCAGCCCCACAAGGTTGAGGCCCGCCAAATCGCCATGATTGTCCACCATGCCATAGGGGATCACATCGCCCGTCACTGGCGCGCCGCCGCCGATAAAGGCGTGTCGGCCGAGGCGGCAATGCTGGTGCACCGCGCTAAGGCCGCCTAGATAGGCCTTCTCACCCACATACACTGAGCCGCCCAACGTGGCGTTGTTGGCGAACACGACGCCGTCGCCCACCAAGCTGTCATGGCCGATATGCGCGCCAACCATGTAAAGGCCGCCATCGCCCACCCGCGTTTCGCCACGCCCGACGCCGGTGCCGATATGCATGGTGGCGTGCTCACGGATGGTGTTGTCCGCCCCAATGATCAGCGTGGTGTCCTCGCCCTTATACTTCATGTCCTGAGGCGGCGCGCCGAGGACTGTATAGGGGTAGACGACCGTACGCGGGCCGACGCTGGTGTGGCCCATCACCGTGACGGAGGAAATCAGCTGCACGCCGTCGCTGATCTGCGCATGGGGCCCGACAATGCAGAGCGGTCCGATCTGAACGCCCTCGCCCAGTTGCGCTTTGGGATCGACAACCGCGCTGGGATGGATGTCGACGCTGAGGGTCTCACTCACGCTAGCAACTCCACCATGCTGGCGGCGAACTCCGCCTCCGCGACGCGATCCCCATTCACACGCGCCTCGCCGATGAACTTAAACACATTGCGCCGCGCATAGCGCACCGTGACCAGCATCTCCAGCACATCGCCGGGACGCACCGGCATGCGAAAGCGGCACTTGTCCACCGACAGGAAAAACACCGTGTTGCGCTCAATGTCCGCCTCGAGCGAGCGCGACATCAAGATCGCGCCGGTCTGCGCCAACGCTTCGATGATCAACACGCCCGGCATGATGGGGCGACCGGGAAAGTGCCCCTGAAAAAACGGCTCATTAAAGGTCACGCCCTTGTGCCCGCGGATGGACTTCATGGGCACGTATTGGTCGGCCTTATCCACCAGCAAAAAGGGGTAGCGATGCGGCAGAAGCTTCAGCACCTCTTCCGGGCCGATGGTTTGCGGCTCCACAGCGGCGTCAGGATCAACAGTCACACTCATGGGCGTCTCTTGGTCTTCGTGTTTACCGCCAGCGGCGCAGGGCCAACGCATCAGGATTTTGCACCGGTCCGTTTTTTAGTTTTGGCCAAACGCGACAGCGTCGCAACCTCCCGGAAATAGACCTGGATCGGTTTGGCCGGCATACCGGCCCAGGTTTCGCCCGGCGGCACGTCGCGCATCAACACCGTCGCGGCGGCGATTTGCGCGCCGGCGCCGATGGTCACATGATCGCGCACGCCCACAGAACCGCCCAACGCCGCGCCATCGCCAATGACCGCGCTGCCCGCAATGCCACAACAGCCGGCGATCACCGCCGCGCGCCCCACCTGCACGTTGTGGGCGATCTGGACCAAATTGTCGATTTTTGCGTCATCACCGATGATGGTGTCGTCAAAACGGCCCCGATCGACCGTCGTATTGGCGCCGATGGTGACCCGCTCGCCAATCACAACGCGGCCAAAGTGAGGCGCGTCCAAGGGGCCTTGGGCGTCGACCGCCAGGCCAAACCCGCTATCGCCCACCACCGCGCCGGCATGCACAGAGCTGTGCGCGCCCACCATGGCGAACGTCACCACGGCCCCCGACCCGATGCGCGCGCCCGCGCCAAGCACCACGCCCGGGCCGATCACGGCGTTGGGCTCCACCGCCACATCCGGGCCAATCTCAACCCCGGCGCCGACGCACACGCCCGGGGCCAGGCGGGCGCTGGGATCGATAACCGCATCCGAGCTGATGGGCGTCGCTTGATCGCCAATGGCCTTGGCCGCCACCAAGGCCCGCGCCGCCCGCGCAAACGCCACCGGCGGGCGCGACGCGATCAGCGCCGCGACGCCCATGGCTTCCACCGCCTCCGCGTCCGCCACGCTCACAAAGCAGGCGCCGGCTTTCACGGGGCCAGGCAACTCGCCCAGCTTGCCTTTTTCCAGGTAGGATAATTCGTCACGTCCTGCGGTGTTCACCGGGGCCACATCGCTAATCAGGCGCGCGCCATCGGACTGCGAGCCAACACGCGCATCGGAGAGGTGGGCCAACTCCGCGACGGTGATCGGCCCGAGCCTGGTGTAGAAACGCGTGTCCGCCATGCTCGGGCCGCCAGTTTGCGACCGTCAGCGCGCTGTACGAGCGGCTGACGGCCCGTGTGGTTTACGCCTTAGCGCGTGATCGCGACCCGCTCGACGGGCACTTCGGTCATTTTGGCGTCCAGGCGCTCCACCATGAGGCTGGTGATGTCCACAGCGTCGGTGCGGTACACCAACGCGGCGCGTTCGATGATGATGTCGATGTCCTGCTCGGCCACGACTTCCTCAATGATGTCGCGCACCGCCGCGCTCACCTGCTCCAGCGCCTGAACGCGGGCGCCTTCGACTTCCGCTTCCTTGGCGCGCAGTTCGCCAATCAGTTGCGCACGCTGCTGGGCCAACTCCTGACCGCGCGATTCCAGATCGGCCCGACGGGCTTCGACCTGCGATTCATCAAGGGCGTTGATCTCCTCGCGGAAGGCGTTCAGCTCGCTGACCAGCGGGTTGCCGGCTTCTTCCAGCTCGCCAGCCACTTCGGCGCGCAATTCGTTCCAACGGGTCTGGATGTGCTGGCCCACCTTGGATTGGCGCAGGACCTGCTCGGAATTCATCACGACGACTTTGGTTTGAGCCGCAGCCATCGGCGCGCCGACGCAGACAATCGCCAACGCGGCCAACATTGCATTCAGGTGCTTGCGCATCCCTGTTCTCCCCATGGTTCGAGCGCGCGTCCCCAGGCCGCCGCCCCGTGTGAGCTTGGTTTCCGATCACGGCGCACGACCGCGATCGCACCGTCCAGGCGCGCCGCAGCAGACCGCCCGTTAAAAACGCGTGGTCGTGCTGAAACGGAACACCTCGGTTCGGTCGTAGTCTTCTCGCTCAAGCGGGTCGGAGAAGTCAAACCGGATCGGCCCAATGGGCGAGCGCCAGAACAAACTAAACCCATAGGCTGAGCGGAAGGACAGGTCGTCACGGACCTCGTTATAGGTGACGCTGGTGGGCGTCACAGCATTGGGATTGGCCTGCGCCGAGGCGATGGTGGCGTCCAGGCGGCCATCGCGGATGGAGTTGGGATTGTCGGAATCAAACTCCCGAAACACCTCGTCGCCTAACACACCCAGCGTGCCGAATTCATAAAACAGGCTGCCGCGAATGCCGTACTCCTCCGGCAACCCCAGCGGGAAGGCCACTTCCAAGGTGCCAATGCCGAAGACCTCGCCGCCAAAGGCGTTGCCGCGCTGGACGACGCGTCGCACGTTGTCCGCCTCCGGGTTCGCCAGCGCCTCACAGGCCGCGCTGATCTCCGCCGCCAAACAGCCGTCCGCGCCAGCGCTTTCCTCCACCGTCACCACGCGCGGGCCGATGCCGGCCACATCGAAGCCGCGGAAATTGGAGCCGCCGCGGAAGAAGCGATCGGAGATCCGCAGATCCTCATTGCCCCAAGGCTGAACCACCCCGGCGCTCAAGCCCAAAGTGGCGATCACATTTGGCAACAAGCCGCGATAGGTCTCGCCGTTCACCTGGGTGCGCAGGAATTTGGTATCCCCGCCAAAGCCTGCGAAGTCTTGGCTGATGCTGGCGTCAAACCCCCCGGTGGGGCGAATGGGATCATTACGGCGATCCCAACGGAGCGTGTAGCCCACTTGGGAGGTCAACACTTGCTCATCCTGGCTCTGCAGACCCAATGAGGTGTTGCCGCTCACTTGGATGTCATCAATGCGCAAGGTGTAGCGCAGCCCCAAGGACGCGTTTTCGGTCACCGGAAAACCGAGACGCAAACTACCGCCATAGGAGCTGGATTCGAAGCCGGCCTCGCTCGAGAAGTCCTGGGTGGTGTTGAACAGCTCAAAACCGGCCGCCACGTTGCGTCCCAAAAAGCGCGGTTCGGTGAAACGAATATCGGTGATCTGGCGCCGGCTGCTGGCTTGATAGCGCAAGCGCAGGAACTGGCCCCGCCCGCGCAAATTCCGTTCGGTGATGGACAAATCGAACAAGAATTGGTCCACCGATGAGAAGCCGGCGGCAAAGGACAACTCGCCCGTGGGCTGCTCCTGCACCTCCACCTGCACAACGGCTCGGTCCGGCGCCGAGCCGGCGACTTCCGTCACCGTCACATCCCCGAAATACCCCAGCGCGCGGATACGATTGCGCGATCGGTTCAGCAAGACGCGGTTAAAGGCGTCCCCCTCCACCAGCGTCATCTCGCGGCGGATGACGCGATCGAGCGTGCGCGCATTGCCGACCACATCAATGCGCTCGATGTACACCCGCGGCCCTTCACGCAGCTCAAACTCGATATTGATGAGTTGGTTGTCGCGATCACGCTGCACGCGTGGACGCACCTCCACAAAGGCATAGCCTGCGGCGCCCGCGGCAAATGTCAGCGCATCGACACTGTCTTCGATGCGGCTAGCCTGGAAGATGGTCCCGCTTTTGATGGGCACCACGCGCCGGAGCGCGTCGCCGTCGAGTTTGTCCAGCTGGGTGCTGACGGTGATCTCGCCGAACTCGTATTGTTCGCCCTCATCGACGGTGAAGGTGATGAAGAAGTCTTCTTGGTTCGGCGTCAGCTCCGCCACGGCGGACACAACATTGAAGTCGGCATAACCGCGATCGGTGTAAAATTGCCGCAACAGCTCGCGGTCAAACTCCATGCGGTCGGGATCATAATTGTCGTTGGTGGAGAAGATTTTCCAAAACCGCGACTCCGCCGTCAGCACAACGCCGCGCAACCGGGCGTCCGAGAAATAGCGGTTGCCGATAAAGTTGATGCGCCGCACATCCGTCACCGGGCCTTCGGAAATCTCAAAAATCAGATCGACACGGTTTTGCGGCTGCTCCACCACCTTCGGCGTGATGGTGGCGGCGAAACGCCCGGATTGGCGGTAGATTTCAATCAAGCTCTGCACATCGGCCTGCACCCGCGCGCGGGTGAAGATCGCCCGCGGCTGCGCCTGGACTTCATCGCGCAAACGATCATCGCTGAGCGCGCGGTTGCCCTCAAAAATCACGCGATTGACGATGGGATTCTCAACCACCCGCACCACAAGCACATCGCCGCGCCGCTCAAACGCCACATCGGCGAAGAGGCCCGTCGCGAACAGCACCTTGAGCGACACGTCAATGGCGGACGGATCAAAGCGATCGCCGGCGCCGACCACCAGATACGAGGCGATGGTGGCCGCCTCCAAACGCTGATTGCCCTCAACCGTGACGCCGCGAATGATATCGCGCGAGGTTTGGGCCTGAGCGGTGTCACGCCCGGGCGCGTTGACGACCCCAAGCGCGAGGACGGCGCCAAAAACGCAGGCAAGCCGACGCATCCACTGCTTCATCGCTGGCGTTCCCACTTATCGGCGTGCGGGCGCGAGCCCGAGCGAACCGGTTAAATGCGCGCGAAAAAGCGCAGATCGTTGACGAACACAAACACCATGAGTCCGACGATGAGAGCGAGCCCCACACGGAAGCCCCATTCCTGCGCCGCCGCCGCCAAAGGCCGACCGACCACGCCTTCATACGCGTAGTACAGCAAATGCCCGCCGTCGAGAACGGGGATCGGCAGCAGGTTCAACAGGCCGATGCCCACCGACAAAATCGCCGCCAGCTGCAAGAGATTGATCAAGGCATAGCCAAAACCCGTCAACGCGCCGGCGCCGCTGGCGGTGGCCGCCTCCATGGAATCCTTCGCAATCTCGCCGGAGATGCCGGCGATGCGCGGCGCGCCGCCGATATTTTCGGGGCTTTCCTTGCCTTGGAAAATCCGCCCGATGAAGCGCACCGTGTTTTCGGTGATGGCCCAGGTCTGCGCCACGCCTTCGCCCAGCGCTTCAAACGGTCCGCTCACCGGCGAGCGCACGGTGTTCTCCGGCGCGTTGGACGCCACCACGCCCAAGAACCCCACCATCACGGGGCGATCCAGCGGGCCGGGCCGCTCGGCGCGGCCGATGGTGGTGTCCAGAAACAGCGTCTGGCCACCGCGCTCGACGCCGAAACGCACATCCTCACCGCCCCGAATGCTGACAAAGGTGCTGAGTTCGGCGAACAGCGTGATCTCACGACCATCGGCGCTGATGATGCGGTCGCCCGCAACAAAACCGGCGACCGCCGCCGGGCTGTCCTCGCGCACCTCGCTGATCAGCGCGCCCCGCTGCGCTTGCCCGCCAAAGGCCCAAGCCAGACCCGCGAAAATCACAATGGCGAGGATGAAATTGGCGAAGGGGCCCGCCGCCACCACGGCGGCCCGCTGCCAAAGGGGCTTAAAGTGGAAGCACTGGGCCGCAGTGCCGGCGCCGTGTTCGGCGTCGATCTCCGCGCGCAATTCCTCCAAGCGACCGCGATCGGGATTGCTGGCTCCGCTGGCATCGCCGAAAAACCGCACATACCCGCCCAGGGGCAACGCCGCGATACGCCACAGCACGCCATGCTTGTCACGCCAGCTGACCAAAGTGGAGCCGAAGCCGATGGAGAACGCCTCCACCTTCACGCCGCAGGCGCGCGCGACCCAAAAATGCCCCAGCTCGTGAATGACGATGATCAAGGAGAAGACAAAGAGGCCAGCGGGAATCGACACCAAAGCCAGCGCCACATTATCCATCATGCATCCACCCAGTGTTCGCGCCGTCCATCACGCCGAAGCGCCCAGGGCGTGCATCGCCTCGCCAGCCTGCTTGCGGGCCGCGCGATCTGCTTCCAGGACATCGTCCAACGCACCGTCCCATGAAGATGCCGTGGAATTTATTAAGAGCTGATTCACGCACCGCTCCACGACGCGATAAATATCCAAAAAGCCAATTCGATCGTCAAGAAACGACGCCACCGCCATTTCATTGGCCGCATTCAACGCCGCGGGCGCGATCCCACCCGCCTCCAGCGCAGCGCGCGCCAGGCTTAAGCATGGGAACCGCGCCACATCCGGCGCTTCAAAGTCCAAACGCGCGATGGCGGCCAAATCAAGGCGCGGGGCTGCGGTGGCCATGCGCTGGGGCCAAGCGAGGGCGCTGGCGATGGGCACGCGCATGTCCGGCTCCCCCAACTGCGCCAACACCGAGCCGTCGCCATAGGCCACCAGGCTGTGGATGACCGATTGCGGGTGCACCAGAATGTCAATGCGCGCGCTCTCCACCCCGAACAGATAGCTGGCCTCGATCAGCTCCAAGCCCTTATTCATCATGGTGGCGGAATCCACAGAAATCTTGGCGCCCATGGACCAATTGGGATGCGCGACGGCCTGAGCGGGCGTGACGCTGGCCATGGCCTCCATACTCCAGCTGCGGAAGGGCCCGCCCGACGCGGTGAGCACCAAGCGCTCCACGTGATCGCGATGGGCCGGATCCAGCACCTGGAAAATGGCGTTGTGCTCGCTGTCCACCGGCAGCAGCGTCGCCCCGCCCTCCGCCGCGGCCCGCGTAAAGAGCGGGCCGGCGCACACCAGCGCTTCCTTGTTGGCCAGCGCGACTTCGGCCCCGCGCCGCGCCGCGGCCAGTGTCGGCGCCAAGCCGGCGGCGCCAACAATGGCGGCCATCACCCAATCGGCGGGGCGCTGCGCCGCCTCCAACACCGCGTGGGGGCCGGCGCCCACCTCCACATCCATATCCGCCAGCGCCGCTTTGAGCGCGCCATAGGCCGCCTCATCCGCGATGGCGGCGAAACGCGGACGCACCCGTCGGCAGGCCTGCGCCAGCGCTTTGACATTACGCCCGGAGGCCAACGCCTCCACTGGAAACGCGTCCGGTCCGCTGCGGGCGCGGGCGTCCTCAACAAGGTCCAAAGTGGCTTGGCCGACCGAGCCGGTAGCGCCCAGTATGGTGATGCGCTTGTCCTGCGGCTGCGCCGGCTTCGCCCCGCTCACAGCGCCGGCCCCTGGCCTGTCACAAACACCCATGCCGCCAGGGCGAGCGCCGCGAACATCAGCCCGTCCACCCGATCCAAAAGGCCGCCATGGCCCGGAATCAACGCGCCGGTATCCTTGACGCCATAGCGCCGCTTGGCGCCGGATTCCAACAGATCCCCCGCTAACCCCACGGCCCCCAGCACAGCCCCGCCCGCCATCGCCGCGATCAGGCTCGGCCAGCCCGTGAAGGCGGCGGGCAGCGGCGCCAAAAACGCCGCCAACACCACGCCGCCGGCCAAGCCGGCCCAGGTTTTTTGCGGGCTGAGCCAGACGGCCAGCTTCGGCCCGCCGATCAACCGCCCGGCCACATAGGCGCCGATATCCGCGCCCCACACCGCGGCGAACAAAAACCACACCAGCGCTTCGCCAAAGCCCGCGTCTTGCAGCCGCAGCCAGACTATGGCCGCACATGGCGCGCCGATATAGAGCACGCCCGCCGCCGCATCGAGAGCCCGCCCGCGTCCGCGCGCCTCCAGCGCCGCAAACAACGCCGCAGCCCCCGTCCACGCCAAGGCCAAGGCCATGTAGGAGGCCGACGCAGCGATCACCGCCCCGGCAGCCCCGCCGGCCGCCAGCGCGAAGGCCACATCACCGCCCCTGGGGTCCGCCATGCGCGTCCATTCCCGCGCCAGAATGACCCCGGCCGCCGCGATCAATCCGGCGAAGGCCGGTCCGCCCAGCCACGTGATCGCCAGGGCTGCCGGCGCCAGAACCAACGAGGAGATGATGCGCGCGCGCAACTCCGCCGGAGGCGCCGCGCGCGGCGTCTCCACGGCGGCGGGGTGCTCAGCCGGCGTCGACACGCGCCTCGCCCCCAAAGCGCCGCTCGCGCCGCTCATACTCATCCAGCGCCGCCTGCAAATGGTCGCGCCCGAAATCCGGCCAGAGCACATCCTGAAACACAAACTCTGCATAGGCGCCCTGCCAGAGCAGGAAATTGGAGATGCGCTGCTCGCCGCTGGTGCGCACGATCAGATCCGGGTCCGGCACGTCTGGGGTATCCAAGCAGGCGGCCAAACGCGCCTCATCCACATCCGCCGCATCCAGCGCGCCGGCCTGCGCCTGCGCCACCAGCTGACGCGCCGCCCGCACCAACTCATTGCGGCCGCCATAGTTGAACGCAATGCGCAGCTCAAAGGTGCGGTTATGGGCGGTGGCCGCCTCCACCCGCTCAATGATGGCGCGCAACGAGCCCGTCAGCGCCTCCCGATCGCCGATGATGCGCACCCGCGCGCCCTCCTCGACAAAGCTCTGCAGATCGGTGTCCACATATTGCCGCAACAGCTGCAGCAGATACTCCACTTCATCGGGCGGACGGGTCCAGTTCTCGGTGGAGAAGCTGAACAGCGTCAGCACCTTCACGCCCAGATCCGCCGCCGCGCGCACGGCGCGGCGCACCGCTTTGACGCCCTCGCGATGGCCAAACACGCTGGGCAAGCCGCGCGCTTGGGCCCAACGGCGATTGCCGTCCATGATGATGGCGATGTGCGTGGGCGTCGAAGAGAGAGGCGTGACGGACATGGGGCGCGCACATGCGCGGCGCGGCGTCGCGGGGCTCAAGCGGCCCCGGGTCGTCACACCTGCATGATCTCCTCTTCTTTCGTCTTCAGCTGCGCATCGATCTTCGCGATCGCCGCGTCGGTGGCTTTTTGCACGTCCTCGGCGAAGGCTTTGTGTTCATCGGCGCTGATCAGGCTGGCCTTCTCCATTTTTTTCAGCTGATCCATGCCGTCGCGCCGCACATTGCGCGCCGCCACCCGCGCCCGCTCGGCGTATTGGCCCGCCAGCTTGGCCAGTTCGGCACGCCGTTCCTCGTTCAACGGCGGAATGGGGATGCGCAAGGTCTGTCCGTCCACCACCGGATTGAGGCCGATGCCGGCATTGCGGATGGCTTTGTCTACCGCCGCCACCATGGTCTTGTCCCACACCTGCACCGACAGCATGCGCGCTTCGGGCACATTGATCGACGCCACTTGGGCCAGCGGGGTCGGCGCGCCATAGGCCTCCACCGTGACCGGCTCCAACAGCCCCGTGGAGGCGCGCCCGGTGCGCAGACCGCCAAACTCCGACTGCAGCGCCGTCAAAGCGCCGTCCATGCGGCGCTCCAAATCGGCTAAATCGAAATCGCTGACATCGTTCATGACGGTCCTCTTCTTCGCGAACGCGCGCCGCCATGTCCGCCATGGCGGGGCATCGCGCGCCGATAATCCGGCTCCCAAGCCTCTGCGTTCCTCCGGCCCGCGGCACGCGACCGCGGAGGCGAGGGGACGGAGCGCCAGGCTCATCAATCGTGTGGGCCCGCCCCACGGCTCACACATCACGGTGGCGCGCCCGACTTGCCAAGACACTAACCACACACGTCGCGCCTGACCACGCCCCAACGCGACTCGACGCGGCGGAGCCTGACGACGTCATGCTCTCACCGGGGCGGGCCGATGACCGTGCTGACACCCTCGCCCGCCAAAATGCGCGCCAGACCGCCTTGCTCATGAATGGAAAACACCACGATGGGAATGCCGCTTTCGCGCATCAAGCTGACGGCGGTAGCGTCCATCACCCGCAGATCACGCGCCAACACCTCAGTGTAGGAGAGGTGATCATAGCGCGTCGCATCAGGGTTTTTCCGCGGATCGTCGGAATACACCCCGTCCACTTGCGTGCCCTTCAGCAACGCGTCGCACCCCATTTCTGTGGCGCGCAACGCCGCGGCGGTGTCGGTGGTGAAAAAGGGATTGCCCGTGCCAGCGGCGAAAATGACGATGCGCCCCTTCTCCATATGGCGCACCGCGCGCCGGCGGATATAGGGCTCGCACACCGCCGCCATGGGAATGGCCGACTGCACCCGCGTATCGAGGCCCAGCCCCTCCAGCGCGTTTTGCATGGCCAAAGCGTTCAGCACCGTGGCCAACATGCCCATATAATCGGCGGAGGCGCGCTCCATGCCACTGGCGGCGCCAGAAAGACCACGGAAGATGTTCCCCCCGCCAATGACGAGGCAGACTTCCGTGCCCGCGCGTGCGGCCGCCGCCACCTCCGCCGCGATGCGCTCGGTGGTGGCCATATCAATGCCATAGGCGCCTTCGCCCATCAGCGCTTCGCCGGAGATTTTCAGCAGCACCCGGCGATAGAGGCCCGCAGACTTGGGCGCATCCGACGCGGGGCCATCGCCTGTCGTCGGCTCTGAGACTTGGCCGGCCGAGCCGCCAGGGGCGGCGCCTGAAAGCGTATCCTGCGCCCCCCCCATGACCGGGCTTAGCCCTTCGCCGCAGCGGCCGCGGCCACTTCGGCGGCGAAGTCTTCTTCCTTGCGCTCCAGCCCTTCACCCAAGGCCATGCGCGCAAAGCCGGTCAAGCGGATGGGCGCGCCCACATCAGCTTCGGCCGCCTTGATGACGTCCTTCACCTTGGTTTCGCCGTCCATGACGAACACCTGCTCGAGGAGCACGCTCTCCTCGTAGAATTTGCGCATGCGGCCATCGATCATTTTCTCGATGACGTTTTCCGGCTTGCCGGAGGCGCGGGCTTGGTCCGCCAGCACATCGCGCTCGCGCTTCACCACTTCAGGATCCAAATCTTCGACCGTCGCCGCCAAGGGTTGAGTCGCCGCCACATGCATGCAGACCTTGCGGCCCAACTCGCGCAGCTTGTCCGCGTCACCCTCGGATTCCAGCGCCGTCAGAACGCCGATGCGCCCTAAGCTGTCGGCCGTCGGCGCATGGACATAGACCGCCACCACGCCCGGCTCCGCCTTCAGCGCCGCCGAGCGCCGCAGGGTCATGTTCTCACCGATGGTGGCGATGAGATCGGTCAGCGTGTCATGGACGCTTTTGCCCGAAGAGGCGGCCTGGGCCGCGCCCAGCTGCTCCACATCGCCATCCACATCGAGAGCCAAATCCGCGACTTCGCGCACAAAGGCCTGGAAGGAGTCATTACGGGCCACAAAGTCGGTTTCGCAGTTGACCTCCACCCCCGCCCCCATGCTGTCGCGCAGCCCCACCCCCACCAAGCCGTCGGCGGCCACACGGCCGGCCTTTTTGGCCGCCTTGGACAAGCCCTTTTTGCGCAGCCAATCCACCGCGCCTTCCAAATCGCCATCGCTTTCCGACAGCGCCTTTTTGCAATCCATCATGCCGGCCCCGGTTTTCTCCCGGAGCTCTTTGACGAGGCTGGCTGTGATCTGGGCCATGGGACGGACGTCCTTTCTCAACAAAAATTACGATGCGCTGGCGGTCTGAGCGGGGTCTTCGGCCGATGGCGCGTCGGCGTCAACGGGCAAAGCGCCGGCTTCGGCGTTTTCCGCGGCGGCTTCAGCGGTCGACGCCGGCGCGCTCTCGCCTTCGGTGGTGTCCTGCGGCGTCTCTACTGCAGCGTCGGCCCCAGCCACCGGCTCCTCGCCCGTCAAGGCCACGCCGGCGTCCAGCGCCGCAGCATCCTCCATGGCCAACTCCGCCGGGTTCTCCATGGCGCCCAAATCCACGCCCAAAGCCGCTTGGCTTTCGGCGATGCCATCGAGCACCGCATCGGCCACCAGCTCGCAATAGAGCGCAATCGCACGAGCGGCGTCATCATTACCGGGGATCGGGAAGTCCGCGTCATCGGGGTCGCTGTTGGAGTCCACCACGGCGATGACTGGGATGTTCAGCTTGCGCGCTTCCTGGATGGCGATGACTTCTTTGTTAGTGTCGATGACGAACATCAAATCGGGGATACCGCCCATCTCCTTGATGCCGCCTAGGGAGCGCTCCAGCTTGTCCCGCTCGCGCGTCAGCTTCAGCAATTCCTTCTTGGTGAGACCCGTGGGTCCCTCCTGATCGAGGACGTTTTGCACCTCGCGCAAGCGCTGGATGGAGTTGGAGATGGTGCGCCAATTGGTCAGCGAACCGCCGAGCCAACGATGGTTCACGTAATACTGTGCGCAGCGCGAAGCGCTCGCCGCGACGGCTTCCGCCGCCTGGCGCTTGGTGCCGACGAACAAGATCCGCCCGCCATTGGCCGCGATGTCGCGCACTTTCAGCAGGGCTTGGTGCATCAGCGGCACCGTTTTGGACAAATCCAGGATGTGGATGTTGGACCGCTCGCCGAAAATGAAATCGGCCATTTTCGGGTTCCAACGGTGGGTTTGGTGTCCAAAGTGCACGCCAGCCTCCAAGAGCTGGCGCATAGTGAATTCCGGCAAAGCCATGGCGTCTCGTCTCCTTTTCCGGTTCGCCGCCGCGGGAACTTCCAGCTGTCAAGCCGGACCGGATGGACGCGTTTTGCGCCCGTCTCCCGCGTGAGGAATGCGCGCGTTATAGGCGCCGCGTCAAAGCCCTGCAAGGGCTGTGTTTTGTGTGTGCTTTGCGCCTGGCGCCGCGCAGCGCGCTTTGGTGTGCAGACACACGCCGAACGGGGATGCGCCGCCAACGCCCACGCCGCCGCCGAGCCCGCATCGCCTTACCCATCGCGCGCCTCGTCGCGGGCCGCGTCGCGCGCCGCGTTCTCACTCCGCCTCCAAAACCTCCACGCCGTTAGCGGTCTTAAGCGCCGCACGGGCGGCCCCATCCACCGGCGCTTTGTCAGGAAGGCGGATGGCCACTTCCACCGGCCGCCCCAACACGTCCACCGGCGCAAGCACGGTCAAGGTTCCAGCATCACCGTTCTCGCCGCGTTTGGACAAGGCCGCCAGCCGCGCGCGCACCGCCTGCAACCCTTCCGCGCCCTGCACCCGCACCCGCAGCGCGCCATAGGCGCCGCTCAACACATCCCCCAGCGGCTGCGCATCATCGAGAATGAGCCGCAACTCCCCTTCACGGTCCGACAAGCGCGCCGTTCCCGCCACATGCGCCCCCGCCTGCAGCACCTCGCGCTTGTGCGCCAAAGTCTCGGGCGGCACGAGAGCCTCATACTCCCCCGTGGGGTCAGACAGGGTGGCGAAGGCGAACTTCTCGCCCGTTCGTGCGGAGGTGCGCACCTGCAGGCGCCGCACCACGCCGGCCACGCGCGCCGTTTCGCGGCCCTGCTCCACCAAATCGGCGAACTCGGCGCAGAACACCACCCGCCGCTGCCGCAGCGCCGTGAGCGCCCCTTCCAGCGGGTGGCCGCTGAGATAAAAGCCGATGGCCGCATACTCTTCCTTCAACTGATCATCACCCAGCCAAGGCTCCGCCGGTGGCAGCGGCGGCGGCGCCAACGCCTCTTGAACATCGCCAAAGAGGCTTTCTTGTGCGCTGTCGCGCTCCTGCGCGGCGGTGTTGGCCGCCGCCATCAGCGTTTCACAGGCGGCGAACGCCTGCGCGCGCTCCACGCCCAAACTGTCAAAGGCGCCGGCGCGGGCGAGATTCTCCAACACCCGACGGCTCACCTGGCGTGGATCGATGCGTTGGGCGAAGTCGTGCAAATCCTTGAACGGCCCGTTCGCCTGACGCTCGGCCGCCACGT
This sequence comes from uncultured Caulobacterales bacterium, assembly GCA_964524065.1. Classification (GTDB taxonomy): domain Bacteria; phylum Pseudomonadota; class Alphaproteobacteria; order Caulobacterales; family Maricaulaceae; genus CAZADA01. The sequence continues at coordinate 17,407 of CAZGCB010000014.1, read as the reverse complement.
GCTCCATGGCCGCCACGCCCACATTGCGCACGGCGCCCAACGCATAGCGGATCGCCCCATCAGCCACCGAAAAATCCGCCGCCGAGCCGTTCACATCCGGCGGCGCCACGCGAACGCCCAACCGCCGCGCCTCCTGGACAAAACTGGCCAGCTTGTCGGTGTTTTGGATGTCGAGGCTCATCAGCGCCGCCAGGAATTCCACCGGGTGATGCGCTTTCAGATACGCGGTTTGATAGGCGACATAGGCGTAGGCGGCCGAGTGCGCCTTGTTGAAGCCATAGCCGGCGAAGCGCGCCAACACGTCGAAAATCTCGTCGGCGCGACGCGCCTCGACACCGTTTTTTTCCGCGCCTTCGACGAAACGGACGCGCTGTTTGTCCATTTCCTCTTTTTTCTTTTTGCCCATCGCGCGGCGCAAAAGATCCGCCTCGCCCAAGGAATAGCCGGCGAGAACCTGGGCGATTTGCATCACCTGTTCTTGGTAGATGATGACACTGTAGGTGTCGTCCACAATCGGCCGCAAGCTCTCATGAAGCGGGTCCGGCTCTTCCTCACCATGTTTGCAAGCGAGATATTTGGGGATATTTTCCATCGGCCCCGGCCGATACAAAGCCACCAAGGCGATCAGATCTTCAATATTGGTCGGGTCGGCCTTGCGCATCAAATCGCGCATGCCGCTGCTTTCAAACTGGAACACGCCCACGGTTTCACCAGCCGCGAGCATGTCATAGGTTTTGGGATCATCGAGCGGCAGATGATCGACATCCAACTCCACGCCGCGCTGACGCAAAAAGCCCACCGCCCGCGACAATACGGTGAGGGTTTTCAGCCCCAGAAAATCGAATTTCACCAAGCCCGCCGGCTCCACCCATTTCATGTTGAACTGGGTCGCCGGCAGCGGCGCACGCGGATCGCGATAAAGCGCGACAATATCCTGCAGCGGACGATCGGCGATCACCACGCCCGCCGCATGGGTGGACGCGTTGCGATAGAGCCCCTCCAGCCGCAGCGCAGTTTCCAGCAAACGCGCCACATCGGCGTCGCGATCACGCTCTTGACGCAGCGGCTCCTCGCTCTCCACAGCCTCCGCCAAGGTGACGGGATTGGCCGGGTTGTAGGGCACCAGCTTGGCGAGGCGATCCACCTGGCCGAGGGGCAGCTGCATCACCCGGCCCACATCACGCAGCACCGCCCGGGCCTGTAGCGTACCGAAGGTGATGATTTGCGCCACCCGGTCCGCGCCATAGCGCTCGGCCACATAGGCGATGACTTCTTCGCGCCGATCCTGGCAAAAATCGATGTCGAAATCGGGCATCGACACCCGCTCGGGATTGAGGAAGCGCTCAAACACCAGGTTGAAGCGCAGCGGATCCAAATCGGTGATGGTGAGCGCCCAGGCCACGATGGAGCCCGCGCCCGAGCCGCGCCCCGGTCCCACGGGAATGCCCTGCTTGCGGGCCCATTGGATGAAGTCCGCCACAATCAGGAAATAGCCGGGAAAGCCCATCTCAATGATAACGCCAAGCTCATGCTTCAGCCGCGCCCAATAATCTTCCTCATCAACCGCCAGGGGATTGGCGGCGAGGCGCGCGCGCAGGCCCGCTTCGGCCTGGGCGGTGAGCTCGGCCGCCTCGTCACGGCCCTCATCCCCGGTGAAGCGGGGCAACATGGGCTTATGGGTCCGCACACGAAAGGCGCAGCGGCGAGCGATATCCAGCGTGTTGGCGAGCGCATCCGGCAGATCCGCGAAGCGCTCAGCCATGTCTGCCGCGCTGGCGAAATGGCGCGTCGGCGCGATATGTTTGCGGTCCTTGGCGGAAACGAAGGAGCCTTGGGCGATGCAGCTGAGCGCATCATGGGCTTGGTGCATGTCCGGCGTTGGGAAGACGGGCTCATTGGTCGCGACGATGGGCAGGCCCATCTCGCCGGCCGCGTCCAGCAGCGCCGCCTCCGTCCAGATTTCAGGGTCCGCACCATGGCGCTGGAGCTCGATATAGAGCCGTTGCGGGAACGCCGTAGCCAGACGCGCCAGAAGTTCACGCGCCTCAGCCTCCCCCTCCGCGCGCAGGGCCCGCTCAACCACCCCGTCCGGCCCGCCGGTGAGGGCGATGAGCCCCTCCGTCTGCGTCAGCACATCATCCAAGGCCACCTGGGGCGGCGCGGCGCCCTCCACATCCAAGAAGGCTCGCGAGGACAACGCCATCAACCGCTGATAGCCGACTTGATCCTGGGCCAGCAGCACCACATCGCCATCGGGCGCCAACGCCGCTGCGGGCGATCCGTTCTGCCGCGCCGCGTCATCGCGCCAACGAACCGCCAAGGTCAGGCCGATAATGGGCTGCACGCCCGCGCCCGCCAGCACTTCTGAAAACTCAAGTGCGCCGAAGAGATTGTTGGTGTCCGTCACGGCCACGGCGGGCTGGCCGTCCTGCGCGCACAAACGGGCGATGTCCTTCACCTTCAAGGCGCTTTCCAAAAGCGAATACGCGGTGCGGCAGCGCAGATGCACAAAGCCGGGCGTGGACGACGCTTCGCGCGCGGACATAGCCATGGCGACCCCCGTAAATGTTCCGCTTATGTTCTTATCAGGGCTGGGTGGGATTCGGCAAGCCGCTTGTGTGGCCTGCACCATCACGGTCTGTGGAAAGGATGGTGGAGGCTCCCGACCGCACGCACCGCAGCGGCTTAAAAGCTGGTGCGCACCACCTGCCCATCGCGCAAGGCAAGGGTGCGATCCATGGCGCGGGCGAGCTCGAAATTGTGTGTCGCCACCAAGGCGGCGACGCCTTCCGCTTGCACCAGTTCCCGCAAGCGCCTGAACACGGACTGGGTGGTCGCCGGATCCAGATTGCCCGTCGGTTCGTCCGCCAACAGCACCGCCGGCTGGTTGGCCACGGCCCGCGCAAAGGCGACCCGCTGCTGCTCGCCGCCCGATAGCTGCGGGGGATGATGCTCGCGCCGCTCCGCCAGCCCGAGAAGATCGAGCAAATACGCCGCCCGCTCGCGCGCTTCCTTGGGGCCGCCTCCGGCGATCAGCTGGGGCATGGCCACATTGTCGAGGGCGGTGAATTCAGGGAGCAAATGGTGGAATTGATAGATAAAGCCGATATGGCGTCGGCGCATATGCGTGCGATCGCGATCCGACAGCGCCAAGCACTCGCGCCCCGCAATCCACACCTGGCCGGCCGTCGGCATCTCCAGCAGGCCGGCCGCATGCAGCAAGGAGGACTTGCCCGAACCAGACGGCCCCACCAACGCGACAATCTCCCCCGGGCGCACATCCACATCGACGCCCCGCAAGACCTGCAGCGTGTGTTGACCGCTTTCATAGGTGCGCACCAACCCGCGCACGGCCAGAGAGGGCGGCTCCCGGCGCGCTTCGACGGGCGTTGAGTCCGCCCATTGCACGGCGGCCGGATCACTCATTGCGCAACGCCTCCACCGGGTCCTTGCGCGCCGCATTCCAGGCCGGCGGCAGCGAGGCGAGACAGGACATGGCAAATCCCCAAAGGGTGACGAACGCCACCTCGCCCCACTCCAGCCGAGCGGGAATGCGCGACAGCAAATACACCTCCGGATCGAAGACGCGCGTGCCGGTCACCCACTCGACCATGCCTTGAATGGGACTGATATAGATCACAAACAGCACGCCGAGGATCAGCCCCGCCAGCGTGCCCAGAAACCCGATGCTCGCCCCGATCATTAAGAACACACGCACCACCCCGCCCTGCGTCGCCCCCATGGTGCGCAGGATGGCTATGTCACGCGCCTTGTTTTTGGACAGCATCACCAGGCCCGAAATGATGTTCAGCGCGGTGATGGACACCACGATCGCCAGAATGATCCGCATGGCCGTACGCTCCACACGCAGCGCCGTGTCAAAGCTGGCCGCGCGTTGGCGCCAGGTCTGTACGCTGGCGAGCGGCGGGGCCGCCGCACGGATGGCGGGCTCCACGGCCTCCACATCCTCCGGATCCTCAATGCGCACAGACAGAAAATCGATGCGGTCGCCCAATCCGAAAAACACCTGCGCTTGGCGCAACGGCATGAACGCATACGCGTCATCCACCAACGCGTTACCCGTGTCGAACACCGCGCCCACACGATATGTCTTACGGCGCGGCGCCGTGCCGAAGGGCGTGGAGGAGCCTTTCGGCGCCACCAAAGTCACCTGCTGGTTGGCGTAGAGCCCCAGCTTGCGCGCCAGTCCCACGCCGATGAGGATTTCGTCGCCGCCATTGAGGCCCTGGCCATAGCCGTCCAAATTCCCGCTGACGATGCCGTCCAGCACCATGTCCAGGACTTGCAAATCCCCCGGCGTCAGCCCCCGCACATACACCGCATCAGCATTGTCATCGGTGGAGCCGAGCGCAAAGGCCTCCACCGTCGGCGCCACATCCACCACGCCGGGAACCGCCAAAAGCTCCGCGCGGGCTTGATCCACATTCAACGGCCGTGCCGGGTACACATAGACATGCGGCTCGACCCCGATGATTTTAGAAATCAGCACATGGCGATAGCCGCTCATCACCGACATGGTGGCGATGAGGCCGAACACGGCGAGCATGATTCCCAGAAACGAAATGATCGCGATAACCGCCACCCCGCCATGGGCCCGTTTGGCGCGCAGATACCGCCCCGCCAACATGCGCTCATACCGCCCAAAAGGCGACGCGCCGGACGCAAACGGGGATTGGGACGCCGCTGGTGCGCTCATGCCGGCGCGCCCGCTTTGGCGGCGATGGTTTGGCCGCTGCTGATGAGCGTGAGCGCAGCGTCTAAGGAGAGGTTTTCCCGCGCGCCGCTGGCGCGGTCCTTCACCTCCACCACGCCGTCCTTCAGGCCCCGCGGGCCGACGATCAGCTGAACGGGCACGCCGATGAGGTCCATGGTGGAGAATTTCGCCCCGGCCCGTTCCGACGTGTCGTCATAGAGCGGCTCGCGCCCGGCCGCCATCAGCGCCGTATAGGCTTGCTCGCAGGCCGCATCCGCCGCCGCATCGCCCGGCTTGAGATTGATGATCCCAGCGCCGAAGGGGGCCACGGCCGACGGCCAAATTACCCCCGCCTCATCATGGCTCGCCTCAATGACCGCCCCCAATAAACGCGACACGCCCACGCCATAGGAGCCCATCTGCACCGCGACTTCCGCCCCGTCCGGCCCGTTGACCGTCGCCTTCATGGGCTCAGAGTATTTGGTTCCGAAGTTGAAGATATGGCCCACCTCAATCCCGCGGGCGGACAGGCGCTTGTCCTCCGCGATCGCGTTGAAGGCGGCCTCGTCGTGCATCTCCTCGGTGGCGGCGTAGAGCGCGGTGCGTTGATCCACCAAGGGCTGTAAATCCCCGTCCCAATCCACATTCGGGCCCGGCGCGGCCATCTCCACCAAATCGGCGTGGCAGAACACCGCGGACTCGCCCGTCTCCGCCAACACAATGAATTCGTGCGACAAATCCCCGCCAATCGGCCCCGTATCGGCGCGCATGGGCACCGCTTTCAGACCCATGCGGGCGAAGGTGTTCAGATAGGCGATAAACATTTTGTTATAAGAATGCACCGCGCCAGCATGATCGAAATCGAAGGAGTAGGCGTCCTTCATCAGGAACTCGCGGCCGCGCATGACACCAAAACGCGGGCGGATCTCGTCGCGGAATTTCCACTGAATGTGGTACAGGATCTTCGGTAAATCTTTGTAGGACTTGGTATAGGCGCGGAATATCTCCGTCACCATTTCCTCATTCGTGGGCCCGTACAGCAAATCCCGCTCATGCCGGTCGACAATGCGCAGCATCTCCTTGCCATAATCGTCATAGCGGCCGCTTTCGCGCCATAACTCCGCCGGCTGCAGGGTCGGCATCAGCAATTCGATGGCGCCGGCGCGGTTTTGCTCTTCGCGCACAATCTGCTCGATTTTGCGCAGCACCCGCAGGCCCAAGGGCAGCCAGGCGTAAATCCCCGCCGCTTCCTGGCGGATCATGCCGGCGCGCAGCATCAGCTGATGTGAGACGATGGCCGCTTCCGCGGGTGTTTCCTTCAACACGGGCAAGAAAAACTGAGACAAGCGCATGGCGGTTCCATCGGTGGCTGCGCGACGCGCGGCCGCACGCCGATAAGGGGCCCTTGCTCTTAGACTGGGGCGCCCAAGCTGGCAATGGAACGGCCTGCGGCCATGGCGACAGGCGACACATTGGACCGCTTAGGGCGTCGGGATCACCCCGCTGTTCACCAGCACGAACGCCACCAGCCACAACCCCATGGTGATGAACGTGGTGCGGCGCGCCTAGCGCCACAACTCCGGCCGCACGGGCGCCCCCGGCTCACTGCCGCGCGCCACCTCGCCGTTTTCCGCTTGGCTACGCACGCCCAGCGGCAGCACCGCGAACAGCACCGTCCACCAGATAATGAGAAATGTGACGATACCGCCCACGATACCCATATCGACACCCGTTTGTGGCGCCGCCCCCCTTCGAGGCCAGCCGCTGACACGGATGTGGGGCGAACGGGGCGCCGTTCAATCGCCGGCCGCCGCACCTAACGGCTATACGCTTCCAGCAGCGCCGGCGGCCAAAAATCCTCATTCACCGACATCAGCGTCAAACCCGCATGGGGCAACAGCAACAGCGCCAACATCACGCCGCGGAACCAAGCCTTCTGCGACAGCGCGAAATACACACCCATGCTGATCAGCAGGACCATCAGCGCCCAGAACACCAACTCATCATCATGGATGACGCCATAGACGCGCAGCACAACGCCCGCGGAGGCCAACAACAACATGCCGGGATAGGTGGCCAACAACACCACGCTGGCGCGCAACGTCATGGGCTTGGGATAGGCGGCCAGCATGAGCTGCACGCCTAACCCCGCCCACAAAATCACCGCCAACGCCGCGGCGCCGTCTTGAACCGACCAGGCCCGCTGCGCCAGCCCCCACGGGAAGGTCAGCGCATCGGCGAATTCGTACATGATCCGGCCCCTTCACCGATGTGGAAATAGGACTGAAACGTGGCCTGGATTGGTGAGCGAAGGCTGAATCGGCCGCCAAAAATGCGCTTTTCAACCTCTCGCTGACGTGTTGGCGGCATTGTCGTGCTGTGCGCTGGACGCACCGCCATGTGGGAAAAGGACCAATGCGCAGTTTTTGGGTGTCTTATCTCGCCGCCGTCGGCCTCCTCAGCATGGGTCACGCGCCGGTTTTCGCGGACGCGCCGGCCGAGCCGCCCGCCCTCGTCAAGCAAGTGGCTCCGCTGTATCCGCGCGGGGCGCAACGCCGCGGCTTGGAAGGCCACGTGGTGACCGCCCTCACCATCGATGAGCGTGGGCGCGTCACCGCCGCTGAAGTGGTCGAGGCCAGCCCGCCAGGGGTGTTTGACGCCGCCGCCCTTAAAGCGGTGAAGCAATGGCGGTTTGAAAAAGACAAACCCTATGATCGGCTCGAAGTGGCGCTCGCCTTCGCGCTTTAAATCATAGGGTCGGCGCGTCGTCGGCCCGCCGCCCGGCGTCCGCGTCACCCGTAGCATCGGCGTGCGTGGGCGCTGAGGCCTGTGGCGCGAGCGCGCGGAAATCGAACATACCCGGATCCGCCAGATGGGACGGGCGCACATGGCGCAGCGCCCGAAACATCACCTGGCGTCGGCCGGGGTGTTTTTCCTCCCAGCTATCCAGCAAAGCCTTCATCGCCATGCGCTGCAGCCCGTCTTGGGAGCCGCAGAGATTGCAGGGGATGATGGGGAAGGCCATAGCCTCCGCGAATTTGGCGATGTCCGCCTCCGCGCTGTAGAGCAGCGGGCGCAACACCATCACATCACCCTCATCATTCACCAGCTTGGGCGGCATGGCGGCGAGACGTCCGCCATGCACCAGATTCATCATGAAGGTCTCCAGCGCATCATCGCGATGATGGCCAAGGACGATCGCCTCACACCCTTCGTCTCGCGCCACGCGATATAAGATCCCCCGCCGCAGCCTTGAGCACAGCGCGCAATAGGTGCGGTTGGCCGGCACTTTGTCAGTGACGATGGAATAGGTGTCCTCGGTGATGATGCGATGGCGCACCCCAATGCGCTCCAGATATTCCGGCAGCACATGCTTGGGAAATCCGGGCTGGCCTTGATCGAGATTGCAGGCGATCAGCTCCACCGGCAGCGCGCCCTGGTATTTCAGGTCCAGCAAAGCCGCCAGCAGCGTGTAGCTGTCCTTGCCACCGGACAAACAAACCAGCCATTTGACAGGGTTTGTGTGCTGACGCGCACGGGCGTCTGACGGGATCAGCCCATAGTCTTGGATCACTTCATGGGCTTGCCGCACAATGCGCTTGCGCAGCTTTTTAAAGGTCACCGAGGACGACGCGTCGCGATACATGGGATGGGCATGATCATCGGCCGTCGGCGCGGACGCCTCGTCCTCAGTCGCGGTGATGTTCAACGCCGTCATGATCTGCTGAGCACCTTTTCCATATAGATCACGCCCGCAATGGGGTTGCCTTCATAATAAGGCGCGATGGGCTGAAACCCGAAGGCCTGATAAAGCGCAAAAGCCGGCGCCAACCGCTCCAGCGTGTCGAGATACATGCGCTCATAGCCACGCTCCATGCCGGAGCGGAGGATCGCCGCCACCAGCCGCCGGCCCAACCCGGCGCCGCGATGCGCTGGCACAACAAAAAACCGCTTCATCTCGCAAATGGCCGGCGGCTCATGCGCGCGTAGGGCGACACAGCCCGCAATCTCCCCCGCCGCGGCCTGGGCGAAGATGAGATCGCCCGCCGGTGGCGCATAGGCGCCCGGTAGCGTCGCCAGTTCGTCCTCAAAGCCCTGATAATGCAGGTCGACGCCCAATTCCTCGCCATAGGCGCGAAACAGGCGACGCGCCGCCTCCATATCCGCCGCCCCCGCGGCCTGGCGCAGCGTGTAAGCGGCGGCATCCATGCTTAGTGGCCGCTCGGCGCCGGCGGCTCCATCAGCTCCAGCAACACCCCCGTAAAGTCCTTGGGGTGGACGAACACCACTTGCGTGCCATGGGCGCCGGTGCGCGGCTCGCCCAGAACGCGCGCGTCGCGCTCAATCATATGCTGCATGGCGGCATGGATGTCCGGCACTTCAAAGGCGACATGATGCTGGCCGCCGGCCGGATTTTTCACCAGGAAGGCGGCGATCGGCCCGGCGTCGGCATCGCCGTCGGGATTGTAGGGCTCTAACAGCTCCATCTCCGCATTGGGCGCATGCACGAAGCGCACGCGCACCTTCTGCACCGGCAGCTCAATAACATCCGACACCGGCGTATCGGCGCCGAACAGCTCCAAATAACGCGTCACCGCGTCGTCTAAAGACGGTACGGCGATCCCGACATGATTTAAACGTCCGAGCATCGGCCCTCTCCGTCATACCCTCAGCACGATCGCATCCACCAGCGGGCGGCGATTGAACACCTCCTGCGCCAGCTTGCGCACGGCGCGGGTCACCACGCTTTCGACCTTGTCCTCATCCTCGCGATCGCTGCGGTTCATGGTGCGGTAGGCATCGCCGGCCTCTTCCGCCGCTTCATCGAGGAAGGATTGCAAATCATCCTCCTCATCTTCCGGCAAGCCGCGGGCGCGCACATCCGGCCCGCCCACCAGCCGCCCCTTGGCGTCCAGCGCCAGGGCGATGGAGATATTGCCGTTATACGACAAGCGCTTGCGCTCGCGCAGCGCGTCATCATCGCTGGGCACGAGGAAGGCGCCATCGGCATGCCAGCGGCCCGCCTCCACATGATCGATAATCTCCGCCGGGCCGGGCGCCAGGCGGATGAGCGCGCCATTGCGCGGCGCCAAAGCCTCCGGGATCTGCAAACTCTTGGCGAAGGTCGCGTGCTCTTCAATATGGCGCGCCTCGCCATGCACAGGGATGGCGACGCGGGGCCGCGCCCATTGATACATCTGGCGCAACTCATCACGGCAGGGATGGCCGGAAACATGGATCGGCCGCTGGCGGTCGGTGATGACATTGATACCGGAATCCACAAGCCCATTCTGCAACGCGTTGATCGCCGTCTCATTGCCGGGAATGACGCGGGAGGAGAACAGAACGGTGTCGCCCTTGGACAGCACGACGCTGCGATGGGAGCCCGACGCGATGCGGCTGAGCGCCGCGCGCGGCTCGCCCTGTGAGCCCGTGCAAAGATACAGCACCTTCTCCGGCGGCAAGAAGCCGGCGTCGTCCTCTTCGATGGTGTCGGGGACGCCCTTGAGCAGACCGACGGCTTTAGCCGCAGCCGTCATGCGATGCATGGAGCGGCCGACCAGCGCGACATGGCGATCATTCTCCGCGGCGGCGGACATGACGCTTTCCAGCCGCGCCACATTGGAGGCGAAGGCCGCCACGGCCACGCGGCCCGTCTGCTCGCCAATGACCTTGACCAGCTCGCGGCGCACATCACCTTCTGAGCCGGCCTCGCCTGGATTGAACACATTGGTGCTGTCGCACACCATGGCGAGCACGCCCTCCTCGCCTAAAGCGCGCAGGGCTGCGTCATCGGTCGTGGCGCCGATGACGGGATCGGGATCGATTTTCCAGTCCCCGGTGTGCAGCACCAGGCCCGCCGGGGTGCGGATGGCGAGGCCGTTCGGCTCGGGGATGGAGTGGGTCAGCGTGATCAGCTGCAAATCAAACGGGCCGATATCGAAGCGCGCATCCAAAGCGATGTCATGCACTTTCGCTTCACCCAGAAGCCCGGCCTCTTTCAGCCGATCGCGCACCAGCCACGCCGTGAAAGGGGTGGCGTATATCGGCGCGCGCAGCTGCGGCCACAGACGCGCGACCGCGCCCATATGATCCTCATGGGCATGGGTCAGCACGATGGCGAGCAAATCCTGACGCCGCTCCACAATGAAGCTGGGATCAGGGGTGATGACCTCCACGCCGGGCGTGGTGGAATCGCCGAAGGTCACGCCGCAATCGACGATGATCCATTTGCGATTTCCCTCCGGCCCAAAGCCATACAGGTTGAGGTTCATGCCGATTTCGCCGCATCCGCCCAATGGCAGAAACACGAATTCATCGCCGCCTTTTGCAGCGGTCTTTTTACGAGCCAGTCTCGTCTCCTTTATTCTATTAAGTTCTATTCCATGCGGCGATTGCGCCGCCAAATCTCCAAAAGTCCGCGGATCGTGATGTCCGCGTCATAAATCTCAATCTGCTCCGAGGCGCCCTGAAACAGAGACGCCACGCCGCCCGTGCCGATCACCCGCGTTTGCGGCGCCATTTCCGCGCGCATGCGTGCGATCAAGCCGTCAATCAAACCGATATAGCCCCAGAACAGGCCCGATTGCATGGCGCTCACGGTGTTGGTTCCGATGGCCGCGCCAGGATTTTTGATCGCGACGCGTGGCAATTTCGCTGCAGCTTCATAAAGCGCTTGCAGCGATAAGTTAATCCCCGGCGCTATCGCGCCGCCGCCAAAGGCGCCGTCTTCAGTCACGACATCGAAAGTGGTGGCCGTGCCGGAATCGACCACTAAAAGCGGCCCGCCATAAATCGTATGAGCGCCCAAGGTGTTGACCAGCCGGTCCGCGCCCGCCTCCTCAGGCCGGTCGATCCGCGCCTCCACGCCGATATCAAGGCCATCCTCACCGACAATCAGCGGCTCCACCTCCAGATAGCGCCGCGCCAGATTGCGGAAATGGAACACCGATTGCGGCACCACCGACGAAATCACACAGCCGCTGATATCGTCAAAACCCAAATCGCTGAGCCCCATCAACGACAACAGCCAGGCCGCATACTCATCGGCCGTACGCTGTGTGTTGGTGGCCGCCCGCCAGCGTGCGCGCCATTCGGTCCCGTCATGGACCGCGAACAGGGTGTTGGTGTTGCCGGCGTCAATGGTCAGCAGCATGGACTTTCCTCCGCAGACCGCGCGGCATCGGCGCGCCGTCACAGCGCCTGCATTCACTCATCGTCAAAGACGGCGAACACCTCGCCCGCCGTGATGCGCTTATGGCCGTCGGCGACACGCAAGACCAGGGCGCCATCGGCGTCCAGATCCTCAAACACGCCCTCCAAGACATCATTTCCTTGTGAGACTCGGATCGTCTCGCCCAGCCAGGCCGCGCGCGCCAGCCATGGCGTACGCAGCGCGGTGAAGCCGTCTTGGGCCCAAGATGCCGTCAACGCTTCAAACCGGCTGATGATGAATCGCGCCGCGGCGGCGGGTGTCGGCGGCGCCCCCTCACAGAGATCCGCAAGGCGCGCCGTCGGGCGATCCAGGCCTTGCGGGCCGCTGCGTAGATTGACACCCATGCCAAGGACCAAGGCGACGCTGTCATCTTGGCCATCGCCCGCGCCTAAGGGCGTGCTTTCCAACAAGATGCCGGCGATTTTCGCGCCGTCAACGAGCACGTCATTGGGCCATTTCACCCGCACCGCGCCGCGGCGCGCATGCGCCTCCACCAGCTCCGCCACCGCCAGCGCCGCCGCGAAGGAGAGCTGCGCCGCCGCTGCGGGGGCCGCGTTCACACGCCGCCAGCCGCTGAGGAAAAGGTCGCCCGCGCCCGCGCTCCAGACGCGCCCGCGCCGCCCGCGTCCCGCGGTTTGGCGATGCGCCACCAGCCACAGTGGCGCATTGCGCGCATCCGGCGGCCGCGCCAGTGCCGCCGCGACGACGGCGTCATTGGTGCTGGCGGTCTCTTCGAGCATGATCAGCGCCGGCGCGGTTTCACCGGTCGCATCGGGCGTGTGCGGCGCCGCGCTCAAAGCAGCGCTTGCGCCGCGGCCGTCACCGCGCCGCGTGCGGCGGCGACCACCGGCGGTGCGAGAATCAAGGGCGAGACAAACAACGCGCCAAAGCCCGCCACCCAAACCAGCTCCCGCGGTGTCGCCATGAAGGGGCGCTCAGCCTCGTCAAACCACATGATCTTGACGATGCGCAGATAATAGAACGCCGCCACCACGCTCATGACGACGCCATAAAGCACCAGCGCATGCTGGCCCGCCTCCCAGGCCGGCATAAACACGAACAGCTTGCCGAAAAAGCCCGCCAGCGGCGGCACCCCCGCGATGGAGAACATCAACGCCGTCAACGCGAGCGCCAGCGGCGGATTGGTTTTGGACAATCCAGCCAAATCGCGGATGTTTTCCCCCGCCCCCTCGCGCCAACGCATGGCGAGGATGCACGCAAACACCGCGGTGGCGGAGATCACATAAATGCTGAGATAAATCAGCAGCCCCTCGGCCGCCCGCGGGTTCATGGCGCCGGTTTGCGGGTCATAAGCCCCCGCCAACGCCACCAGCGCAAAGCCCATATTGGCGATCGACGAATAGGCCATCAGCCGTTTGATGTTGGTCTGCACCAAGGCGCCAAACGCCCCCACCGTCATGGACGCGGCCGCAATAAGTGCGATCACGGCGCTCCAATCCGCGCCGGAACTCGGAAACGCCTCCACCAAGGCGCGGGCTAACAACACCATGGCCGCCAGCTTGGGCGCGCCGGCGAAGAACGCGGTGGCCGAGGTGGGCGCGCCCTCATAAACATCGGGCGTCCACATGTGAAAAGGTGCGGCGGACACCTTGAAGGCCAGCCCGCAAATCAAAAACACCAAGCCGAAGGCGAGGCCCAAATTGGGCTCGGCCTGGGCGATGTCAGCAAACTGGGTGGATCCGGCGAAGCCGTAGATCAACGACGCGCCATACAACAACATGCCCGAAGACAGGGCGCCGAGAACGAAATACTTCAACCCCGCCTCTGAGGCGCGTAACGAATCGCGATTGTACGCCGCCAGCACGTAGAGGCAGAGGCTCTGCAGCTCGACGCCCATATACAGCGCGATCAGATCGCGTGAGGACACCATGATCACCATGCCCAAGGCGGCGAACACCACCAGCACGGGATATTCAAAACGTTGCATGTCCTCGGTGTGGAGATAACGCGCCGACAACAGCAACGCCGCCGCCGCCACCGCCACGATCAACACCGTGGCGAAACGCGACAGCGGATCCACGGCGATGGCGCCGCCCATCACGCTTTGATCGACGCCGCCGGGCGTGACGATGGCGGCCACGCCCGCGGCCGCCAGCAGCAGAATCGAGAGCCAGTTCACCGCTCCGGCCGAACGCGGGCCGGCGAACACCCCCACCATGAGCAGGCCCATGCCGCCCACCGCGAGGATGAGCATCGGCCAGATCAGCGCCAAATCCGCTTGTAACGTCGCCGCATCCATGGCTGCGCGCCTTCTGCTTTAGCCGCCCAGGCGCGCGAGCAGCGCGTCCACGGCCGGGCCGGTGATGTCCAGAGCGATGGCGGGATACACGCCCAGTACGATGGTGGCGATGATCAAGGGCGTGAACAGAAGTTTTTCGCGCGCCGTCACATCGGTGATGGCCGTGAGTTTGGGGTTCTCCAACTCGCCAAAAATCACCTTGCGATACAGCGTCAGCATGTAGACCGCCGACAAGATGACGCCAAACGCCGCGCCAAACGCCGCCCATGTCTGCGTTTTAAACGCCCCCGCCATGGAGAGAAACTCGCCGACAAAACCGGACGTCCCCGGCAAGCCCACATTGCCCAAGGTGAACACCATGAAAATCATGGCGTAAATCGGCATACGGCTGACCAACCCGCCATAGAACGCGATCTCGCGGGTGTGCATGCGATCATAAATCACCCCGACGCATAGGAACAGCGCCGCGGAAATCACGCCATGGGACAGCATTTGGAACACCGCCCCCTGAACGCCTTCGGGGTTGGCGGCGAAAATCCCCATGGTGACAAAGCCCATATGCGCCACGGACGAATACGCGATGAGCTTCTTGATGTCCTCTTGGCGAAACGCCACCAGCGAGGCGTACACGATGGCGATCACCGATAAGGCGAACACCAAGGGCGCAAAAAACAACGAGGCGTCGGGGAACATCGGCAGCGAAAAGCGCAAAAACCCATAGCCGCCCAGCTTCAACAGCACGCCGGCTAGGATGACCGAGCCTGCGGTCGGCGCCTCCACATGCGCGTCTGGCAGCCAGGTGTGCACCGGCCACATGGGCATCTTCACCGCAAAGGACGCAAAGTAACCCAGCCACAGCCAAGTCTGCATCTCGCGCGGGAAGGGGTGGGTAAGCAGATAGACAATATCCGTCGTGCCGGCCTGCAGATACATGGCGATGAGCGCCACCAGCATCAGCACGGAGCCCAACAGCGTGTAGAGGAAGAACTTGAACGCCGCATAGATGCGGTTGGCGCCGCCCCATACCCCAATGATGAGGAACATCGGGATCAACCCGCCCTCAAAGAAGACGTAGAACAGCACCAAATCCAACGCGCAGAACACGCCGATAAGCAACGTCTCCAACACCAAAAACGCGATCATGTATTCTGCGACGCGTTGCTTAATTGACGTCCAGCTGGCCAAAATACACAGCGGCATCAAGAAGGTGGTCAGCAGCACCAACGGCATGGACAGCCCGTCCACGCCCATGGCGTAGTCGATATTGGGGCCGAGCCAATCCTCATGGCGCTCCACGAATTGAAAGCCCGGCTGCTGCGGGTCAAAGCCGAGCGCCATCCACAGCGACAGGCCGAAGGTGAACAGCGTCACAAACAGCGACAGCCAACGCGCGTTCACCGCAATGATGGTGTCCGCATCCTCCGCCCGCGCCAACGCGCGGAACAGCAACAGGATCAACGCCCCCGCCAGCGGCGTGAACGTGATGATGGAAAGGATGGGTAGACCGTCCAGCGTCATGAGCCGCCCCCGCGTCCGCCCACCAGGATGAAGGCGGCGAAGATCGCCACACCCAAAATCATCACAAAGGCGTAATGATACAGATATCCGCTTTGCAGGCGTGATTGCAGCTTGGCGGTCTGGTTCGCCGCGGCCGCCGCCCCGTCGGGACCGAAGCGATCGATGAGCCCCCGATCGCCGCCCTTCCAGAACACATCGCCCAGCAGACGGCTGAATTTCACGAAAATGACGTCATAGAGTTCATCAAAGAACCATTTGCGCGACAAGAACGCATGCACTGGCCCCCCATTGGCGGCGATACGCGCGCCGAGGCCCTGATTGAGGCCATAGAAGAACCAGGCGAACACAAAGCCCAAGGCCGTCACCAACACCGGCGCCCACAACACCCAGAGCGGGAAATCGTGCGGCACATAAACGGGCGGCCCGCCATCGGCCCCGTGCTCGCCCGCGCTGTGCGCCGCATCGCCATAGGCGTCCGCCCCAGCCGCATCGGCATCGACGGTGTCCACAGCCGATGCGCCATAGGCGGCGTCGGCGCCATGCGCGCCATGACCATGCTCGTCATAGGCGACATAGAGGCTGTCGCGCCAAAAGCCCTCTTGCTTCTTGCCGACAAATTGCGGGTAGAACAGCGCGCCCGCAAACACCGCGCCGACGGCGAGCGCCAGCAGCGGCCCGCGCATGACCCAGGGCGCCTCATGGGCGGCGGCGATGACCTCCTGCGGGCCGCGATGCGTCCCATGGAACGTCATGAACATCAGCCGCCAGGAATAGAAGCTGGTGAGGAAGGCCGCGATCACCCCGATCCAAAAGGCCAGCATGGCGATCTGCGAGCCGTCCTGGCCCACCAAGAACGCGTCTTCAATGATGCGATCCTTGGAGAAGAAGCCGGCGAACCCGAAGAATGTGCCCGGAATGCCCACGCCCGTCAGCGCCAGGGTGCCGATCAACATGAACGTCCATGTCCACGGCATGCGCTTGGCGACGCCGCCCATTTTGCGCATGTCCTGTTCATCATGCAGGCCATGGATCACTGCGCCCGCGCCGAGGAACAACAGCGCTTTGAACCAGGCGTGAGTGAAAAGGTGGAACATGGCCGCGCCATAGGAGCCGACGCCCGCCGCGAAAAACATGTAACCCAGCTGCGAACAGGTGGAGTAGGCCACCACGCGCTTAATGTCGTTCTGCGCCAGGCCCACCGTCGCAGCATAGAGCGCCGTCACCGCGCCGATGGCGGTCACGATCATCGCCGCCGCCGGCGCGTATTCGTAGATGGAGGAGGCCCGGCAGACCAGGAACACGCCGGCCGTCACCATGGTCGCGGCGTGGATCAGCGCCGACACCGGGGTCGGGCCCTCCATCGCGTCCGGCAGCCAGACATGCAAGAAGAACTGCGCCGACTTGCCCATCGCCCCGATGAACAACAGGAACGCGATCAGCTCCAGCGCCCGGAACTCCAAGCCCAGGAACGCCATGGTGACCTCGCGTGCCGGCACAGGCGCGTCCAGCCAGGCCGGCTGCACCAAAGCATTGCCCTTAATGGCGTCAAACAGCGGCGTGAACTCCACCGTCCCATAGACCGCAAAGATGGCGATGATGCCGAGCGCAAAGCCGAAATCGCCCACCCGGTTGACGACAAACGCCTTGATGGCCGCGGCATTCGCGCTGGATTTTTTGTACCAAAAGCCGATCAGCAAAT
>CAZGCB010000013.1:8008-38675 GCA_964524065.1 uncultured Caulobacterales bacterium | reverse complement strand
AACGCTAGAGCGTGTGCGCGATCCGGGGTAGAAAGCGGCGTTGAAGCAATTGGGACGGGGTCTGTTGAGCGCCGGCTCTCACCCCCAGGGGAGACGACCATGAGCACGCCCACCGACACCCCTTCCACATCGGGCGACGCCACGGGGCTCAAGGGCCTGTTGACCGATCGCCGCGCCGCGCTCGGTCTCGGGCTGGCGGCGGTGATCGCGGCGGTGATGTGGCGTGAGCGCTCAAGCGGCGGCACGGGCGCAGGCGCCTTGGCTCAAGAGGAAACCGGGGATTTCGTGTTGGGCGCCGCCGACGCGCCCGTGACGCTGATCGAGTACGCCTCGGTCACCTGCGTGCATTGCGAAACCTTCCACAAGGACGTGTTTCCGACCCTGAAAGAAAAATACATCGACACGGGTCAGATGCGGTTCATCTTTCGCGAATTCCCGACGCCGCCGGCGCAGCTCGCCTTCGCCGGGTTCCTCCTAGCGCGCTGCGTCGAACGCGAACGCTACTTTGACGTCTTGGACGTTCTGTTCGCCCAACGTGCGCCCCTCATGCGCGCGGCCCAGCAAGGCGGCGCCCGCGAAGCCTATCTGCGCATCGCGCGCAATGCGGGCCTCAGCGAACCGCAATTCGACGCCTGTTTGGAGGACCAAACGGCCATCGACGCCATTTATGAGGGCGCGGAGCGCGCTCAGCAGGATTATGACATCACCGGCACGCCGTCCTTCATTCTCGATGGCGTGGTGCGTCGGGACTTGCGCAGTTTGACGGATTTCGAGGCGGCGATCGAGCCGCTTTTGGGCGACGCCGCTGCGGCGTCCGGCCCCGCGCCTGAGGCCGCGCAACCCACTGAGTCGCCGACGCAACCGGCTGCAACCGAGGCCGCGGATGCGTCCGCCGCGCCACACGACGCCGACGCCGCAGCGAGCACGGACGCCGATCACGGGACCGAGGCCGGCGATCGTTAAGATCTTCGTAAGCAAAACCGGGCTTTGTGCGGCGCATGCACCGCCTTGACTTCGTTTTGGGCGGTGATTAGCGTCCGCACGACTGATGACGGGGGGCGGTCTGCCGCCATGTCACACTCCGACGACGATCCATCTGATCTTGAGCGCCGCCGCGCCGCGCTGGGTGCGGCTTTGGCGCAAAAAGATCCAAAGCCTGCGCCCCGTTCACAAACGGGTTCGGCTATCGGCGCAGCTTTGAGTTTGTCTGTGGAGATGGTGGCGGCGGTCTTGGTAGGCGCGGCCCTGGGCTATGGGGTGGGTTGGCTGTTCGGCGGCTCCCCCTGGTTCTGGATTGTCGGATTGTTTTTTGGCTTCGCGGCGGGCGTACGCAACGCCATTCGCGCGGCGGTGAAAATGCAAGCTGCGGCGATGGACGCCGGGGACGCGCAACCGCCTCCCGATCCGCCGTCGCATAAGGATGGGGCGTAGAGCGTGGCTCTGGATCCGCTGAAACAGTTTAAGGTTGAGACCATTGCGCCCATCGGGCCGGTGGCGGGCCTCGATTTGTCGCTGACGAATGTCGGCGTCTTCTCTCTCGTCGCCACAGGGGTGATCGTCCTCTTCCTCTCGTTGGCTGGACGCCGCGCCACGATGGTGCCCAACCGCCTCCAATCGGTGGCGGAGATGGCCTATGAATTTGTCGCCGGCATGATCCGCGACATCATCGGGCCAGAGGGCATGCGGTTTTTGCCCTTCATCTTTGCGCTGTTCATGTTCGTGCTGACATGCAATTTGCTCGGCATGATCCCGATTTTCCCCACCGTCACCAGCCAGTTGGCGGTGACGCTGACGCTGGGTTTCATCTCCATCAGCGTGGTCATAATCTTCGGTATGTACAAACAAGGCCTCGGCTTTTTGCGCTTGTTCGCGCCGTCGGGCGTGCCTTGGCCGATGTATGTGATTTTGACGCCCATCGAGATCATCTCGTTTTTGGCGCGTCCGCTGACCTTGGGCTTCCGGTTGTTCGCCAACATGTTGGCGGGGCACATCCTGCTGAAGCTGTTTGGCGGCTTCGTCGCCATGCTGGGCGTGACGGCCGTCGGCAAAATGGTGGCCATCCTTCCCTTCTTCGCCGCCTTCTTCGTCACCGGACTGGAGTTTTTGGTGGCTTTTCTGCAGGCCTATGTTTTCGCCATCCTCACGGTCATCTACCTCAACGACGTCGTTCACGGACACCACTAATACTGGCCCGCCGGCCCTGCGGCGCGCCCCAGTTTGACAAGGAGCATCATCATGGAAGCAGGTGAAGTCGCCACACTCGGCAAAGCCATCGGCGCGGGCATCGCGGCGTTGGCCCTGTTCGGCGCCGGCCTCGGCATCGGCAATATCTTCTCCAACTTTTTGACCGGCGCGCTGCGCAACCCCTCCGCGGCGCAGGGCCAGTTCCCCAACCTGCTGCTCGGCTTCGCGCTGACCGAAGCCACCGGCCTGTTCGGCTTGGCCATCGCGATGATCATCATCTTCGTGCTGTGATCACCCGCGTCCCCAACATACGCGGCGCATGCGCCGGCTTGATCGGCGCGGGCGTCGCCCTGGCGGCGCCAGTGGCGGCTTTCGCGGCGGAAACGTCCGAGGCCGGCAAAGAGAGCGCCGGCGGCTTGCCGCAATTCGACTTCAGCACCTGGGCTGGCCAGATCTTCTGGCTGCTCCTGGCGTTCGGCCTGCTGTACTTTGTGCTGTCGCGCTCCCTGTTGCCGCATTTGGGATCCGTCATCGAAGATCGGCGCGACAAGATCGCCGATGATTTGGATGAGGCCGCGCGGCTGAACCAACAGGCTCAAGACGCCCAGGCCGCCTATGAGAAAGCCCTGGCCGACGCACGGGCCAAAGCCAGCGCTCTGGCGCAGGAAACCCGCGACGCGGTGAATGCGGAGATCGCGCGCGAAACCAGCGCCGTGGAAGCGGAGCTGGCCCAGCGGGCCGAACATGCGGACACACGCATTCGTGCATCAGCGGATGCCGCGCTTGCGAGCGTGCGCTCCATCGCCGTGGAAGCGGCGGGGGACATTGTGGAAAAACTGGCGGGCGCGACCGCCGATCCCGTGCGACTGGGCCAGGCGGTGGATAACGCATCGCGCACCTGACGCGACGCTTTAACGGGTCGCAGCGCACGCATACAGAACGGATGGCACGGCGATGACAGCCTTCGACAAGCTTCTCAAGCTGCCCCATGGCTGGGAGGACCCCACCACTTGGGCGCTCATCGCGTTGGCCGCGTTCTTGGGTGTGCTCGCTTATCTCGGCATTCCCGGCATGATGGCGCGGAATTTGGATCAGCGCGCCAAATCCATTGCCGATGAGCTGGAGGAGGCGCGGCGTCTGCGCGAGGAAGCGCAGGAAGTGCTCGCTGGGTATCAGCGCCGGCAGCGCGCGGCGGAGCAAGAAGCCCGCGACATTGTCGAGCGCGCGCGGCGCGAAGCCGACGCCATGGCGGCCGCCATGCGCCAGGAATTGACCGAACGGCTTGAGCGCCGCACCGCCATGGCGGAGCGCAAAATCGCTCAAGCCGAAGCCGAAGCGGCCGCGCAAGTGCGCAATCAGGCTGCAGCTTTGGCCGCCCAGGCGGCGCAAGCCGTGCTCGCGGATGTGGTGGATGCGGCGGGCCGTGACCGCCTGTTCGACGCGTCGGTGACCGAAATCGCCAGCCGCTTGCGCGACCCCGTCGCCTAGCTCGCGCGCCCTGGCGATCCGGTCATGGACCGGCGTCGCAAAAACTGTCTTCTCATGATTTTGCGGGATTGGCGGCTCTTCGCCACCGGCCCGCACCGGCTGCGTGCACGGGGCGCGACGGTTCAACTCATAGGGATGATGGGAATGCGCCGCCTATTTGCGTGAACGGCGGCGCATGATGGTCCGTAGCGGGCGCGAGGTGATCGGATAGCGCTTCACCCAGCGGAAAAAGATCCGCTTGGCCGTTTCCGACGAGTTCACCAGCAGCACTAAGCCGAGGATCAACAGCGGCAGCCCCACCGGGATGATGGGGGTCAGCAGCGCCACCGGCAGGGCGAGAATCACACAAATCAGTCCGATGAGCGCCGTCACATGGCGCACCGCCCACACCATCATGTCAGCAAGACCGAACGCTGATTGACCAGGCGTGACAAACAAACTGAGTGCACGAGCAACATAACGCATGGGGCCAGACCCTTCCCGATTGCGGGTCTATCTTATTGATTTCCGATAAACTAAGTCTAAACAGGTCCCCCTCCCCGGCACAATGGCTTTCTATCACATCACTGCAGCTCGGATATGTGGGTCCCGAGTCGGCTTTGGACGCGGCTGAGCCCCCCGACAGGCCATCGTCCTGTCGGATATTTAGGAAGCCTTGGTGCGGTCTACAGCCCTTATTCTGCAGCGACCGAAGGCGTTTCCACCGTCGGCGTCCATCGCAGCACGGGCTGGCGGGCCGCGCGGGTTTCATCCAGGCGCTTGAGCGGCGCGGCTTGCGGGGCTTGGCTGAATCGCGCTGTTTCGCCGCGCTGGGCGGCAGCGGCCAGTGACCGCAGTGTGGCGATAAACTGATCCAAGCTGGCGCGCGATTCGCTTTCGGTCGGCTCGATCAGCATCGCGCCATGGACCACCAGAGGAAAATAAATCGTCATCGGGTGGTAACCGACATCGATCATGGCCTTGGCGAAGTCGAGAGTGCTGACCCCTGTGTCCTTTAAGAAGCGATCATCCAAAAGCGCTTCATGCATGCAGGTCCCGGAGAAGGCGGGCGTCATCACATCTTTGACGCCAGCCAGCACATAATTGGCGTTCAACACGGCGTCTTCGGCCGCTTGCCGCAGCCCATCAGCCCCATGGCTTAGCATATAGGACAGTGCACGGACGAACATGCCCATCTGGCCATGGAACGCCACCATGCGACCAAAGGGATCGCCGGCGGCATCGGCCTCAGCCTCCACCAGGCGCAGTTTTCCTTCTTCTTCAACGACATACGGCAAGGGCGCATAGGGCGCCAAAGCCTCCGATAACACCGTCGGCCCCGAGCCTGGACCGCCGCCGCCATGGGGCGTGGAGAAGGTTTTATGCAGGTTGATGTGCATGGCGTCGATGCCGAGATCGCCGGGCTTCACGCGTCCTACAATGGCGTTGAAATTCGCGCCGTCGCAGTAGAAATATCCGCCGGAACCATGAATCAAATCCGCAATCTCGCGGATGTCTTTCTCAAACAAGCCACAGGTGTTGGGATTGGTCAGCATGATGCCGGCCAAATCATCACCCAACCTCGCCTTCAGCTCATCCATATCGACGCGGCCGGTGGCATCCGCGCCAATTTCATCAACACTAAAGCCGCACTGAATCGCCGTCGCCGGGTTGGTGCCATGCGCGCTTTCCGGCACCAGCACCCGCCGCCGCGCTGTCCCCCCCTTGGCGTCGAGCGCGGCGCGGATGGCCAGCATGCCGCAAAGCTCGCCATGGGCGCCGGCTTTGGGGGACAAGGCCACCGCCTGCATGCCGGTCAGCGTCATCAGCCAGTGGGATAATTCCTGCATCAGGCCGAGCGCGCCCTGCACGGTTTCTTCGGGCTGCAGCGGGTGAATGTCGGCAAATCCCGGCAGGCGCGCCATTTTCTCATTGAGACGCGGATTGTGCTTCATGGTGCAGGAGCCAAGGGGATACAGCCCCAAATCAATGGCGTAATTGCGCTGGGACAGGCGCACATAATGGCGTACCGCCTCCGGCTCTGACAGGCCCGGCAAGCCGATGGGCGCGGTGCGTTCTAATCCCCCCAAACGGGCGTTTTTTCCCGTCTCGGGCGCAATCCCCGTTTTCGGTTCCGGCAAATCCACGCCGCTCTTGGCCGCATCGCCGATTTCAAACAGCAACGCCTCGTCCTGCAACAGCCCCTGCCCCTGGCGCGGCGTGTGTCCGGCGTGAGAGGCGGCGTGACGCTCAAGCACTGCGACATCGGCGTTCGGGCGGGAGGGCCGGCCTTGGGTGTTCATGCTCATGGGGCGCTCCTAGGCGATGTCCAGCGGGGATTTGGGTTTGAGGTCCAAAGGATCGGCGATGCGCTCCACTTCGTCCTCAGGGTTGAGGGTGCGGCCATCCTTGGTTTCAAACCATTGTTCGCCGTCCGGAGCGCGGCGGTACGTCATGTCGAGGCCCGGATAATGTGCCGTCTCTTCATTGCCGCGCGGGCCCACCTCCAGCAGACGAGCGCTCTTGTCCGTGCGATTTTCGAAGGTGTGGCCGACGGCGACGCCCGCTTTAAAGGTGGCGCAATCACCCGCGTGCAGGACGGTTTCGACATCGCCCTCCACCATCACCACTTCGCCTTCGAGGATGTAGATCAGCTCATCATCGGCCTCGTGCCAGTGATAGAGGCCCGTGGACGCGCCGGGCTTCAGCTCCACCTCGCCAAGGCCGAATTGCGTCAGCCCGCCGGCGTCGCTGAGGCGCGTCTTAAAGCAGCCCGTGGTGCGCGGCAGCAGCCGGCCGGGATAGGCTTGGCGCTCGATGACCTCGGCCGTCTTGCGATTGATTTTAGGCATGGGTCAAAGCCTCCTGCAGGCCCGCCTCAAGGGCGGCGATGTCGGTTTCAGTGTTCATCTCCGTCACCGCGATGATGAGGAGGCGTGAGATATCCACGGCGGACAAGCCGGCATGTCCCGCAGACGCGCCATAGAGGCGGCTGGCGGGAACACCCGCGATCACACCCTTTTCGACGAGTTTGGACACGGTTTCAGCTGCGCTTTGCGGCAGCTTCAGCGTGAATTCGTTGAAGAAGGTCGGCGTCTCCAGGCTGACGCCGGGAATCTGCGCCAAACGCTCGGCGGCCTCCACCGCGCGCTCGTGATTCAGCATGGCCAGCCGGCGCAGCCCCGCCTCCCCCAGCAGCGTCATATGGATGGTGAAGGCCAGGGCGCAGAGGCCGGAATTGGTGCAGATATTACTTGTGGCCTTGTCGCGGCGGATATGCTGCTCGCGTGTTGACAGCGTCAGCACAAAACCGCGCGCGCCGTCGGCATCCACCGTTTCGCCCGCGAGGCGGCCCGGCATTTGGCGGATGAACCCGCGATCGTCCTTACAGGCGAAGAGGCCGACATAGGGCCCGCCGAAATTCAACGCGTTGCCGATGGATTGGCCTTCGGCGACCGCGATGTCCGCGCTCATCTCGCCCGGGCTTTTGATGAGGCCGAGGGACACGGCCTCGGTGGTCACGGCCACCAGCAGCGCGCCGGCCTTGTGAGCGGCTTCGGCCTGGGGCGCCAGATCCACCAAAGCGCCGAACACATTGGGCGTTTGCACGACGATGCAGGCGGTCTGCTCGTCAATGAGCGCGCCGGCGGCGTCATCGCCGGTGAGGGCGGCAGGCGCCTGGACGATGTCGATATCGAGATGCTTGGCCAACGTTTTGGTCGCAGCGGCGTAGTGGGGATGCAGGCCGGGAGCCAACACCGCCTTGGTACGCTTGGTGATCCGCGCGGCCATCAGCACCGCTTCGGCGCAGGCGGTGGAGCCGTCATACATGGACGCGTTGGCGACGCCGAGGCCCATCAAATTGGCGACTTGGGTCTGGAATTCGAACAGATATTGCAGCGTGCCCTGGGAAATCTCGGGCTGGTACGGCGTGTAGGCGGTCAAAAACTCCGACCGCTGAATGATGTGGTCGACGCTGGCGGGCACATGGTGACGATAGGCCCCGGCGCCGCAGAAAAAGGCGGCGTCTTCGGCTGCGGTGTTGCGCGCCGCCAAGGCTGACAGGTGGCGCGTGACGTCCAACTCCCCCTGCACCAGCGGGAGGCCCGCAATAGGGCCGTCAAAGCGCGCCGCCTGCGGGACGTCGGCGAACAGCTCATCGATGGAGGCGACGCCGATGTCTTGCAGCATCGCTTCGCGATCGGCGTCGGTGAGGGGCAGATAACGCATCGGGCCAGTTACTCCGCAATGAAGGCTTGGTAGGCGGCGGCGTCCATGAGGCTGTTCAGCTCCGCCGGATCGGCGATTTTGATTTTAAAGAACCAGCCCGCCTCCTCGGCGCTTTCATTCACCGTTTCCGGTTTGTCGGCGAGGGCGTCATTGACCGCCACCACCTCGCCGGCGACGGGGGCGTAGACGTCGCTGGCGGCCTTGACGCTCTCCACCACGGCGATTTCGCCATTCTGGGCGACGCTTTTGCCCACCGCCGGCAGCTCGACAAACACCACATCGCCGAGCTGCTCGGCCGCATGGGCGGTGACGCCGACAATCCCCACATCGCCTTCGACGCGGATCCATTCGTGTTCCTTAGTGAAATAGGCGATCATGGCGGGCTCCCCCTCAATAGTCGTTGCAAATAGACGTGAACGCGATGGCGGCGAGGCTCAGCCTCGGAAATAGCGGTGCGGGACGAACGGCATGCGGGTGACATGACCGATGAGGGCGCGCCCGCGGGCGCGGATCTCCAGCGGCGTGTCGGGCGCGGCATGGGCCGGCGGGACATAGCCCATGGCGATGCAACGCTCGAGGCTGGGCGCGAAGGAGCCGGAGGTGATGACGCCGATCTGCGCGCCGTCTTTCCAAATCTCAGCGCCCTCACGGGCCGGGGCCCGGCCTTCCAGCAAGATGCCGACGCGCTTGCGGGCCGGCTTCTCTGCGATGTCGCGCACCACGCGGTCCGCGCCGGGAAAGGCCCCGGCTTCGCGGCGATGTTTGGCGACGGCCCAGATGAGCGAACCTTCTATCGGCGAAGTGGTTTCATCCAAATCATGACCATAGAGGCACAGGCCGGCTTCCAGGCGCAGCGTGTCGCGCGCGCCAAGGCCGATGGGCTTCACCTCCTCCTGCTCGAGTAATAGCGCCGCCACAGCCGCAGCCTTGTCAGCCGCCACGGAAATCTCAAAACCATCCTCGCCTGTGTAACCGGAACAGCTGACCCCCACCGAAACGCCGGCGATCATGGCGGCGCTCGCCGTCATAAAGGGGAGCGTCGCAGCCTCCGCCGCCAAGCGCGCCATAACACTGCGCGCCTTGGGTCCCTGCAGCGCCAAAAGCGCAAGATCCGGTTTTGTTTGCAAAGAAACGCCAGCCGGCAGATTGGCCTGGATATGGGCGAAATCGGCGTCCTTGCACGCTGCATTCACGACCAGAAAGAGCGCGCCTTCCTGTTGCGGATCGGCGGGGCGCGTCACGATGAGATCATCGCGAACGCCGCCTGTCTCATTCATCAGCAGCGTGTAACGCGCCTGACCGCGCGCAAGGCCTCGGGCGTCCATCGGCGTCAGCGCCTCAATGGCCTTCGCCGTGGTCGCGTGATCCGGCCCGACCAGAAACGCTTGGCCCATATGGGAGACGTCGAACAGGCCGGCGCTTTCGCGCGTCCAGCGATGCTCCGCCAACACGCCATCGGGATATTGCACCGGCATGTCATAGCCGGCGAATTCCACCATGCGCGCGCTCAAGCGCTGATGCAGCGCATGCAGCGGCGTGGTGTGCAAATCAACAGTTAGCTCAGTCATAAGCGCTCCGACGACACAGCCGCACCGCCCCCTATGGGATCGGCGCCGCCCCCGCTGTCGTCGGGCCTGAGAGATTGACGACCCTCAAACCGGCGTGTCACACGCCGCCTCTCAGATCGCTTGCTCCTTCGGCGGATGCTCATGACAGCCAGGGCCGCAGAGCATCACTTTCCAGCGTTTCGGATCCCAACGGTCCTTTGGACCTGAGCGTTTCCGGGGCGGTTGCGCCTTCGGCGTCGACCTCGTCTTGTGCTTAGACTGAGTCGAACTCTCCCGCTGGGCCGTTCTGTCAGCCGCCAACCCTTCGATTGCACAGCGCAGCAAACTTAACGTTGCGTCTGGGCGGGCGTCAATCAATCCCTGGGCGTCGGGCGACGCTCAAACAGGCTCACAAGGCAGTCTCCCAGATCCGCCTCGCCATAACGGCGATACCCCAGTTTTTCGGCGATCCGCACAGAAGCGGCATTGGCCTCATCAATCATGCAGACCGTGCGGGGCGGACGATGGACCGCGTCGATCCACGCCAGTGCAGCGTGCGCCGCTTCGGTGGCGAAGCCGCGACCATGGGACCACCGCGCCAACACCCAGCCGATTTCCGGCGCGCCCTCAAAGCTCGGAGCGGCGTCGCGCTTGAAGTCCGACAAGCCCACCTCCCCCACAAAGCGGCCGCTTGCCCGCTCCTCGACCGCCCAATACCCGAACCCCAGCAAAGCCCAATGCCCGGCCGTCGACAAAAGACGCCGCCAGGTGTCGCCGCGTCCAATGGGATCACCGGTGATAAAGCGCGCCACCTCAGCGTCAGCGCGCATCGCGGCGCAGGCGTCGAGATCCGTGACACGGTGATCGCGCAGAACGAGCCGCTCGGTCGTCAGGGTGGGCGCGCGCTTAAGAGGGTCCATAGGTCCAGCCGCCATGGGAAGCCTTTTGGATCGCATCGGCCACATCGCGCGTGAGGGTGAGGGTCAGCTCCGGGGCGCGCGCAACGGACAATGTCACATGGCGGCCGCGGCGGCCCTCAATCACCCGTGCGGTGAGGTCGCGATACGGAATTTTCAAAGGCGCGTGCGCCAGGCGGAACAGGAGGAAGGGCCGCAAATAAAGGCTGTTGGAATCGAGCGCGATGGTGATGGCGTTGCTGTAGCTGGCCATGCCGATTTGCATCGATCGGAAATGCAGCCGCTTGGCCGGGAAGTCATCATTGGTGGCGTACCACTCCGCCAATTGGGTCCAACCGCCCAAGCGGGCGATGAGGATTGAGATCACCCACCAAAACGCCACAAACAGAGCCGGCGCACCCCACAGCACTTGCGTCTCAGTCATGGCGTGGTCCCCGCGCCACCGGCGCCGCGCCTACGCGCGGGCTCACATCCGCTCGGGCGTGTCGATGCCCAGCAAATCGAGCGTGAGGATGAGCTGCTTCAGCGTCAACGCCGTCAGCGCGAGGCGTGAGGCGCGGCTGGCCTCATCCTCAGCCGCCAGCACGGGACAGGCCGCGTAAAACTTGGAGTAGGCCTGGGCGAGCGCAAAGGCGTGCTCGCAAACATGGTGTGGCTGGCGCTTGTCATACGCGGCGACAAGCGCCGCGTCGAAATTGTCCACCTCCAGCACCAAAGCGATTTCTTCCGCCGCCGCCGGCGCGATCGCGCTTGGGTCCGCAGCGGCGTCGAGACTGTCCACCGCGCCTTCCTCCACCGCTTTGCGCAGCAGGGATTTCATCCGCACCGCGGCATAGAGCAGATAGGGACCCGTCTTGCCCTCAAAGCTGGTGAAGCGATCCAGATCAAACACGTAATTCGTCGTACGCACATTCTGAAGATCGGCGAAACGTAAGGCCGCGCGGGCCACTTGCTCAGCAATGATGTGACGTTCGTCCTCGGACACATTGCCGGCCAGACCCGCCTCTTCCACCTTGGCGCGGGCGCGGGTTTGCGCCTCGCTCACCAAGTCCGACAGGCGAAACGTCCCGCCCTCGCGGGTGCGCAGACGCTTCCCATCGGCACCGTTCACCGTGCCGAATTTAATATGTTCCAGACGATCTTCGCCGATCCAGCCGATTTTATCGGCGGCGCGGAAGACCTGTTCGAAGTGATCGGACTGGCCAAGATCCACCACATACAAAATGCGATCAGGATTGAACTGGCGCACGCGATCTAAAATCGTTGCGAGGTCGGTGGTGGCGTAGAGCGCCGAGCCTTCGGACGTCACCAGGATCAGCGGCGCCAGCTCCTTCTTGTCAGTCTCGCGGGCGACACGCACGATTTGCGCGCCCTCGCTGTTTTCGCTGTGGCCCTCATCGGCGAAGGCTTGCACGACATCCGGCACCAGGGGATCGACGTCGCTCTCGCCATTCCACAAATCAAAGCTGACATTCAGCGTCGCATAATCGCGCTTGAGCCCCGCGACGGACACATCGATGAAATGCTGCAGCAAAGCGCGATAGCCCGCCCGTCCCGTTTGCAGGGCCGCCGTGGCGCGCCGCGAGCGCTGCAGACGCTCCGGATCCGCCTTGGCCTTGGCGGAGGCTTGGGGGTAGAGGCGCGCCAAATCGTCCAGCGTCACCGGCGGCTCGGCCGGGAATGGGCCGCTCGCTTTGGCGTCGAAGTATGGCAGGTCGGGCTGTTCGTCCTCCAACTCGGTGATGAGATGGCCCATTTGCAGGCCCCAATCGCCGAGATGAATGTCGCTGGTGAGCTGATCGCCGCGGAATTTCATCAGTCTTTGCAGACAATCGCCGATCACCGCGGAGCGCAAATGCCCGACATGCATGGGCTTGGCGACATTGGGGCCGCCAAAATCGAGCACGATGGTTTGCGGCTCAGCGACGCGGCCGGCCCCAGCGCGGGCGTCACCCGCCAGAGCTTGCGCACGATCAATGATCAGATGCGGGGCGGGCGTGATGTTCAGAAAACCGGGCCCGGCGACATCCACCGCGGCGATGTCCGTTTGATCCGCGAGAATTTGCGCGGCGGCGGCGGCGATGGCGCGCGGGTTTTGCTTCAGCGCTTTGGCGGCCGCCATGGCCCCGTTGCACTGAAACGGCGCAAGATCCGGCCGGTCAGAGCGCATGACGCGGCCCCATTGGGCCGCCTGTTCCGGCGCGCCGCCGGCTTGCTCGAAGGCCGCTGCGGCCAACGCACTTAACCGATCCGCCAGCGCTCGGGATGCCGCGGCAGGGGCTTGGGAAGCGCTTGTCGCTGTCGCCGCGGGCGCGCCCGCCTCGGCCACATCAGTCATGCCTGCGTTCCTGTCCTGCGCCGCAGCGCCTATTGGCCTGACTGGATGGTGAAGCGCTTGCCTTCACGGTTGAAGGCCAGCTGCTCCGGCGTCACGTCAAAGCCGACAATGATCTCAAAATTGGTGCCCGACACATTGTCGCCCGCACGCGGAATGATGATTTCTTCAATGGTTTCGCGCTGATAGACCGATTGCTCATCGCGATCAAAGCGCACGGTGAGCGGGAAAAACTCTTTGGTGATCACCGCCACATTCGCGCGCGTCACCGCGACCCAATAGGTGTAGTTCGCCACGCGACCCTCCGCGGCCGGGCCGCGACCGAAGCCCATATCAATCTCCACCGAGGCGCGGATGGGCCGATCGCTTTCATATTTGCAGAAGGTACGCACCGCTTCAATTTCGGCGGTGAAGCCGACACTGGAGAAACGCTCCTGACCGTCCACAAACTCCACCACGCGCGCGGCGTCATACAACGCCAGGGCCTGCGGGCACGGGCCCGGATTGGGCTCCGTCGTGGCGCACCCGGCCACAGACAGCGCGGCGACGGCGCCGGCGAGCCAGCTGAAACATGCGCGCATGGGCGCTCCCCTCCAGACCATGGCGTCCCTGGCCGTTTTCCTGTGGTCGGGGACTTGCTACATCTTTGGCATACTCTGCTCTGTTCGCGCTCGCAACGTAGCGACGCGTCCCCAGCGCCGGGTGCGACAGTTTCTGTGGATGCACGCGGTCCGGCGCAGGCCCGTTGTGACGAGGATAAGCCATGACCGACGCCATCGCCTCCCCCGCCCCCAACGCGCCGCGTGCGGCTGAGGCGCGCCCGCTGACGGTGCTGCTGGCCGCGCCGCGGGGCTTTTGCGCGGGCGTGGATCGCGCCGTGCAAATCGTCGAGCGAGCCTTGGAAAAATGGGGCGCGCCGATCTATGTGCGCCATGAAATCGTGCACAATCGCCATGTGGTGGAGCGGCTTGAGGCCATGGGCGCGGTGTTTGTCGATGAGCTGGATGAATGCCCCGACGACCGGCCGGTGATTTTCTCCGCCCATGGCGTGCCGAAAGCCGTGCCGGCGGAGGCCGAGCGGCGCAATCTGATTTATGTGGACGCCACCTGCCCCCTCGTCTCCAAAGTGCATGTGGAGGCTGAGCGCCATTATCGTGACGGCAAGCACATCCTGCTGATCGGCCATGCCGGCCATCCGGAAGTCGTCGGCACCATGGGCCAGCTGCCGGACGGCGCCGTCAGCCTGATTGAAACCGTCGCCGATGCTGAGGCGTTCAGCCCCGCTGATCCGGCGCAGCTCGCCTTCTGCACGCAAACCACGCTGTCGGTGGATGACACGGCGGAGATTGTTGCGGCGCTGCAGGCGCGCTTTCCCGCCATCGCCGCACCCCATAAGGAAGACATTTGCTACGCCACCACCAACCGCCAGGAGGCGGTGAAGGCCATGGCGGCGCGCTGTGATTTGGTGCTGGTGGTGGGCGCGCCCAATTCCTCCAACTCCAAACGCTTGGTGGAAGTGGCTGAGCGCGCCGGCGCACAGCGCGCATTGCTCGTGCAAACCGCCGCCGATGTGGAGTGGAGCGCCCTGGATGGCGTCGACACGCTGGGCATCACGGCGGGCGCCAGCGCACCGGAAATCCTGGTGGATGAGATCATTGACGAGGCCAAGGCGCGCTTCACCATCACGCTGGACGAGGTGCGCGTCGCCGATGAAAGCGTCGTGTTCAAGCTGCCGCGCGTGTTGGAGGGGGATGGGGCTTAAGCGCCCTCACCCCTTGCGCGCGTCAACTTGGATCGGCCCCTCGGCGCGGCCATGGATGAACTGATCCACATAGGCGTTGCCGGAATTGTCGATGGCGTCGGCCTTGTCGCGCCAGATGAAGCGGCCCTCGAAAATCATCGCGATCTCATCGGCGATTTTGCGGGCGGAGGCCATGTCGTGGGTGATCGAGATAGCCGTGGCGCCCAGCTCCGTCACCTGGGCGCGGATGAGGTCGTTGATGACGTCCGCGGTGATGGGATCGAGGCCCGTGGTGGGCTCGTCAAAGAAAATGATTTCCGGCTTGGCCACCACGGCGCGCGCGAGGCTAGCGCGCTTTTGCATGCCGCCCGACAGTTCCGCCGGGCGCAGATCACCGGTTTCGGGCGGCAAATTCACTTTGCCCAGCGCTTCAATGGCGCGCTCGCGCGCTTCGGCGCGAGACAAGCCGTCAGCATTGATGAGGCGGAAGGCGACATTCTCCCAGATCTTCAGGCTGTCAAACAGCGCCCCGCCTTGGAACAGCATGCCGAATTTCGACATCCGCTCCTGGCGTTCTTTTTCGCTGAGGCGGGTGACGTCCTCGCCATCAATGAGGATTTCCCCCTCATCGGGGCGCAGCAGGCCGAGAATGCATTTGATGGTGACGGACTTGCCGGTGCCGGAGCCGCCAATGATCACCAGCGACTGGCCGGCGTCCAAATCCATATCGACGCCATTGAGCACCTTTTTCGGGCCGAAGGCTTTTTTCAGGCCGCGCACGCGGATTTTCGGCTGAGTGCTCATGAGTCCAACAACACCGATCCCAGAACATAGTTGGCGGCGATGATGAGGATCATCGCCGAAGCCACCGCATTGGTGGTGGCCCGGCCCACGCCCTGGGCGCCGCCGCGGCTGGTATAGCCGTGATAGCAGCCCATCAGCGTCAGCAGGAGGCCGAACACCGCCGCCTTGATGAGGCCGGACATGATGTCGCCGGCGTCAATGGTGTCATCCACGCGCTGGATGAAAATCTCGCCGGGGATGTTCGCCACCTGAACCGCGATGAGATACCCGCCCAAAATCCCGATCAAATCCGCCACAATCACCAGCAAGGGCATGGCGATCAGGCCCGCCAGAATGCGCGGCGCGATGAGATACCGGTACGGGCTGGTGGACAGCGTGGTCAGCGCGTCGATTTGCTCGGTCACGCGCATGGTGCCGATTTCCGCCGCGATGGCGGCCGAGACGCGCCCCGCCAGCATGAGCGCAGCCAACACCGGGCCCAGCTCGCGCGTGATACCGATGCCGATCACCGTCGGCAGGATGATGCCGATGGCGGTGGGGTCGGTGCCGGCAATGATGTTGAGCGCCAAAGACGCGCCGGTGAACAGCGCCGTGAGCCCCACCACCGGCAATGAGAAATAGCCGATGCGGATCAGCTGACGGCTGAGCTGGCCGAAGAAAAAGGGCGGGCTGAACGCCGCCGACAGCCCGCGCGCGGCGAACAGCGCCACCGCGCCGGCCGCTTGCATGGTGGCCAGGGTCGCGCCGCCCACCGAACGCACGGGGGCCAAGACGCTGTCCAAAACGCTCATTGCACCGCCCCTCCGCTATAGCTGCGCTCGCAACGGGGCCCCAAGCGGGTTAAAAATTCATAGGAAATGGTCTCAGCCGCCACGGCCTGATCCTCAAGATCGGCGTGCGCGCCCAGAAACTCCACCCAAGCGCCGGGTCGCGCGGCCGCGCCGGCGGCGCTCACATCAACACTGATCAGATCCATGGATACGCGTCCCACAATCGGCGTGCGCTCGCCCGCCAGAACCCCATAGCCGCCGGCGGCGGCCGCACGCAAGAAGCCGTCCGCATATCCGATGGCGACCGTGGCCACGCGCATGGGCGCCGGCGCGGTGAAGGTCGCGCCATAACCGATGCTGTCGCCCGCGGCCACGTCGCGCACTTGCAGAATGGGCGCAAACAGATGCGCCACCGGCCGCAGCGGCGTCGGCGGATGCGAAACGGCGGGGTCAAAGGGTGAGCCGCCATAGAGCGCGATGCCCGGCCTCACCAGGTCCAAGGCATAGTCGACACCGCCATGAGCGCTTAAAAACGCGCCGGCGGAATTGGCGAGGCTGAGCCGCGCCTGCGGCGCATGGGGGCCTAGGCGCGCCGCGATGGCGAGGAAGCGCTCACGCTGCAAGCCGTTCAGCCCATGCTCGGGTTCGGAGGCGCAGGCCAAATGGCTCATGAGCACGTCCACGCCAGCGCTCGCCAGCAGATCCGGCATTGTGAGGAGTTCCTCCACCTCCGCCAGGCTGAGCCCCAGCCGGTTCATGCCGGTGTCCACATGCAGGCTGGCTGGGCCGGCCGCACGCCAGGCCGCACGCGCCTCAGCCCATAGCCGCACCTGATCGCGCGTATTCAGCACGGGGGTCAGCGCATGCTCCGCGAAAAACGGCTCATCACCGGGAAAAATCCCACCCAAGACATGGATGCGCGCCTCCGCCGGCGCCGCGCGGGCGCGCCTCAGCTGCGCGCCCTCCTGCGCATTGGCGACAAAAAACGCGCGGCAGCCGGCGGCGCTGAGCGCCCGCACCACAAGCGCAGCGCCCAAGCCATAGCCGTCAGCCTTCACGGCCGCCCCCACGGCCGCGCCGGGCGCCGCCGCTTCGAGCGTACGATAATTGGCGACAAGCGCGTCCAAATCGATATGCAAACGGGGCCGCGCGTTGGCGCCCGGGGCCGCGGCGGCTAGAGGGACGCCGCGCGGCGCGGGTATGGGAGCGGCTGTGTCTGACACCATGGCGAAAGCTTAGGACGACTTCCTCAACGGGTTCTGTCACACCGCGCCCGAGGCGGCCGCGGCGCGTCAGCGGGCCGCGCGGTACTTGCCGGCGGCGTTTTGTTTGGCGAGCGCTGACAGCACATAGCCCACCAAATCCGGCGGCGCCACCGGCTTGGAAAGCACGGCATCCGCGCCGGCCTCCCGGGCCGATTGCGCCAAGCGGCTTTCAGGGTCCGCTGTGAGAATGGCCACATGCACGCCAGGGCGCGCGGCGCGCATCTCCTGCATGACATCCGCGCCGCTGAGCCGTGGAAGGTTGAGATCCAGCATCACCAAATCGAAGTGGCGCGATAAAAACACCCGCAGGCCCTCCGGGCCGTCGCGGGCCTCCTCCCATTGGATCTCCATATCGATGGCGTCGAGGGTGGCGGCGACCACCCGCCTCTGCGCGTGCGAATCATCCACCATCAAAATCCGCAAATGCGGCTCACGGCCCGTCGCAAGCTGCAGCGCTTCTTGGATGTCAAAAAACGAGAACGGCTTTTGCAGAACATAGCCGGCCCCCGCTCCGACCAGATTGCGGTACCGCTCCTCATCACAAAAGCCCACCAACGCGATAATGGGCGCCGCACACCCCGCCTCCCGCAAGCGGGCCACAACGTCCTCGCCGGGCATGTCCGGCAAGGTGCCAGCGACAAACACGATCGCCGGTTGGATGACGGTGATCAAAGAGAGCGCCGCGTGGGCCGTCTGCGCCGAAACGGGCTCCAGCTCCGGCGCATAATCATGGATGGCCTTCATCAAGATGCGGCGCATCAGCGGTGAATTGTCCACTAAAAACGCGTGCTGAACCATCACCCACAATCCTGACGCCACTCGTGCTTCATTGTGCCATGCGCCCACGCCGCGGAAGCCGCCGACGAGCGCAAGCGCTAAAGTCTAAAATGACGGGCGCTCAAATACACACATAAAATGTTGATACCGCGCCGCGATTTCTGCGCCACGCGGCGGCGACAGGCCGCTAGGGGCGGACGCTCCGCCCGTCGTGTGCCCGCCCCGCCGCACGGCGGCGCAGCGCTTAAAGGCCGGGCCCGGCGGCGGCGGGCCCGCCAATGCGGACCGCGCCGCCCTCGCGCGATTGCTGCTCGAATTGGGCGGCCTCGCGCGAATGCTCTTGGGCGAGATTGTCGAATTTGGTGAGCCGCTCCTCAAAGCCGACTTCCACCGTGCCGATGGGCCCATGGCGCTGTTTGGAGATGATGATTTCCGCCTTGCCGCGCACGCCCTCCAACTCCTCAAGCCATTGGGCATATTCGTCAGTGCCTTCTTTCGATTTCGGCTCGCGGCGTTTGACGTAGTATTCCTCGCGATAGACGAACATCACCACATCGGCGTCCTGCTCGATCGAACCGGATTCCCGCAGGTCTGACAGTTGCGGGCGCTTATCGTCGCGCTGCTCCACCTGGCGGGAGAGCTGGGCCAGCGCCAGCACCGGTACATTGAGTTCTTTCGCCAGGGCTTTGAGGCCCTTGGTGACCTCCGTCACCTCCTGCACGCGGTTGTCGGATTTCTTGCCCGAGGACGGCGTCACCAGCTGCAAATAATCCACCACGATGAGGCCCAAACCCTTGGTGCGCTTCAAGCGGCGAGCGCGCGCGGCCAGCTGGCCGATGGAGATGCCGCCGGTATCGTCAATGTGCAGGGGCGCGGCCTCAATATTGGCGGCGGCCTCCACCATGGCGTCCCAGTCGCGCTCATCGAAATCGCCGCGGCGGATGAAGTGCGACGGCACGCCAGAGCGCTCGGCCAAAATCCGCGTCGCCAGCTGTTCCGAAGACATCTCCAGCGAGAAAAAGCCCACCACCCCGCCATCTTCAGGCACTTCCTCGCCGGCCTCATTACGGCCGAGGCGATAGGCGTGCGCGATGTTGAAGGCGATGTTGGTGGCCAAAGCCGTTTTGCCCATGGAGGGTCGGCCCGCCAGGATGATGAGATCGGACGGGTGTAAACCACCCAATTGCTGATCGAGATCGGTGAGCTTGGTGGCGAGGCCCGACAGCCCGCCATCACGCTTATAGGCGGCGGCGGCCTGTTTGACCGACTCCGACAGCGCATCAACGAAGGAGACAAAGCCGCGATTGGCGGTGCCGCTTTCGGCGAGGCCAAACAATTTGCGTTCGGCCTGCTCGATCAGGGCGATGGCTTTGTCGTCATGATTGGCGCGCGCATCAGCTTCAATGTCGCCCCCCACACGGATGAGTTCGCGACGCAGCGCCAAGTCATACACAAAGCGCGCGTAATCGGCGGCCGTGGCGGCGGAGGCGGCGCCAGCCATCAGCTCCACCAGATAGTCCGCGCCGCCGAGCGCCTTGAGGGCCTCGTCCTTCTGCGCCAGCGGCGTCAAGGTGATGGCGTCAGCCACATCGCCGCGCTGGATCAACGCGCTGGCGGCCTCATAGACACGGCCATGCACCGGCTCATAAAAATGCTCCGGACGCAGAAAGTCCGCGACGCGATGCAGCGTTTCATTGTCGAACAGCACGGCGCCCAAAACCGCTTGTTCTGCAGGGATATTGTGCGGAGCCGTCGCCTCGATGGCGGGAGCCTCGGGCGCATGGAAATCGAGTGTCGGTGCGTCAGCCATGGCGCGTGTTCTACCTCGCTCAAGCGCGCCGACGCGGTTTCATCCCCAAGCGCGGCGATCGGCGGCGGACTTCTTCCGGCGCGGTCAGATCGCGGCGGCCCTGGCGGGGGGCGACGGCGGACGGGTAGTACGCCGGGCGAGGGTTAACGAGTCGTAAACGCGGAGTCTGTTCGTTCACAGAGCGTTCGGCCGATGCCTGGGGAATGTTTGGGGAAAGTTCTGGGAGAGCGTGTGAACAAAAAAAGCCCCCGCCCTGGCGGGCGGAGGCTTTGTTCACGACTTCAGTGCGTGTGGCGCTTACGGCGCGACGCGCCTGCAGAGCTTGGGCTTAGGTCTGCGGCCCCTCGCCTTCACCATCGGCGTCGAGCGGGGCGTCTTCCCCCTCTTCACCGGCGACGAGCACGCCCTCGTTTTCGCGCTCCTCGCCCGCGGCGAAGAGCTCGGCGGCCTGCGCTTCGGCGATGGCGCGATCTTCATCGGCCTGCGCGGCGATGACGTCCTCACCCTTGGCTTGACGTTCGGCCTCGTCCGGCGTGCGCGCGACATTAATGTCCACCGCGCAGTCCACTTCGGGGTGCAGACGGATGCGCACGGAATGGATGCCGACGGCCTTGATGGGCATGTCCAGCATCACCTGCGAGCGGGTGACTTGGATGTTGTCGGCGGTGATGGCGTCCATCACATCGCGCGAGGACACCGAGCCATAGAGCTGGCCGCTCTCGCCGGCTTGGCGGATCAACACATAAGAGCGACCATCGAGATATTGCGCCACATCCTGCGCGGAGGTGCGCCGCTCGGCGTTTTGCTTCTCCAGGCTTTCACGCTCACGTTCAAAGCGGGCCCGGTTTTCCTTGGTGGCGCGCAGCGCTTTGCCTTGGGGCAGCAGGAAATTACGCGCAAAGCCGTCCTTCACCCGCACCTCATCGCCCATCACGCCGAGCTTCTCCACCCGTTCCAAAAGGATCACATGCATGGCGGGCTACTCCACGGCGTAGGGCAAAAGCGCGAGATAGCGCGCGCGCTTGATGGCGCGGGCCAGCTCGCGTTGTTTTTTCTGGGACACGGCGGTGATGCGCGAGGGGACGATTTTGCCCCGCTCGGACATATACCGTTGCAGCAGCTTGGGATCTTTGTAGTCGATCTTCGGCGCGGCGTCGCCAGAGAACGGGCACACCTTGCGCCGACGGGCAAAGGGCCGGCGGGTGGGCAGATTGGCGATGTTCAAACTGTTTTGAGCCATGACGGCATCCTTCTCAGTGCGGTCCGGCGTCGCGTCTCACCGCGCCGACCGGAGGGCGTGTGTGGGGTCAGCCTTCGTCGCGGTTCTCGC
Source organism: uncultured Caulobacterales bacterium (assembly GCA_964524065.1). Taxonomy (GTDB): domain Bacteria; phylum Pseudomonadota; class Alphaproteobacteria; order Caulobacterales; family Maricaulaceae; genus CAZADA01. The sequence goes on along the minus strand of CAZGCB010000013.1, from coordinate 17,498 downwards.
GACGGGGGCGGTCTTCGCGCGGGGGCCGATCCCCGCGATCGCCGCGGTCTCCCCTATCGCCGCGATCATCGCGATCGCGCCGGCGGCGCTCTTCACGCTTGGCGAGGATGGGAGAGGGCGTGTCCGCATCGATGGTGTCCACGCGGATCGTCATATACCGCAGCACGTCTTCATTGATGCGCAGCTGACGCTCCAGCTCCGCCATAGCCGGCGCTGGGGCGTTGACGCCCAGATGCGTGTAATGGCCCTTGCGGTTCTTGCGAATGCGGTACTGCAGATTGCGCAGACCCCAATATTCGTTTTTGACGATTTCGCCGCCATGCTCCGCGAGGAGGGTTTTGACCTCTTCCACCAGGGCGTCGACTTGTTGTGAAGAAATATCCTGACGTGCGATCAGGGTATGCTCGTAAAGAGGCATCGCTCTTCCCTTCATCCGCCTGCGGCGCACGGACCGACGAAGGGGCGGCCGACCGCGCGATGGCTTCCCTCGGGATCAGGCGGCGCATCCGCTGATCTTGCTGTCCTTGGGAACCGCAGGAGCAAGCGGTGTCCATACACGCCGGGCGGGCTCGCGGCAAGCGGCTTGCTTTCACGCGCCGCATCGCGCATCGAGACAGCGCCCCCGTCCCGATTTCCACCCCCAGCCAAGGACGCGCCCCGTGACCCTCGCTTTCGTGTTTCCCGGCCAAGGCAGCCAAGCTCCCGGCATGGCCAAAGCCGTCGCCGACGCCTATCCGCAAGCCGCCGCCATCCTGCAAGAAGTCGATGATGCTCTGGGCGAAAAACTCTCCCAGCTGATGTTTGAGGGCCCGGCGGACACGCTGACGCTAACCGCCAACGCGCAGCCGGCGCTGATGGCGGCGAGCCTGGCTGTGATGGCGGCGCTGAAGGCGGAACATGGCGTGGACGTGACGCAGGCCGCTTTTGTCGCGGGCCATAGTTTGGGCGAATATTCCGCCCTCGCGGCGGCCGGCGCGCTGTCGATCACCGATGCCGCCAAGCTGCTGCGTGCGCGCGGCGATGCGATGCAGGTCGCCGTGCCGGTGGGCGAAGGGGCGATGGCGGCCTTGCTGGGCGCGGATATGGCGCAAGCGAAGGCCGCCTGCGACGCCGGGGCCATGTATGGGCCGTGCGAAATCGCGAACGATAATGCGCCGGGACAAATCGTCATCGCCGGCGCCAAGGCCGCGGTGGAGGCCGCCGCCGGTCAGACCCGCGATCTGGGTATCAAAAAAGCCATGATGCTGCCGGTGTCCGCGCCCTTCCATTGTTCGCTGATGCAGCCGGCGGCCGATGAGATGGCGGCCGTGCTGAAGGATGCAGCCATCGCAGCGCCCAGCGTGCCGGTGGTGGCCAATGTCACCGCCCGTCCGACACAAGACCCCGATGAAATCCGCAGCCTCTTGGTGCAGCAAATCACCGCCTCGGTGCGCTGGCGCGAGAGTGTGCAGTGGATGGCGGACCCGGCCGGCCCCGATGGCGGCGGCGTCGCCACCTTTGTGGAGGTCGGCGCCGGCAAGGTGTTGACGCAAATGCTCAAGCGCACCGCGCCGGACGCCACGGGGATCGCCCTCAACACGCCGGAGGATGTGGCGGGCTTTGCGGTCGAGGCCTAAGCCTCGCCCTGACGTTCAGCCGCCCGCCTGATGCTCAGCGTCAGCCCAGCCCGCGCGCCGGGATGACCTCCAGCGTCTCAGCCTCCTGGCTGGCGATCGGATAGGCGCAATAGTCCGCAGCATAATAGGCGCTGGGGCGGTGATTGCCGGATAATCCCGGCCCGCCAAAGGGCATGCTGGAGGCCGCGCCCGTGGTGGGGCGATTCCAGTTGATCAGCCCAGCCCGCACTTCTTGGCGGAAGCGCGTCCACAGATCAGCGTCATCGCTGATCAGTCCGGCCGCTAGGCCAAAGCGGGTGGCGCCAGCCTCGGCCACGGCGTCGTCAAAGCTGCGCACCGCACGCACCTGCAGCAGCGGGCCGAACACCTCCTCGTCTTTGGTTTCAATAGCGGAGACATCCGCCAGCCCAGGTGACAGAAAGGCCTGGCCCGCCCCCGTCTTGGCCGCACGAATGACCGCCGCGCCGGCGCCGGTGAGAGCCGTTTGGGCGTCCAGCACGCGCTGGGCGGCCTGCGCTGTCACCAGGGGACCCATAAAGGGCTCGCTCTCAGCATCCCAGGGGCCGATGCGGACCCGGTCCATGAGCGCGGTGAGCGCCTCCAACACCTGATCGCCCTCCGGCCCCTCCGCGATGATGAGGCGGCGGGCGCAGCTGCAGCGTTGGCCGCTGGTGATGAAGGCCGACTGCAGGGCGATCAACGCAGCCGCCTCCACATCCTGCACGTCCCAAGCCACCAGCGGGTTGTTGCCCCCCATCTCCAGCGCCAGGATGACATCGGGCCGACCGGCGAAGGTGCGATGGATCATCAATCCCGTCTCCACCGATCCGGTGAAGAGGACGCCGTTAACATCTCCGGCGAGCAGCGCCGCGCCTGTCTCGCGTCCCCCCTGGACCAGGTTGAGCACCCCTGGCGGCAAGCCCGCCTCCTCCCATGCCTGCGTCATCAGCGCCCCCACGCCCGGGGTCAGCTCAGAGGGTTTGAACACCACTGTGTTGCCCGCCAAAAGGGCTGGCACGATGTGGCCATTAGGCAAGTGCGCCGGGAAGTTGTAAGGACCGAGCACCGCCATCACGCCATGGGGCGCATGGCTGAGCTGCGCGTGGCCGAAGGGCATGTCCTGGCGGCGTTCGCCAGTGCGCTGCTCATGGGCCGCGATGGACAACGCAATTTTGGACTGCACCGCGGCGACTTCCGTGCGCGCCTCCCACAACGGCTTGCCCATCTCCCGGCCGATTTGGGCGGCCAGCGCCTCCGCCTGGGTCTTGATGGCCGCGCGGAACGCCTCAATCCGTGCAATCCGCTCGCTCAGCGGCGTGCGGGCCCAATGCGGTTGCGCCATGCGCGCGGCCTGGAGCGCCTCGCCCACATCGGCGGGCGGCGCGGCCGCGCCCGCCCATACGATCTCGCCACGGGCCGGATCGACGGAGGTGAAGGGCGCGCCACGGGCCGCGCGCGATCCGCCGTTAATGTAAAGCTCTGAGGACGGTGTCATGAGGGCAGCTCCATGGCGGGACACGGATCGGGACACGAAAGACGACGTGGACAAGCTCAGCCGAGCCAGATGCGCACGGACGACCCCGGCGCAAGATCAAGACGTTCCAACGTCGCAGCGTCCAAACCCACTTGGTCGTTGTCGATATGGGCTGCTGCGCGGATGACCACCAGATGCTGGGGCCTGTCGTTGGAGACCAACACCGGCGGGCCGGCGGGCGTCTGCGCGCTGACCACCGCGGTCAGCCGGCGGCTTTCACGCACCGTGCGCACATCGCTGCGCGGCGCGCTCAACACCGGACCGCCATCGAAAATGTCGATGACCCGCTCATAGCGAAAGCCCTCATCGCGCAACAATTTCATCGCTCCGCGACCGTCCGGATGGACCGCGCCAATGACGGCGCGCGCCTCTGGGTGCAGCAGCTCCAAGTAAATGGGGTATTTCGGCATGAGGTCGATGATGAATTGGCTGTCCGTCACGGCGGAGAGCCTGTCAGCCTCAGCAAAGTCCATCTGGAAAAAGCGTGCGCCCAGATGATCCCAGAACGGAGACTGCCCCGCTTCATCCACGATCCCGCGCAACTCGGCCACCACATTGGGGGCGAACCAGTCCGGCGCGGCCGCCATCAGCATATAGCGCGCTTGGCCCAGCATACGCCCGACGCCGCCGCCGCGCACTTCTGGGCGTGTGAACAGCGTGCCGATCTCTGTGCACCCGGCGTATTCGTTGATGAGCAGCATCAAGTCCATGTCAAAGCGCCGGTTGGCGGCGAAGGACGCTTGGCTGACATTGAAAATCTTGAAGTTGAAGAAGGGCTTCGTGATGCCGACCTTGGCTTTTAGCGCAGCCGAGCCGACGACCTGGCCGTCACCATCCTCGAGCATCAAAATGTAATGGCGCTGGGCGGCGTCCAAATCCGGATCGGCGAAGCTCGCTTCGGAGGCGGCCAGGTTGGCCGCAAGCCGTTCGCGATCTTCAGGCAGGCTGGTGAAGCCGGGCCCCGATAACCGGGCCAACTCCAAAAACGCATCGATGTCCGAAGACCGCGCAGGCCGGACGAGAAAGTGGCTCATGGGGTGTCGCCATCGGTTTGTGACGGCGACAGCGATACCCGTGAACGTGTGAACTTCCAAACCCCTCGGCGTGCGCCGAGGGCGCGTCTTGTCGCTTCGCCCTATGGCGCGCGAGCGCCGGCGGCGTCAAAGCGCCCATCGGCGAAGGCGAACAAGAGGGCCGCCGACAGCTTGGCCCGCTCCGGCAAACTGGAGAGAATGACGAACTCATCCGGCGTGTGGATGGCCCCGCCGCGCACGCCCAGCGTATCCACATTGGGACAGCCTTGGGCCCACAGATTGTTGCCTTCGCACACCCCGCCGGTGTCCCGCCAAAACACATCGACCCCCACAGCCGCGCCGGCCGCTTTGGTCCAGGCGAACATGCGCGCGTTTTGCGGGCTCATGGGCTTGGGCGGACGCGTGACCCCGCCATGCAGGACGGCGCTGATCCCGTCCAGCGCATCGATCTCGCGCACCAACCGCGCGATCTCCCCTTCCAGCCAGGGCTGATCTTCCTCGCTCTGCAAACGAACATTGAAGCGGGCGACGGCCAAATCCGGCACCATATTGAGCGGACCGCCGCCAGAGACCGCGCCCACATTGAAGGTCACGCCCTCACGCCGGCCGTTGAGACTTTGCAAAGCGACCACAAACTGCGCCGCCGCGGCGATGGCGTTGCGGCCCTTGGCGTGTTCGCGTCCGGCATGGGCGGCGCGCCCGTGCACCACCAGGTGGAAATTGCCAGAGCCTTTGCGCGCGCCAGCCAAGCCGCCATCGGCCAGCGCCGGCTCATAGGTCATGCCCAGATGCGCGCGTTGGCCCAACTCAGCCAACAGCGGCGCGCTGGCGGGGTTGCCGATCTCCTCATCGGGGGACAGCAACACCGTGTAGCCGATCTGATCGCGCTTGGGATGGCGCTCCAAGGCCTGGAGGGCCTGAGCGAGCACGAGAATGCCGCCTTTCATATCCGCAGCGCCGGGGCCGTTGAGGGTGTCATCATCCAACATGCGCCACTCTTGAAACGGGCTATCGGCAGGGAACACCGTGTCATAATGGCCTGTCATGGCGATTTGGATCGGCGCATCGGGCCGCTGGCGCACCTCCAGCGCGGGGGGATGCTCGTGCGCGCGGGTCCGCCCCTTCGCATCAACCACTTGGGAGGGCGTCAGCTCGCGCCAGCTGAGCTCGGCCTCCACCGGCGCGAACGCGTCCGTCAGCAGGGGGCGCATGCGCTGCAGCCCCTCATAGTGTGTGCTGCCGCTGTTGGTTTGTGACCATTGTTTGACAGTCATGACCATGGACTCGGCGGCGGCGTCCAAATCATCCAGCAACCGCATCTCGCTCTTGTTTAAGGACAGGTTTTCCAATTTACCCTCCGGCAAGGAATTGGGGGCATTCGTGTTCATAAGTGACACATCGCCAATGAGGGGTCGATCCACCATGAGACGTTTCCATATGTTCGCCGCACCGGCGCTGGCGGCGCTGTGCGTCGCGCCGGTCTGGGCTCAAGATGAGCCGCCGAGCGAAGAAGAACAGGCCGAAGAAAAAAAAGTCTGGACCATCGAAGCGTCCGTCAGCGGCGCTACACGGTCCGGGAACACCGAATCGCAGGAATTTGGCGTCGACACCAAAATCCAACGTGAAATCAACCGCACGCGCCACACCGCCGAGTTCGTCTTTGATTATGGCGAAAGCGAAGTGGCGGCGCCGGCGGATGTCGGCGGCACAACCACGGAAGAAACCACCAACCGTCTGTTTTTCTCCTATGAGCACAACAGGCTTTTGAGCGACCGCCTCTATGTTTTTGGCGACATCGACTACGAAGTCGACCAGTTCAGCGGCTACGACTATCGTGGTTTGCTGTCAGCAGGAGTCGGATACGACGTGGTCAAAACCGATGCCGTGACCTGGTCGGTATCCGGCGGCCCGGGCTATCGCTGGGAGCGTGAAGACGTGCCCGGCGGCGAAGAACTCACCAGCGCCGCCCTGCGCCTGGCCAGTCGCTACTCGAACAAAGTCAATGACAGCGTCACGCTGAGCAACGACACCGATATCACCGCGACGGAAGAAAACACCACATACTTCAACAAAGCGGCGCTGACCGCCGATCTGGCCCGCGGGTTCGCCGCACGCTTTTCGGTGGAGGTGACCTATGTGACCGATCCGCCGCCGCTGACGGAAAGCACCGACACCGTCAGCCGCGCCGCGTTGGTGTACAGCTTCGGGGGCTAATCGCTACAGCCGTCCCAACACGCGGCCGCCGGCGTTTGACGCGTAGGCGGCCGCGCCCTCGGCGGAATACAACCCGCCGCCGGCGCGCTTGCGTTGCTCGCGTTTAGCCTGCGCCACCAAGGCCGCGGCCGCTGTGCGCAGGGCGTCCACCAGCGCTTGGTGCGTGCTCAACGCTGCGTCCAGCCGCGCCAGCGGCGCCTGCAATGCCGCGCGCGCCGTGTCTTCCAACGCCTCGCCCGCTACGGCCTCCTCCAACGCCGTCACCCGCGCGGAGATCGCGCTGGCGTCCGCGGCGATGCAATCGGTCCGGCCCGCATGCAAACGGGCGGCGGCCGCCTCCACATCGTCAGCTAGCGCGGTGACCGCCGCGATGCGTGCGGCGAGCTTGGGCGGGATATCCTCAGCGCCGGCGTCACACGCGGATGCCGCGTCGGCCTGCGCAGGCGACTCACCGGCCGCGTGAACGTCCGTGGCCGGATCTGTGCGGGGCTTGGACGGCGGATCACCCATCGGCATGGCCATCCTCCCTCATGGCGGGCGCGTCGGCCTCCAGCAGCGCGGCACGCACCATATCGGCCACGCCGATCCCGCCGGCGGTGGCCACTTCGTCGGCCACCGCATCGAGGAAAAAGCCACGCCAGGTTTCTTCGGCCGGACCGCCGCCAAAGGGCCCATCGGTCGACAGCCCTTCAAACATCGGCTTGAGGATCTGGCCGATGAACACGGCCTCAAACTCCTGCGCCGCCTTCTCAATGCGCGTGGGATCCTCGGGACGCATCGGCCCGTTGGACTGGCGCGCCTGGTCCGCGGCGAACAGGGCGGCGGGGGCGATGGATGCGGGCAAGCTCATCGGCGTCTCCCCCTATTTCACAATCAGATCAGCGTGCAGGGCGCCGGCGGCCTTGGCGGCCTCGAGGATGGCGATGATGTCGCGCGCGCCGACGCCGAGGGCGTTGAGGCCGTCCACCAACTCCTGCAGCGTCGCGGCGCCGCCCACCACTTCAAAGCGCGCGGATTGACCGCCCTCCTCCACCGCCACATTGCTGCGCGGCAGAACGACGGTCTCGCCGGTGCGCGATCCGGGCGCAGGCTGGGAGGCGACGGGCGTTTCGCTGATGGAGATGGTGATGCCGCCCTGGGTGATGGCGACGGCCGACAGACGCACAGCCGCGCCGATGACGACGGTTCCGGTGCGCTCATCCACCACAACGCGCGCGGCGGTGTCGGGATCAACGCCGAGCCCCTCAATCTGCGCGATGAAATAGGCTTCGCGGCCGCGATATTGGGCCGGCGCCTTCAAATCCACTGTCGTGGGATCAAGGGCCGTGGCCACAGGACCGAAATTGGCGTTGATGCGCTCCGCCACCCGCACGGCGGTGGTGAAATCCGCGTGACGCAATGTCAGACGCAGCGCATTGAGATCGCTGAAGGCGAAACCGGCCTCGCGCTCCACCGTGCCGCCATTGGGAATACGGGCAGAGGTCGGCACGCCGCGCTGTACGCTTGCCGCTTCCCCGCCGGCGGCGAAGCCTTGCACGATGAGCGGGCCCTGCGCCTGGGCGTAGGTGCGGCCATCAGCGGCCTGCAGCGGGGTGGGCAACAGCACGCCGCCCAACAAGCTTTTCGCATCGCCCAGCGCGGAAACCTCGACATCCACTTGTCCGCCAGCGCGCGCAAAGGGGCCAAGGCGCGCCGTCACCATCACGGCGGCGACATTGCGCGTGCGCAGATCATCGGCGGAAGCAGAGACGCCCAGGCGCTCCAACATGGCGCGCAGAGAGCGCTCGGTGAAGGGCGTGTTGGACAGCCGATCGCCGGTGCCGGCAAGGCCCACCACCAAGCCATAGCCCACCAGCTGGTTCTCGCGCACGCCCTGAACTTCCACGAGATCCTTGATACGCGTTTGCGCCAGACTCGCGGTCGCAGTGGCGACCGCCATCGCACCCAAGCAGCAGTATCGGAACGTCGTGAGGAGCCAGCGCATGTCGGCGAAGAAGCCCGAGGCCGACTAAGCGGAGACAAAAGTCAACATTTACAATCAAATTGATGTAAGTTTTGGGAAACCCTGAATCCAATTCATATGAAACTGAGGTTCAAACGTTGCCGCGCCCTTAAAACCTCTTCGTGTTTGTTGGCGTCACGGAAACACCGGCCAAACGTCGGTGGACCATGCAGAAGCAAGGTGACGGCACAATGCGTATTCTACTCGTGGAGTCCGAAGGGCTCGTCGCACAAGCGTTATCGTCGGTGTTCGCACGCGAACGGATCGCCTGCGATGTCATGACGGAGGAGGACGCCCGCTCGCTGGCTCCCTCCGGCAGTGAAGAAACCCTCAATTACGCCGCCATCGTGGTGGGCGAAGTGGGCAATCCGGTGGATTTGGCCCGCTGGGCGCGTCGGCGCTTTGACGAGTTGCCTTTGGTGTGCTTGCTGTCGCGCCGCTCGCCGGAAATGTCAGCGGATATTCTCGATGCCGGCGCCGATGATGTTCTGGTCAAGCCGGTGAACAGCCGCGAAATCGCCGCGCGTTTGCGCGCGGTGGTGCGCCGCGCCGCCGGCAAGCCGGACACCAGCGAAGAAGTGGGCGCCATTCGCGTCTTCTTCGACGGCTCGGACCCGCAAATCCATGGCGAGCGGTTGAAACTCTCCGGCCGCGAGCACGCCATCTTCATGCATCTGGCGCGCAATCGCGGGCGCGTCGTCGGCAAAGAAGCCCTCTATGAAGCGGTGTACGGCCTGGATGGCGAACGGCCGCTGGGCAAGGTGATCGACGTCTATATCTGCAAGCTGCGCAAGAAGCTGGCGATGGCGTCGGGCGGCGAAAACTACATCGAGACGGTGTTCAATCGCGGCTACAAATTCGATGAGCCCAAACAAACCGAGCCGTTCCGCGCCCTGCCGGCGGTGGAGGCCTACGCGGCATGATGAATGGCGGGGGCATGGGCGCGCCCACCAGCGGCCTAAGCGCACATGGCTCGTCCCAGGGCAGCGCGGCGGCCAAGGCCGTCGCGCCGTCCGCGGGCGGCAAAGCGGAGGCCCGCTCCGGGGCGGGGCGGGGCCCCCCCGCCGCCGGGGGGCGGGGGGGGGGGCCC